>JBOHHE010000231.1:0-18221 GCA_050700355.1 Pseudonocardiaceae bacterium
GAACAAGAGTCACTATGTGCGTGACACCACATGGAAGGAAGATGCCAATCAAACGTACACAGGAAACGGTGCGCACACTATCGCGACGCTCCGGAATTTAGCGCTGGGACTACTTCGATTGAACGGAGTGGAGTGCATTAAAGAAACGACGGAGCGTATCTGCCGGGATCGAAACCGACCACTTCCCTTCCTTGCTACCTAGCGTGACAAAAACAAGACATCGAGTGAACTTGAATTGGCCCTGGGTTCGCGATGCGGACGATTGGCAACGCCGAGCGCGGTGTCCACCCCCCGGGCCTGGCCTTGCGTCGTGCTCTGGATCAGGTTCTGGAGCAGGCCACCGACGCCCAGTGTGACCGCTTCCTTGCCGCTGTGGCCGCTCAGGATCGGGGTTTGGTGTCCGTTGTCGCTGGTACATCCCCCCTGGTCGAGTCCGTTGAGCTCCTGCGCCGGATCGAGGCATCCGAACTCGGCCCCGCCACTTTGGAACAGATGCAGGAACTGGTCGAACGCCTCGGTGTGGAGTACTTCACCGTCTCCCCAGCCGAATTCCGCGAGACGGCGCTGTCCTGGCGCCGTTACGTCGCCCGCCTGCTCGAGGGCACACTGACCCTGCGCGAGCGCCGCGACCTCTACGCCGTGGCTGGCTGGCTAACCGGACTGCTCGCCGAAGTGTCACTCGCTCTCGGCGAGGAGGGTCAGCCACACTGCACAACCGCGCTCTCGTTGGCGCAAGAAGTCGGAGATGCGCGACTCGCTGGCTGGATACGCGGCACCCAAGCACAGATCGCCCTCTATACGGGACACCCCCGGGAAGCCGCGACCTACGCTCAGGCTGGACGGGAAGTAGCACCTACGGGATCCGCCGCGTTGGTCCGGTCCTGCACACAGGAAGCTCGCGCTCTCGCGAAGATGAGCGATAACGAGGGCACGCGGACCGCCCTGGACTCGGCAGAACATGCGTGGAACGTGTTGTCACAGCCCCTGGCTCGGAGCATCTACTCGTTCGGCGCCTCATACCTACCCTATTGTGCGGCAACCGCTTTCGTCTGGCTCAGAGACCCAGCCAATGCGCTTAGAGCAGCGAATGAAGCGATTGAGGCAACAAATAGGAAACGAGAGCCGCCAGTTGGCCAAGCTACTTCCTGTATCGACATGGCAATCGCGCTTGCGCAAACTCTGAACTAGAGGAAGCATCGGCCATTGGACTCCAAGCGCTAGACGTCTGCGCCGAGCGGGTAACGCTTATCGCTAGAAGACGAATCGAGGAGCTTCTGGTGGTAATGCAACCGTTTACTGAGCAGTGCGTGGTCGAACTGAGAGAACGGTGGCGGTGGATCTCCAGATAGCGGGTAAGGCAGCGCTCATCACGGGTGGCAGTCGCGGGATTGGGCGCGCGATCGCGTTAGGACTGGCCGCCGAAGGGTGCTCGATAGGGATTTGTGGTCGTGATCTCGATGACCTCGACCGGACTGTCCGGGAGCTGCGGGATCATGGCTCGACGGCCTGTAGCGTCGTCGCGGACGTGGGGAAGGACGGCGAGGTCGAGCACTTCGTCGCCGAAGCTGCCGCAGCGCTCGGTCGGGTAGACCTGCTGGTAGTCAACGCAGGCTCGAATACCGGCGAACGTCGGTTTCTCGCCTCAACACCGCAGGAGTGGCGGCAGACCTTCGAGCTCAACGTCGGACACGCTGCTCGGGCAGTTCGCGCTTGTGTGCCGCATATGCAGCAGGCTGGCGGTGGCGCAGTAGTCATCGTCGCCTCGATTTCCGGCTGGAAGCCCGCCCCTTATCCTCAGTACGGCTCAGCTAAGGCAGCCGAAATCTACCTCGCCATGGAACTCGGCCGCGAGCTCGCTCCCGAGCGAATCCGAATAAATGCCGTCAGCCCTGGCTCCGTTTTCTCGCCTGGTGGTGACTGGGACTCCTTCCGTAATCGAGCTCCCGACCGTTTCGAGCAGTTCGTGGAGCGGGATTTCCCGCTCGGCCGTCTCGGCACGCCCAAAGAGGTCGCCGATGTGGTGATGTTCCTGCTGTCTGAGCGAGCGAGCTGGATCAGCGGCACCCACATCTGCGTGGACGGCGCCCAAGGCCGTCCTACTCCCTCTGCCTGGTAGCGAATCCAACTATATTTAGTAGCCCTAGATGCAGTCAGCAATAGGTGTTCACCTGAATACTTCACGGCTTGGTGGTGCTCAGGTATGTTGTCGCTGTGAGGCGTCAAGATCACGACAGAACAAGCCCTGTTAATTTCAAGCAAGTGCTCGTATCTTCTCAACAATTTTGCCCGGTGGTTCCCCCGAGTCAACGAGAATGTCCGCTGTCTCAGCGACCTTTCGCAGCTCCGATTCAATCGCATGCTCGATTGCGTTGAACGGTTCGCCACGCTGGGCCATGCGTTGTTGTATGACGGTTCTATGGGTTGTTAAAAAGACAAGACGAACTGGAACTATTGGGAATCGCCGCCGCAGCTCGCAGACAGGCTCGGCATGGCGGATGCCGTCCACGATCAGTAACTCCAGTTGTGGTGGCACGTCCGCCATAAGTGCGTCAATGAATTCGGGCCAGCCCTCCGCGATCAGGCGGATGCCCGTCTCTTGAAGTGTCGCGCGATCCATTTCAAGACCGTCCGCTCGTGCCCGAGCGCGCACAATATCCCCGAAGGAACGGACCAACGAGTGGGGCGAAGCGGCAGCGAGAGCTCGCGCGATGGTTGTCTTGCCACTGGCGATCCCGCCACCCAAGCAGATGACCTTCATTAGAGAGTGATCTGTTCATCACCACTGGAGAGGCTGGCGGCACGGAGCACCACCCAGCCACGCATATCCCGCTTCGACACGGTGACCGGTGGGAGCTTGTACACGTCGCTGACTCCGGTCAGCGTAGCGTACCGCTTGTTGGCACGGACGTTCCAGAACTCGTCCTCTTTGGCACAGATGGCGGCGGCATAGTCCCGACGCAGTCGTGCAAGGCTGTCGCCGTGGAGCGTCACGAAGTCTACCGACGAGACGGTGAATGCACCGACCACCGGCCCGGCCTTGAGTAATACCAGGTCGCCCATGGTGACCTTACCGTACGGAGCGATCGCGTTCTTGGAGAAGCGCGACTCGATGGTCTTCTGCCCATTGAGGAGGTACGACAAGAACGGCTCCACCATGATGGCCAGGTGAAAGCCTACGCGGGGGTCATCCAGTAGCGGAGCCAGGACGGCCCACTCGCTATGCTTTCGTGAAGCTGCACGCAGCTCTTCCATGATCTGCTGCTCAGTCATACGCTATCCTTCCAGGTATTGTGCTCCTGAAGCTCAACGAGAAGCACGTCAAAAAGCTGCCGTGCCGTCGAGGTGGACATGCCGAGTCGGCGTGCATGGAGCAGGGTGCGAGCGAGCGTGAATCGCATAGCTTCAAGGTCATTATCACACAGTGTGATCAACCGACCAACCCGCTCGGGCGCGGCCAGGCCGTAGACACGGTTGCCACTGGTCCACAAACCGATCTTCCCTCTCACGGGATCGCGGCGGCTGACAGTGCTGAGGACGTCGTCAGGCACGAGGTTCGCCAAGTCCTCGACTTGGTCGGTGGCACGCAGCTTGATGCGTACCGGGCCGAAATGTACTTCGGTCCACTGTTCGCTGACAGCCAAGGGCCGGGTAATGCTTGCTGGCCCGACCTTACGGAGCACGAGCAGGTCACCCTTACGCCAGTTCGGGGGCACAGCGAGCTCAGTGGCGGTGAGTCGTAACGACATCGCCTCGAAGTGCGGCATTTGATAGCGAACCGCGTGGTCGAAGGTGTGGACTTCTTCAAACCCGAGCTGAAATAGTTCTCCAAGTAGTTCCATGCGTTCCTCGGCGATGCCAGGGCGGGTGGCAAGTGTAGGCTGACAAAGCCAGATCAGCGTGCCGTGATGGCAAACACGAGACGCCGCCCAAAGGAAGATCAGTGTATCATGTACATACCACGGCGGGTCGAGTATTGCGGCATTTGCCTTCAGTTTCGGTGGATCGTGTAGTGCCAGATCGAGCGTGACGACCTCAGCGGCATCGTCAGCCAAGGCAGCCGTCATGGCGGCGTTTCGTTCAAGAAGGACGTGCCGATGTTGCGGATGCAAGCTGAGACCGGCACGGAAGGTGCTAGGTGTGCCGATATGGGCGATGCAGCCCGGCTGTTCAAGGTGGCTGGCGACGCGGTCGACCAGCTCTGCTGCTGTGTCAGTGGTGAAACGCCAGTCGCAATCATGTGGGTGGCAAACCGGAATGCGTTTGCCCGACTGACTGAAGCGGGCAGCCATACGCGGAGACAATCCGCGTCGACTGACTTCGACCTGCCACAGTCTGTGTAGCGTTGTCGGGTAGTAGCCTGGAGAAATGGCGAAGACGACTTCTAGGTCACGAAGATTTTCGTCGTTCAGCCCGGCGAGCCAGGTAGCTGCCGATTCACAGAAGGCGGTGTCGGTCAGGTCGAAGCGCATGCTCGGTCACCGTCCAAGGGAGACGAGCGGGATGGGGATTGCGCGTTCGGTGTAGGTGAAGCGGCTGTGAAGTTCTGCGTTCCACGCCCGCACGGCTTCCTCTTGTATGACCAAGGAACGCCGATGCTCTTCACGAACGCGCGGTGCTACGACCCCGAACGTCTCGATGCGCAGTGGAATCAGCCGAAGCGGCAAATTTTGATGGATGGCTTGCAGCCGGTCCACAAAGACGGACATGTCGTGCGGAAGGGAATAATTTTCCGGCGCGGTGAAGGTCGCGTAGACGTAAAGGTCGATGTCGAGCGACAGTAGTCTTTCGAACAGCTCGAACTGGCGATCGAACAGCTCAGGTGCCGCCCTGGTGTTGAATGCGAATGAGTCCCTGTTGAAGCCCTTGAAACAACAGACTCGGCCATACATTCGATAGCTGGCGATCAGTTCGCGGTCTGACTGTTCTAGATAGCGCCAGAGGTAGTCGTTACTCAGGTTATCGTCGGACCATAGGTAAACTGAATCCTCCAGACCGCGAGCACGGAGGGCGCTCATCATCCAGGGAATCCACTCTGGCACAAGATCGGGCTGGCCTCCCGAACAGTCAATAATCAGCGGCCTGTCCGGCTCGCGGAGGTAGCGCTCCACCATCTCGTCAGCGGTCAGCCAATCAGCGTTGCCCTCGTCCGCCGAGAGCAGGTTGAAGGGTACGAAACAGTACCAGCACCGCCAGTTGCATGCTGCATTCTGAAACACCTGAGCCGTCATAATCCTGCCCGGCGTGAGCCCAAGCCGATGGCAGGCGGGAAGGATCGGTAGGGGGTTCGGAGGCCAAGGCTCCGGAGTTGTCAGCCGGAAGTGTCGGATACGGCCGTAACCGTCGCAGTTCGGTGGTTCTGCAAGATCGCCTTCTTGGGCTGAGCCGTCAATGCGCGAGACCAGGATATGCTTGGTTTTTAGCCGTATAGCCTTGTCGCGGAGTCGATGAGAGAACTGGTCGGTGTCGATAGCAGACATGCCTCTACCCTGGCTCTGTTCGTTGAGGGTGTTAGGAGTGGTCGATGGTGGCGTCATGGTTGTGTCACTACTCCCGTTGGAGCGGGATCGTGTTCTTGTCGCTTAAGCCCATCTGATCGTGGGTGGCAACCGTGAGCCCGTGTTGCTGGCAGGGTCGGGGCAGGTTGTGGGTTGGGCTGCGGTGGTGGAATGGACTCCGTCCCGGATGCGGTTGCTGCGTGAGGTGGGGCTGTGTCGGTCTCAGCAGGATTTCGCCAAGACGGTGGGGTTCGCGATGCGGACGATCGGCAACGCCGAGCGCGGTGTCCACCCCCCGGGCCTGGCCTTACGCCGTGCTCTGGATCAGGTTCTGGAGCAGGCCACCGACGCCCAGCGGGACCACTTCCACGTCGCTATGGCGACCCAGGATCAGGGCTTGATCTCCGTTGTCGCTGGTACCTCGCCCGTGGTCGAGTCCGTTGAGCTCCTGCGCCGGATCGAGGCATCCGAACTGGGCCCCGCGACTGTGCAGCAGATGCAGGAACTGGTCGAACGCCTCGGTGTGGAGTACTTCACCGTCTCCCCAGCCGAATTCCGCGAGACGGTGCTGTCCTGGCGCCGCTACGTCGCCCGCTTGCTGGACGGCGCGCTAACACTAGGCCAGCGCCGTGACCTCTATGCGGTGGCCGGCCGGCTGACTGGTTTGCTCGCCAAAGTGTCACTTGCTTTGGGTGAGGCCGAGCTACACTGCATGACCGCGCTGTCACTGGCGTAGGAGGTGGGGCACACGCGCCTCACAGGCTGGATACGCGGCACCCAAGCGCAGGTCGCGCTGTACGTGAGGGATCCGCGAGACGCGGTGATTTTCGCCCAGGCCGGCAGGCGGATAGCGCCGACCGGATCCGCCGCCCTGGTCCGATCCTGCGCACTCGAAGCACGGACCCAGGCGCGACGCAATGATCTCACCGAAACAGAGCGCGTGTTATCCCGCGCTGAACAGGTGCTCAATGTGCGCTCGGAGCCACAGACGGGCAGTTTCTTCTCGTTCGACGCGCCCTACCTGCCGTATTACGCGGGTACGGCATACGCATGGCTCGGCGAGACTGCGCAGGCCCGCAACTGGGCGAGCCAGGCTATTGAGCTATGCGCCACCAAAGAATCGAAGAACTTATGGTGGTGCTGCGACCATTCAAGGAGTCGGGCGCGACTGCGCGATAGTTGCAGCGTCCAATACCAGCGCGGTCCGATCAGCAAATTCCGTTAACACTGCACTGGCACCTGTGGCGGGCACCGTGCGGTGTGTCGTGGATCAGGGGAGGTGATCGCTGTTTGGGAAGCATGAGCCGCGCTGATCGCGGTTGCTTCTTCCCAAACAGCGATCGTGGACGGCCCGGCGTGCCACCAGCGGCTGAAATGCCGTTGAAGGGCTAGCGACCGAAGATCGTTAAGCGGACAATGCCCGGTTAAGCCACGCTTGCCAGGCTTTGGTGGCCTCCTCGCCGTTCGTGTTCTCGGTGAAGAGGTGGTGTCCCACGCTGAGCTGGTGGCCGTCGCTCTGGAACCGGTACATGCCCTCGCTCCCGCGGACCCCCAGGAACTCCCGGTACCCCGGGACCACGTAGTCCACCACACCGTCGATTGGCGCCAGCCCGTCCGGGGTGAGCCGCACCCGGTCCCCGGCGCTGACCGGACCGGTCAGGCCGAGCGCCTCGGTGAGCATCGTCCAGCCGTCCTGTCCCTCGGGCACAGGGGGGCCTCCGGCATAGACGAAGGTGCCGGGTCGGCCGGTGAAGTACGTCAGATACTGGGCAAGGGTGTGCAGGTACTTGTCCCAGCCGTGGCTGGTCATGTCCTCGTATTCAGCGCCCCAGTCGTCGCTGAGAAATCCGCTGTGCACGAATCGGAGTACGGTGCTGGCGCCCTCGCGGCCCTCGATGAGGTATTCCATCGCGTGGAATGACCCGTCCGCGCCTTCGGCGGCCCGGCACGCGAGCCGCTTCGGTGGGTCCCAGGCAGTAATTGTGGCTTGTTCGGAGAAGTCGCCGATGGTGAGTTTTATCGTGCCGCCCACCCTCGGCTCGATCTCGTGCGGTCCCATGAACCAGGAGGAAATGCCAGGGCCGGTGGCGATCGCCTCCCACACCTGCTCGGGGCTGGCATCGAGCTCGACCTTCTTGTTCAGCTCGAATTTTCGGGACATGTCAGGACTCCTTCGGCTGTGGTGTGACGTTGGGATGGACGGCGACGATCACGCGGTGGGCACGTCCGCCGGCGGCTTTCTCGTCGTGGTATCTGCTGACCAGCGCGGTGACGGCGCCGGCCAGCTCTGCGGCGAAGGCGGCGCGATCGGCCGCCGAGGCGAACCGCACCTCGCCGTCCATCGCGAACGTGGCGACCGGCTTGCGCGCCTGCGCCGCACCGGTGATCAGCGTGCCGACATCGCGCACCAGTTGGGCCGCGACCGCGAGCAGCCAGCGCGCCGACAGCCGGTCCGGTGAGCGGCTCGGATCGGGCGCCACCGCGGCGAGCGCCGTCGGGGAGATCACGTAGGACGCGGCCGTGGCCCGCAGCATCCGCTCGGTGCAGTTGCCCTTCCTGTGCTCCGCCACGAGTTCGACCAGCCCGTGCCGCTCCAGTGCCCGCAGGTGGTAGTTCACCTGCTGTCTCGGCAGGCCGACCCGCGCGGCCAGCATGCTGGCCGAACCAGGCTCGGTCAGTTCGGCCAGCAGCCGGGCGCGCATCGGATCCAGCGAGACCTCGGCCACAGCCGGGTCCTCGATCACCGCCACCTCGAACATGCCAGCTACCATGCTGCCGACAAGTTTATTTGTCAAGAGCAGTGAGGTTGTCGGTCCGCCATCGGAAGGAAGTTCGGGTCAACGCTTGAGGTCATCGAGAAGCTCCCTAGGTCCGGGGCCGGCGGGCCCACGCGAGCAGGACGAATACGACGCCCAGCAGGGCCGGGACCAGCGCACCCGACGCAGGCGGAAGAACGGTCAGGTGGGTGATGACCGCACCCACCATGACGCCGGCCAGCCCCAGCGCGGCCAGACCAGCCAATCGCGGGATCAACAGACCGATCCCACCGGCGAGCTCAACCGCACCGGTGAGGTACCGGAACCACTGGCCGAGGCCGATCGTGGCGAACTGGTCCACCACCTCTTGCGGGCCGATGAGCTTGACGATCCCGATGAACGCAAAGAACAGGGCCAACAGGGCTTGCACCACCCACAGCGTGATGTTCATGGCGCGCCCTCGGGGCGCCGCGGGGGTCTCGCTCATGGCCTGGGTGTCGCTCATGATGTCCTCCTTGTAGCTGATCACGAATGAAGTGCTCACTATCAAGACCATCAACCAGCCCAAAACTCATCGTCGCTGCTACGACGAGGTGCTCAGGCCGGCCCTGGCCGCGCTATCGCGCCGAGTCCCCGAACGGTTCCGATGCGGGACTATATGTGGTCGCATGGCTGAGCTTCAGTGCGCAATCTGTTTCCGTGGCGGAGGTTCGTAGGATCGATCCCGAGGACGTCGGGTGTCGTGCCGCCGCAAGAGTCACCCGAGCTTTCTCATCGACGACCTGGGATTTAGGGATTGAGCTCACGGAAGCGGATCCCTCGCCAGCTCTCCCGCGGGCAGCCCGCCCGCTGTCTCGGTGTGTAGCCGAATGACCACCCTCGACCACCATGTCGAGTTACGCTGGATGAGGGCGACCGCGGTCGGGCGTCGGGACCCCTCCCCGATGATCCGTGTTCTCCTCTTCCCAGGTGTAGCTGGGTGGGTTGAAGGGCGGCCAGCGATGACGAGCTTCGATCATGGTGACGAACGCTGGTCATCCGTGGCCGCCGTGCTGCTCAACCTCACCGGCCTGGCGCTCGGCTACGTCTACCTCCGGCACTGGTGGCGCGCCGCGATCTACCTGGCCGCCACGATCGTGCTGGTGGTGGTCGCGTTCGCGACCGAAGCGGCGAACCATCCGGAGCTGTGGCGGGCGCTGATCGTCGTCTGGCTCGGTTGGATGGTGTTCGACGGATGGCGGCTGGCTCGCGGGGCCCAGCCGCATCCGCTAACCACCCACAACCGTAAGGTGCCCGCGATCGTCGGGATGGTGCTGATCGTCGCCATGGTCGCCGGGTACCTGCTCTACGGCGCGGCCGGTCGCCGCGCCTACGCCGCCGGTCTCGCGGCGCAGTCCCGGGCCGACTGTGCGACCGCAATCATGAACTACGAGCTGGTCAGCGGGCTCTACGAGCTGACGCTCAGCCGGGACATTCCGGCGGCGCGGGAGGCCACGGAGCAGTGTGTAGCGTTCACGGCCGCATCAGAGGCTCAGGCGCGGGGCGCGTACGCCGATGCGGTCCGGCGTTACCAGGACTACCGCCAGGCCTACCCGGTCACTGTGCTGGCGCCGTACGTGCAGGACAGCCTCATACGCACCTATATCGACTGGGCGGGCTCATTGCGGGCCGGTCGGAACTATCCGGGAGCCATCCAGGTGTACCGGGACCTGTTGGCCGAGTCCGGCACCGATCCCCGCGCCGCCGCCGCGGTGCGGGGTGAGATCGCCGCGACATACTTCGAGCAGGCGGACGGGCTGCGGGCCACGTTGCCGACCACCTCCGACCTGCTGCGGGTCGAGCAGGCGCGTTCGGCCATCGAGGCCCTGCTGGTGATCCAGCGGGAATTCGGTGACACCCTGACGGGACCGAAGGTGCCGCAGGCGATCGTCGACACGTTCACCGCAGCGAACAGCCGCTTCACGGAGCAACGGTACTGTGACGCGTTGCCCGTGCTCGACTATTTCGTAACATTGCCTCCCACCGAGGCCGGAGGTGTGGTCGGCCCCGCGAACACCGACCGGGCTCGGGCCATGCTGGAGTGTGGCTTCGATCGGTACCGCGCCGCCAACTATTCCGGAGCGATCACTCAGCTGAAGCAGTTCGTCGACACCTATCCCGAGAACCCGCAGGTTGCGCAGGCACGCTCGGCGATTATCGCCGCCGAGGTGGTCGCCGAGGTGGGCGAATCGCTTGCGCTGCCAGCTCCGCTGGGCGGTAACTCGCCGGGCGACAATGCCGTGACCTTCTACAATGACAGCCCGCTCGAAGTCCGGGTTCTCGTTGCCGGACCCACGGCGCATGAATTCACCCTGCCGCCCTGCCCCGGGTGCCCGGCGAGTTACGAGCGCACCGAGGACGCCTGTCCCACCTTCGCCGGGAAGCCGTCGACGACGCTGCGGCTCACTCCCGGTACCTACCACATGCTCGGCACTTACCCGACCGATACATCGGTCGAGAAATTGGCCGACACATACGTGGTGCAAAGCGGCTTCGATTATACTAGCTGCCTGTACATTCGGAGATCTTCGCCGCTGGACCGCCTGCCACGATTCGAACCACTGGTACCGATCGAACCACTGCCCGTGCCCCGCTGACAGACTTCCGACAGTGGGTTCGGCCGCGTGGGTCGCAAAGGGGAGGTAACGATGACGGGTTCCGCTCTCGAGATCAGGATCAACACGAACAATCCTGAACCACGTACCCCCTGTGCCTTGGTTCTCGACCGTTCTTCGTCTATGGCTGGTCGACCGATCGACGAACTGAACAGGGGGTTGCGGCGGTTCGCCGACGACGCAAAGGAGGATTCCTATGCCCGGAAGCGGTGTGAGGTGACCGTCGTGAGTTTCGGCGGGCAGGCACAGGTGGACAGCCCGTTTTGCGAGGTGCGTGACTTCGATCCGCCCCAATTACTGGCTGCGGGCGGCACACCGATGGCCGATGCCCTGGCCCTGGCTGTTGCGGGCCTTGAGCAGCGCAAGAAGCAGTATCGTGCGGCCGGGATCGAGTATATGCGACCCTGGCTTATCCTGATGACCGACGGAAAGCCTACCGATACCCGGGACTACTTCGAGGAGACCGTCGCCCATCTCAACGCACTTGAGCGGAAACAATCGCTCATGGTGTTCCCGATCGCGGTCGGCGACGATGCTGATCTAGCCGCTTTGGCGAGGACCAGCATCGCGCGGGCGCCGGTAAAGCTACGGGATGTGGGATCGTTCGTTGAGTTCTTCGCCTGGCTGGCCGCCAGCTTGTCAGTAACCAGCCAGAGTGTCTCCGGTCAGGTTCCGCTGCCTCCGCTGGATGGCTGGGCCGCCGTGTGAGCGTCGCGCAGTGGTCGGTGGCTGCGGCTTCGGCCACCGGGCAGCTGCACGTGCGGGCGGCGCTGCCCTGCCAGGATCGGTTCGCCTGGTCCTGGTCGGCGCGCGAGGTGCTGGCCATGGCGGTGGCCGACGGGGCGGGTTGCGCGCCGCGGGCTCACCTGGGCGCACAGGCCGCAGTGCATGCGGTGATCAGTATCGCCCAGCGGCTGGGGCGCTGGCCGCCACCGCCGGCGGCGTTGGCGCCGTCGGCGTTCACCGGTTTGTTCTTCGGTGCGCGCGCGGCTGTCCGGTACCTCGCCTGGCGTATGCAGCGACCACTTGAGGAGTTCGCCACCACGTTGTCGGTCGCGGTGCTGTGGCGCGATCACCTGCTGCTGGGGCAGGTGGGGGATGGGCTGCTGACGGTGCGGCTGCGCACCGGGCAGATCATCTCGCCCGCCCCTCCGGCGCGGGGTGAGTACGCCAACGAGACCTATCTGCTCACCGACGACGTCTGGTCGACTCGGCTGACGTTCGCCTGCCTGCCGGCGGCAGCCGTCGAGGGGTTCGCGTTGTCCACCGATGGGCTGCGGCTGGTCGCGACCTCCGATCCGGTCACCGGGACGCCGCACCGGCCTTTCTACGACGACATGTTCGACGCCGTCGCCCGGGGGGCCGACAGCCACAGCTTGCGTTTGTTCCTTGAACAGGTGGACGACCGGACCGGTGACGACAAGTGTCTCCTGGTCGTCGCCCGGAGATCATGACCTCCACGGCTGCACTGCGCTGCGGCACGACCGGCCGGGCCGTGCTGCTTGGACCGCCGGTCGGCCCGCCCGGCGCCGAGGGCAGGGTGTATGCGCTGTCCGGCCAGGACGGGCAGGTCGCCAAGATCTATCACCGCGATCGGCTGGCAGGCAGCGCCGGCTTGGAGGCCAAGATCGCCGCCATGGTCGCCGCCCCACCCGCCGATATTCAGGGGCCGGTCGGCCATTGGCCACTCGCTTGGCCGCTGGCTCTGCTGCGGGATGCCGGTGGCGCGTTCGTCGGCTTCACCATGCCCGCGGTGCAGAGCTCGCTGGCGGCCAAGTGGCACATGCTGGCCAACCCGTCGGACCGCGACGACCCACCCGCGTCGCGGTCGTGGACCTCACGTTTCGACTGGCGCTACCGGCTGCTCGCATCGGCGAACCTGGCCGACGCGGTCGGCTCGATACTCGACGCCGGCTACGTTCCTGGTGACCTCAGCGGCGACAACGTGTTCGTCTACCGCACCGCCCTGATCACGGTCATCGACGTCGACTCGATGCAGGTTCCCGCGTCTGGTGGCGGCACATACCACTGCACGGTCTGGCGCGACGAGTATCTCGCCCCCGAGCTCAAGGATCAGCGGGGCGCCCTCGACCGCACCAGCCGCCAACCCGCGTCGACCCGGTACGCCCTGGCCGTCCTGATCTACGAGATGCTGATGGAGGGACGACATCCCTTCGGTGGGGTATGGAGCGGCCCGGGGGAGCGACCCAGCCGGCTGTCACTGTCGGCCAAGGGATGTTTCGTCAACGGGCCGAACCCCCGCTTGACCAGCGGACCCGGCGCCCTTGATCCGGCTGTGCTACCGCCCGAACTGCGCACCCTGTTCGATCGTGCCTTCGTCCGGGGCGCCGCTGAGCCGGCCGATCGCCCGTCGTGCCCGGAATGGCGGCGCCATCTGCATCAGGCAGCTGCGGCGGTGCGCACCTGCCAGCGCCGTTCACATCCGTATCCGGACCACCTGGGCGCCTGTCCGTGGTGCCAGCGTGTGACATCGGTAGGAAAGCCCCGGCAGCGGCCTTCCGGCGAGGCGCCTCCGCAACAGGCAGCCGCCCAGCGTACGCCGCCGCCGAAACCCGCCCAGCGCACGAAACCACAGCCGGGATGGACGTCCCCGGCCTGGACGGCGCCACCCGCTCCACCACCGGTACCAGCTCCTCCCCGAGGTCCGACCCAGGCAGTACCAGGATTCCGCCACCCCCACCCCGCATCGGTATCCGGCCCGGTGGCAGGCGTCCCCTCCTTCGCCATGGACCTCGTCTTCCTCGTCGGCTTCGTTCTCCTTCTCCTCGTCGCCGTCGTCCTCGTGATCGGAGGAGTACGCGCCGCTATCGATTACTTGCGACCGGACCCGGCCACGGTGGGAGTGTTTTACGAAAAGATCGCCTCTAACGCTCCGATCGGCACCTGCATCCCCACCAAGCAGGCGTGGGAAGGCGACAAGGGCGCCATTTCCCCAGTGCCGTGCGACCAGCCGCACTGGGGTGAGATCCTCGGCTATCCCCGCCTCACCGCAACCCCCTCCTCCTATCCCGGTAAGGAGCAGGTCGATGCATTGACTATGTTCCAGTGCGGGCTATTGTTCGCCGAGCGCGGTCTGGACTCCGAGCGCTACGTGCACACCCGACTACGCGCGAGCCGTGAGTTTTGGAACGAGGGCGCAGGCCAGTATGAGAACTACGCGACGTGTGTCGTCTACGCCCATGACGACAGCCTGCTGCCCGAGCAGTTGGTTCGAACCGAACAGCCCCCTCGACCGGATGCGTCGGTACGCATGACCCTGTTCGCGCGCCACATCGGATCCAACGCACCCACCGGAGCATGCGTCGCGACTCGGGACAGTTTCGACAAGTCACTGTACAACGTATCGGTGGTGCCTTGCGAGCGGCAGCACTGGGCGGAGATTCTCGGCTATCACGTCCTTTACACTCCCTTGCTGCCCTATCCGGGGCGTGCCGCGGTTGCCGTGGCCGCTGACGCGGCGTGCCGGAGCACATTCACCGCCCGTCAGCTACCTCCACAGTTCACCTACTACGCGATCGAGCCAGGAGAGGAGGGTTGGTGGTTGCAGTCGCGACCTGAAGAGAACATCTACAGCACCTGTCTGGCATTTCGTATCGACAACCAAGAGTTCGCCGGGCCGATGCAGTGAAGACAAGCCCGAAACCGACGACCAAGACCACCTCGCCTCGACGCGGTCGCCAACGTTCAACCGGTGCCTGCGGACGCGTGCAGGGGCAGCTCAGCTGGTTTGGCGGGGGAGGGCTCGGGTAGTCCAGCAACAGGATCGTTCTGTGGAGGAGTGAGTGGTATGCGTGTCGCTGTGACCGGTGCTACCGGCAACGTTGGTACCTCGGTCCTGGCAGCGCTCCGGGAGAGGCCCGAGGTTGAGGAGATCATCGGGATCGTCCGGCGCTGCCCGGCGATGACGCCGGAGAAGGTGCGCTGGGTGAGCGCGGACGTCGCGTCCGACGACTTGAGCGCTGTGTTGGCGGGCGTCGATGTCGTAGTTCATCTGGCCTGGCTGATCCAGCCTTCCCGAGATCAGCGAGCCACCTGGGCGGCCAATGTCAGCGGGTCGTCGCGCGTGTTTCAGGCGGCTGCGGCTGCGGGCGTCGGGGCAATTGTCTACTCCTCGTCGGTAGGGGCCTATTCGCCTGGGCCGAAGGATCGGCCGGTGGACGAGTCGTGGCCCACCGATGGCGTTCCGACAAGCAACTATTCGCGGGAGAAAGCCTATGTCGAGCGGCTTCTGGATATCTTCGAGGCGCGCCACGGGGCGGTGCGGGTAGTCAGACTGCGGCCCGGCTTCGTGTTCAAGCGGGCCGCGGCAAGTGGGATCCGGCGGTTGTTCGCCGGCCCGTTCCTGCCCACTCCGCTGCTGCGTCGCTCGTTCATCCCGCTCGTGCCTCGGTTACCGCAGCTGCTGTTTCAGGCCGTGCACAGCCACGACGTAGGCCAGGCGTTTCAATTGGCCACGCTGAACAGCGGCGTGCACGGCGCGTTCAACGTCGCCGCTGATCCACCGCTGGGACCGGACGAGCTGGCCGACCTACTCGGTGCTCGGACCGTTCCGGCGCCGCCCTGGGCCTTACGGTGGTTCGCCGCCGCCGCCTGGCAGGCCCGGTTAGTACCCACCGAACCAGGCATGGTGGATCTGCTCTTCTCAGTGCCGTTGATGGACACCTCTCGCGCTCGTCGCGAGTTGGGCTGGCAGCCCACCCATTCTGCCGGAGACGCATTGCTCGAACTGCTGGCTGGAATGCGCGAGGGAGCCGGAGCCGACACTGCGCCGTTGCACCCCAGCACGGGTGTGACAGGGCGGCTGGCCGAGTTGAGTACCGGAGTCGGCGCCACCGACAAGCGCAGGCTATGTTCTGCGGGCAACAGGGAGGATCGCTTTGTATTCTCACGCCGAGGGTGGAAGAAGCTGAGGGACGGCCACTACGGCTGGCCGAGGTCGTGGGGGTCTTGTCTCTTGCCAGTGATCTGGCGATGGGTGAGCCGCTCGAACACGGCCTGCGGACCACGCTGATTGCCACGCGGTTGGCCGCGTCGATGGGGTTGCCGAGTACCCAGCAGGAGAGCGTGTTCTATGTGGCGTTGTTGCACTTCGCGGGCTGTACCGCGGAGGGACACATCGACGCCGAGTTCTTCGGCGATGAGATGGAGGCTCGGCCGCGAATGCTGGCGGTCATGCTGGGACCACGGTGGGGAGTAGTCACCACCGCCTTGCGGCTGATGCATCCGGACCTATCCCTGCCGCGACGCGCGCGGGTGCTCGCCCGGTCGGCGGTGGGCGCGTTGGACGAGTTCCGGAAGTGGGCGGCGAGTCACTGCGAGATCGCTCAACTGCTCTGCGACCGGCTGGGACTGAGCTCCGAGGTGCGCCAGGGCTTGGGACACCTGTACGAGCGCTATGACGGTAAGGGCATGCCCGGAGCGCTGCGCCGGGAGGCGCTCCCCATGGCGGTGCGGGTGATGCAGGTAGCCCAGGACGCGGAGATCGCCTGGCAAAGCGGTGGGACGGCCGAAGCCTGCCGGATAGTGTCGTCCCGGGCCGGGGGCGGGCTCGACCCTTCGGTTGCGGTCGCGTTTCCCGATGTGGCGGATGACTTGTGCAAGGGCCTGGATGCGCCCACGGTCTGGCCGGACGTGCTCGACGCCGAGCCCGGCGAGCGCCCGACCGTACCGGATGGGCGGCTGGAGCACTGTCTGTCGGCAGTGGCCGATTTCGCCGATCTCAAGAGCTTCTATACCGCTGGGCATTCCCGAGGCGTCGCGGCACTCGCCAGTGCCGCAGCAAGCGATTATGGGCTGGCGTCTGCGGAGGTGACGGCGGTACGGCGGGCGGGATTGGTGCACGATCTGGGCCGGGTGGCGGTGTCGGCGAGTGTGTGGGGCAAGCCCGGGCCGCTGACCAGGGACGAATGGGAACGCGTGCGGCTGCATCCCTACCACACCGAACGTGTCCTGGACGTTGTCGTCCCGCTGCGTCCGCTGGGCCGGCTGGCCGGGCTGCACCACGAATACTGCGATGGCTCCGGCTATCACCGCGGCAGCCGTGTCCCCGAGCTGCCGGTCACGGCGCGTATCCTCGCCGCTGCCGACTCCTACCACGCGATGACCGAGCCCCGGCCACACCGGCCTGCGCTGTCGGCGGCCGAGGCGGCGGCGGAACTCCAACGGGAGGCAGCCGCCGGGCGCCTGCACACCGACGCGGTTCTCGCGGTCCTCGCCGCTGCCGGACACCGCAAGGATCGGGCTCCGGCCTCCCGGCCCAACGGGTTGTCGGACCGGGAGGCACAGGTGCTCGGGCTGCTCGCCCGTGGTTCTCCGACCAAGCAGATCGCCCGGCAGCTGGGGATCTCCCCCAAGACCTGCGATCACCACATCCAGCACATCTACCGCAAGATCAGCGTCTCCACCCGCGCTGGAGCCACGCTGTTCGCTGTCGAGCACGGCATCCTCACGCCCTGACTGGCAACGCGGCGAGATCCAATAGGGAAAACTCCCGAATCGCTTCCGCCACCACACCCCCCTAGAGTGCCGGTAATTCGGTTACGGGGACGCCGAGCACTCGGAGATGTTCGTCGATGGGAGGCGTAGCCTGTTCGCACTGTCGAGGTATTCGCCGGGGGGCTTCCTCGAACGCTGCGGGACGCTGCAACACCCCACCCATCAACCGGATCGCCACGTTATCTTCCACAAACAGGAAGAGGTCAAGGTAGGGCGAGGACGATGCGAAGGGCGTCGTTGACTGCTCGCAGGGTTGCTGGGGTGAGCGCGCCCAGTAGGTCTTGCAGTTCGTCGCGGTGCAGTTGGTGGAGGTCGTCGGTGTTGATGTAGCCGACGAGCGGGTCGCCGGTGCCAAGGCGGATCCAGGTCGGCAGGTTGGCGTACCGGTCCGGAGTCGTGATTCTGACCGCGAGCAGGTCGGAGAGGGCGCGATTGCGGTGATTGTTACTCACAACGAGTCAGGGTTTGGCGCCGAAGCCGATGTCGGCGCGGTAGATCTGGCCGCGTAGCGGAGCGCTACCGGAGTCGGCGCCACCGACAAGTGCTGAGGGCGCGCGATTCGGCGATCATCCAGTGAGCGGCGGGTCGTTGGGGTATCGGACGGTGCCGGAGATCCGGCCAGGGTCGAGCATCGTCGAGCTGTCTGGTGCGTCTTCGACACCCACCAGATCCTTCCGGCAGGAGGGCGCCGCCTGAACTGCGACAAGGGCGCGACGAGCACGGTGACGGCGCTGGTCGCGCCATGGGGCCCCAGGTACCGGTTTGGAGATGAGGTACCGGTCTAGAGATGAGTGATCACC
>JBOHHE010000232.1:0-13209 GCA_050700355.1 Pseudonocardiaceae bacterium
CCCCACCCGCCCGGGCTCGCGCTTCAGTCCACTTCCCACTCGTTGGCATTCCAGGTCGGACCATCGGAGCCCTGATAGAACACGCTGTCGATGGTGTCGGAGTAGGCCCACATGTTGGGCACCTGGAACAGCGGCAGTGAGGCGAAGTCGTCAGCTACCGTCCGGTCCGCGGTCTTGAGGGCTTCGATGCGGGCGCTCTCGTCGAACTCGGTCTTCACCCTGTCCCAGGCCCGGTCGACTTCGGGATTGGTGTAGCGCTGCGTGTTCTGGCCGCCACCGGTCTGGTAGATCGACGCGGGCGATGACTTCTGCGGGGTTCCGACCCATGCGTAGAGCGCCACATCGTAGTCCCCCTGGCTCAGCCGGGTGTCCAGGAAGTTGGGGTCGCTGTCGTCCTGGATGTCCATGCCTGCCTCGCGGCAGGAGGATTGGATCAGCTGCACAGTCTGTACCCGCCGCGGCAGGATGGTGTGGCTGATCCGGAACGACAACCGCTGATCACCCTTGGTGTAAACGCCGTCCGGACCGAGCGCCCAGCCGGCCCCTTCGAGAGTCTGTTTGGCCTGGCTGGGATCACCCGGCATCTTGTCGGAGTAGAAGTCCTCGTAGTCGGTCTCGTCCGGAGTGAACAGCAGACTGCCCAACGGCTGGGCCTGTGGGTCGACGCCCCGCACCAGTTTGTCGACCAGTTCGTCGCGGTCGACGCACTGGGCGAAGGCCTGCCGCACGGCCTTGTCCTGGAAGATCGGGTTGGCGAAGTTCGGGTCGAGATGCTCGAAGGTCAGGCCACCACCGGCCGCGAAGACGACGCCCTCTGCGGACAGCCCGCGCAGGCGCTCGGCCACCACCGGGTCGGCCTGTGGGGCGATCACGCTGAAGTCCCTGTTCTGCAGGCCCTGCGCCTGCGCGCTGCCGTCGGCGATATTGCGCAGCACGATCCGCTCCGGGCCACCGGGCTTACCGGACCACTCGGGATTGCGGACCAGCGTCACCGAGGCGTTCTGCTCCCAGCTGTCGATCATGTAGGGGCCGGAGCCAGGCATGATCTCCTTGGTGAAACCGTTCCATCTGGTGTTCCAGAAATCGGCGACCCGCTGCAGATCGGCGTCCGGCGAATTCGGCGTGAGCTGGGTGAGGTCGGCGACGCCGGTCTGCTGCTCGACGATGTGCGCGGGCAGCACCGACCGCTGGACGTAGTTGCCCTTCCAGTCCGGGAACGGCGTCTGGTAGGTCTCGACGAAGGTCAGGTCATCGACGCACTCCGCGTCGGCCTGGTCCACGCCGACGGTCGAGGCAGGCAGGAAGTAGGTCTGCTCCGCGCCCTCGGCGTCGCGGAGCGGTTGGCCCGCAGCGTCGCGCTTGACCGGCTTACCGCTCATCGAGAGCCAGGCGAGGTAGAAGTCGTCGCAGTCCCAAGCCGCCCCGTCGGACCATCTGACATCCGGCTTGATCTTGTAAGTGACGACCTGGGGGTCCTCGGAGGTCAGCTTCACGGACTCCATGACGTCGGTGTTGAGCAGGTATTCCAGGGTGCCGTCCAGAAAGAAGGGATCGGTGAGGACCTGGTTGAGCACCAGGGTGTTGTTGAGGTTGGCCCCGTCCGCGGTCTTGTTGTTGTAGGACGTGTAGGCCGCGTCGTGGGTGAACACGACCTCCGGACCGGACGAGACGACCGGCGCGGTGTAGGTGCCGTCGCCGTTGTTGCCCTTCGCCGTCGTGCCGGACCTGTCGACGTCACCGCCCCCGCCACCACCAGCGCTGTCCCCGCCACAGCCGGACAGGACGAGGGCTGCGGTGAGGGTGACGGCGAGCGCCGACATGCCCCTCAACTGCTTCATCGGTCTAAGCCTCCTACTCGGTGAGGGCGCACAGACGGCGCTAGGCACCCCAGTTCGTCTAGAACCCAGTTCGTCTAGAACCCAGTTCGTCTAGAACCTAGATCATCCAGAACCTAGATCATCCAGAACACTGCCGTCCAAGAACGTCACCGTCCCCGAACACCGTGGTATGAACCCTAGGTCCGACAGAAGCGACTTCGTTACCCTCTGCACCGAGATCGTGACCAAAGGGTGACAGTGGTCCTGATCCGCGCTGTCCCTCTGAGTCGGCAGTGACACCGTGTTCAGGTCACGCGACGTCGAACAGATGATCCTCGGGTCGGCCGCCCCGACCGCAACCCGTATCGTGCCACCAGCGGCGCAGGCACTTGCCACACTGCACCCAGACCATGTTGACCTCGTAGTCAAGCAGGTACAGCCCGCTGTTATCACCGCAATGAGGACAGGGCAGCCACACGTGGCGACCGGCGTCCGCTTGTGAATCGAGCATCATGCCGCCCACCGCACCGGGTCGTCAGGTAGCACACCGTGGGCGACCAGCATGTCGTAGCTGGCCTGCTGCTCGGCGTCGAGGCCGGCGTAGAGCATCCGGTGCGCCTTGGCTTCGCCGGCGTAGATCTCGGCCGGGTCCCAGTGGTGCCCCAGGCAGGCGAGGACCGCCGCGAGGCGCGTGCCTTCGTGGGCGGTGAGATCAATGTGGAACGGGACAAGGTTAGGCATAGTGCACCTCCGACGGTCTGATCGCGGCTGCTCTGACGCGGCAAAGTCGTGCAGTTGGCAGGTTCTGGCATCAACACCGAGATCAGCGACCGGGCCAGCTCGACGTTATATAAGGAGGAGCGTGGACGACACTCGGGCGTACTGTGATGACGGTCACAGAGGTAGCGGCTACCGGCACGTGGTCAGCCCAGCTCCCATTCATTGGCGTTCCAGGTGATGCCGTCCGTACTGTGCAGGAAAACGTGATCGATGTTGTCACGATATGACCACATGATCGGCACCTGGAACAGTGGAAACGACACCAGATCGTCCGAAATAAGTTGATCGGCCTTCTTGAGCGCGGCTACCTGAGTGGATATGGAGTATTCTGTCTGAGCCACGCCGAGCGCATCATGGACATTCCGGTTCATATAGTCCTGGTAGTTGCGCTCTCCACTGCTCCCGTACCGCTCGGCCAGGGACGAGGTCGACGGGGTCAGCGATCGCGTCGTCAGGGCGACGTCGAATTCGCCCTCGGCGAGCGCTTCCTCCAGACCACCCGGGGTGGCACCGTCCAGGATCTCCATCCCAGCCTGCCTGCACTGTGTCCGGAGAAGTTCTACGATCCGGGAGCTGCTCGGCGAGCCGTCATGAACGATGGCGAAAATCAGGCGCTGTCCCGCCCGGGAATAAACCCCGTCGGGGCCCAACACCCAACCCGACCCTTCCAACGTGAACTGAGCTTTCCGGGCGTCGGCGGGCATCTTGTCAACGTAGTTGTCCACATAGTTCGGATCGCCAGGCAGGAAGGTCAGACTTCCCTGCGGTTGGGCGGTCGGAATCATCTCATGGACCAGTTTTTCGACCAGTTCGTTGCGGTCGACGCACTGAGCGAAAGCCGCCCGCACGTCGGCATCCTGGAACAGCGGCTTGGCCAAGTTGAGGTCCAGATTCACCGTGCTGGATCCACCACGCACCTCGAATACGATGCCCTGATCGGTGAGCGCTCGCAGTCGATCCGCCAGCACCTGGTCCCCCTGTATCGGATCATCCTGCATCAGGTTCTTCTGGGGTGCCACGACGTCAAGCTCCTGATCCTGCAAGCCCCGCACGGCAGCTGCACCGTCGGTAACGGAAGTGAAGATGATCCGGTCGGGGCCACCGGGGTTGCCCACCCACTCCGGATTGCGTACCAGAACAGTCCGATCTGTTGTCTGCGCACTTTCGATGCGATAAGGACCTGAGGCGGGCATCGTGTCGGCATTGAAATCGAGCCATCCGCTGTTCCAAGCGTCACCCACTTTCCGCAGGTCCTCCGGTGCGGACTCCGGGCTGATCGTGGTGATGTCCGCGATCCCGGTCACTCGCTCCAGGATGTGCGCAGGTAAAATCGTGTTCTGAACATAGTTTCGACGCCAATCGACGTAGGGTGCCGCGTACGTCTCGACGTATGTGTGATCGTCACGGCATTCTCCCCTCGCCCACTGGTAACCTCTCGTTGTGACCGGGTTGAAATACGGCGTCCGGGTACCGTCAGGGCCGGTCATCACCGCCTTGCCGCTGTTCGCGAGCCAGGCGAGATAGAAGTCGTCACAGTCCCACGGCGCACCGTCCGACCATCTGACGTTCGGCTTGATCCGGTAAGTGACGACCTGCGGATCCCGTGAGGTGAGCTCAGCGGACTCGAGCACGTCGGCGTTGAGCAGGAATGTCCCGTTTCCATCGACCAGGAAGGGATCTGTCAAAACCTGATTGAGCACCACAGTATTGCCGGGACTGTGTGCCTGCGCCGTGGTGTTGTTATACGCGGTGTACGGCGAATCCTGGGCGACGAACACCTCCGGTCCGGCTGGAACGACCGGGGCGGTATATGTTCCGTTCCCGTTGTCGCCGCTGGCGTTCACACTCGCCGGCCCGCCGCCACTGACGTTCGCACGATCACTCGCCGCACCGTGCCCGCAACTGTTGACAGTGAGAGCGAGACAGAGAACACCCAGCGCAAGCAGGCCTCGCCTCGACTTCCCGATCACAGTGACCTCCCGGTCGAGGTTTACCCCGGCTGACGCCGCCGAATCAGGGCGCATGCTCTCACAGGCGCAACCGCCAGCGTTGCGCTCCGTCAAGGGGACCCGCCAACGGTGAACCAGGTATCACACCTTCGAGAGCGGGCGTGGTTACCAATAGCCATGTCTGCTGGTAGAGCGGGACCGTCACGACCTGCTCCCACAACCCTGCCTCGACGCGAGCGGCCAGCACGCCCGCCGGGTCATCAGCGATGAGGGCCTGCTCGATCAACGGTTGCAGGGACAAATCGCACAACCCCGCCGGGTTGGGTGGCGCGGGCGCCAGCCGCGCGGGCACGACCAGGGGACAGCCGTACCAGGACGCCAACTGGGTGCCCGGGTCACCAGCGACCGGATGGGACAGCACCGCGATGTCGGCTTCGACAGTGTCCGGTCCGCGAGTGCCCAACAGTTCTTCGGCTGGGACCAGCCGCAGCTCGGCCTGAATTCCGGCGGATCGCAGCATCGCGGCTACCCGGGTGGCGAGGACTCCGTAGGGTTCCCGATCCGCAGGTGCGGCCACCACCAGCCGCAGCGGATTCCCGGCCCGCTCCCACCCGTCCGGACCACGGTCGTAGCCCGCTTCGCTGAGCAACCGCTGCGTGGTCTCGGGGTTCGACCGTACCGGGATGCCCTCGGCGGGCGCGCTGGGCCGGTAGGCCGGCTGCGAGGGGGCGAACACCTGTGAGTCGGCCCGCAGCGCCGCCGAGGGCCCACTGGCCGCCCCGGTGGCGATCAACCCTGGACGGTCCAGCGCGGCGGCTACCGCGATACGCACCCGCTCGTCGTCCAGTACCGTGCTGGCCGGGCGCAGCAGTACCGAGGCGACGATCGGTTGCGGTACCACCGATACCGTGTGGGGCCCGCCGCTCTCCTTCAGCAAGGATTCGGTGATGGCATCCGGATGGCCGAACAGGGCCGCCTGGGCACCACCGGTGCGCAGCGCGTCGACCACGGCGGCATCGCCGGCCTCCCGAAACAGGATCCGATCCACCTGTGCCGGGGTGTCCCAGTACCGGTCATTGCGGCCCAGCAACAGCTCGCCGCGGGTCGGATCGAAGGAGATCAGTACAAACGGGCCACCCGAGACCCCGAAGCCGCCGTCGAGTGCGCTGCTCCAGCCGCCCGGCGCGTCCTTGATCAGATGCGCGGGCAGCAGTTGCCGGAACAACGTGCGCCAAGCGGGGTAGGGCCTGCGGAACACCACCTCGGCGGTCTTGCCACCGTCCCGGGAGGCCACCTGGTCGATCAGCTGGTAGCCGGCCGAGTCCACCACGCCGGGCTGGGTGCGCAGCTGCTCGGCGAGATAGCCGAAGTCCTCCGCCGCGATGGGTGCGGTGTTCGACCACTGCGCGTCGTGGCGAATCCGGTAGGTGACGGTGAACGGTTCGGTGGCGGTGACTTCCGCGGAAGTCAGGAGCGTGCCGTCGAGCACCCACTGTCCGTCGGGGCGCTGCCGGAACGCCGAAGGTAGTATCAGGCCCGCGATCGCTGTGGACACCGGGGTGAGATCGGCCAGGGTGTGCGGGTTGAAGCCACCCGTCAACCGGTCCACCCCGATGACGATCTCCCGGGCGGGCGCAGGAACTGTGTTGTGCTCGGGAGCGGGCACTGGCGGAGCAGGCGGCTGTGCCGCAGGGGCGCACGCGGCGAGCGCGACAGCGGCGATCAGCGCCGTGCACGTGTTGCCTGGCCTGCTCACAGGCGCACATGCTGCCCCAGCTCGGGCAACCGGCGCTGCGCAGGGTAGGCGGCCCGGGTGAGCACTGCCTACGCTCGGGGCGTCCGATCCCGGGACCGCTGCCGGGCACGCTGGGTGGCGTCCAGCACGACCTTGCGTACCCGCACCACATCCGGGGCCACCTCGACGCACTCGTCGGCGGCGCAGAACTCCAGCGCCTCCTCCAGCCCGAGCAATCGGGGCCGCGCGAGGCGCTCCAGCTCGTCGCTTGCGGAGGATCGGATGTTGGTGAGCTTCTTCTCCCGGCAGACGTTGATGTCCATGTCCTCGGCGCGGGGATTCTCACCGACCACCATGCCCGCGTAGACGGCCACGCCGGGCTCCACGAAGAACCCGCCGCGGTCCGCCAGCTGCGCCAAGGCGTATCCGGTGACCGAACCGATCCGGTCGGCCACCAGCGATCCGCTGCGGCGGGTCCGCAGCTCGCCGACCCACGGCCGGTAACCGTCGAACATGTGGTGGGCGATGCCGGTGCCTCGGGTCGTGGTCAGGAACTCGGTGCGGAAACCGATCAACCCTCGGGAGGGCACGGTGAACTCCAATCGCACCCACCCCCCTTCTCCGGAGGAGGCACTCTGGTGTTCCATCCGGCCTTTGCGGGCGGCCAGTAGCTGGGTCACGGCGCCGAGGTGCTCGTCGGGCACGTCCACGGTCAGGTGTTCGAACGGCTCGTGCAGCGCGCCGTCGATGGTGCGGGTGACCACCTGTGGTTTACCCACCGTCAGCTCGAAACCTTCCCGGCGCATGGTCTCCACCAGCACAGCCAGGGCGAGCTCACCTCGGCCCTGCACCTCCCAGGCATCCGGCGCCGCCGTGGGCAGTACCCGGATGCTGACATTGCCGACGAGTTCGGTGTCCAGCCGATTGCGCACCAGCCGGGCAGTGAACTTGCTGCCCCCACCTCGGCCGGCAAGTGGGCTGGTGTTGATCCCGATAGTCATCGCGATCGCCGGCTCGTCGACGGTGATCCGAGGCAGCGGGCGCGGATCGTCGGGGTCAGCGAGGGTGTCCCCGATGGTGATCTCCGCGATACCCGCGATGGCCACCAGGTCACCTGCCTTGGCGCTGGTCGCCGGAACCCGCTCAAGGCCCTCCGTGCGCAGCAGCTCGGTGATCCGCACCGGCCGGATCGACCCGTCCTGGCGACACCATGCCACGGTCTGGCCCTTGTGCAGGCGCCCGGCGCGGACCCGGCACAGCGCGATCCGGCCCAGGAACGACGAGGCGTCGAGGTTGGTGACATGCGCTTGCAACGGCGCCTCGACGTCGCCTGCGGGCGGTGGCACATGGGCCAGGATGGTGTCGAACAGGGGGGTGAGGTTCGCGGCGTCGGGCTGCTCGCCGTCGCCCGGGCGGGTCAGGCTGGCCCGACCCGCCCGGGCGCTGGCGTAGACCACCGGCATGTCCAGCACCGTCTCGGACGCAGCGACTCCGGGGGCTTCGAGGTCAGCGGCGAGGTCCAGGAGCAGGTCGGAAGTCTCGTCGACGACCTGCTCGATGCGGGCGTCGGGCCGGTCCACCTTGTTCACCACGAGGATCACGGGCAGCTGCGCCGCCAGCGCCTTGCGAAGCACGAACCGGGTCTGCGGCAGCGGCCCCTCGCTGGCGTCGACGAGTAGCAGCACACCGTCCACCATGGACAGCCCCCGCTCCACCTCGCCGCCGAAGTCGGCGTGCCCGGGGGTGTCGACCACATTGATGGTGACCGGCCCGTCCGGTGTGGCCCGGGTGACGGCGGTGTTCTTGGCCAGGATCGTGATGCCCTTCTCCCGCTCCAGCTCACCGGAGTCCAGAACGCGGTCCACATCACTGCGCCCGCTCACCGCTCCGGATTGGCGCAACATGGCGTCGACGAGCGTGGTCTTGCCATGGTCGACATGCGCGACGATGGCGACATTGCGCAGGTCAGTGCGCACGCGGGGATGAGTGGCCATAGACATGGCAGGCACGCGGGAGCTCCTCAGAGAGTGCGGGAACCTTCTACGCTACCTGCCGTGATCCCCGGACGACCGGTCGGCCGGGTGTCAGCTCGAGGGTGCTCCGCAGAATTTCCGGTGGCGAGAAATCTCATCACTTCCAGCTCGGGCGGGGCCGGAAACTGTAGACAGGGCACGGCGTGCGCCTTTAATGATCTACAGACAGGAACTCAGCAGAGCATTCAGTAGTGCCATATATCTGTGAGACTTCAGCAGTCTGGGTGAAATCCGAAAGTAGCGAAGTGTACTCCTAACGGGTATTCCGAAACACTACAGCGGACAGCTGTTCCAGCAGCTAGAGGACGTTTACCAGTCAGCCGAGTCACCGATCGGTTCCGGCGACGAGGCCCCGAACGTGGGACAATTATGTACACGCGCCTCAAACAGTCAGTAACCTTCTCATTACACTCACGCCGAAAAGTTCGGCGATGACGTGGAAGGAGAAAGTTGATGAGAATCAAGCGCAGTATCGCCATCCCAGCTACCATCGCCGCCACTCTCGCGGTCGCCATGGGGCTGGCCACACCCGCTTACGCAGATATTACGACCCAAGAGTGCAACAACAGGGGGGGCACTGCGCAGGGCAGGGAATGCAATTTCTACCTCAGCGATTACACCCCTCCTCCCTCTCAGTCATTTAATCCAAACAATCCACTCTCATTTCCTATTTAGCGATCACCCGATGCGTTCAATCCCGAAGCTAATTGAGGTTGCATTCCGCAAGGCTTCTGGATTATACTCTGCGGCCTGAAAGTAGAGGTGACGGATACCATATCACCGGCGGGAAACCTTGCAGGACGGCCTGCCGACTTGTTCTACAGTTCCTGGCGCAGCTCCTCGATACATACGACCAACTCGTCGAGCTCTCCCTTGTCGAGTCCAGTGATGCACCTGGTCCGCAATGCCCTCTCCCGCCGCTCGACATGGCTATGGTAAGCATAGCAAAGCATGCGCGAGAGGGCATTGCCCTAAACGACACACCGCAGGCGGTCTACGGTTTTCCAATGCCTTCTCAAAATATCCCACGACTAATATCTTCCTAATATCACATGCCTACCAGAGGACATCCCGCGGCAGCTTTGGATGATCTTTTTCGGCTGCTGTTGGCACACCCTTAGCGACTCTCCGGGCCAATCGGGCAAGCTCGTGGGCGTCGCTGTCCGAGCGGGCTTCCAGCGCAGCGGCCAATGGCTGCAGCCGTTCCCGTCGCACTGCAACGGACTGCAATGCGCCCACCGCGTTGATGGCCTGCTGAGAGAGAATCAGCCCGCGAGGGTCTCGGGCCCGCACGTGCACCTCGGCGAGCAGCAGCTCAGCTCTTGTCCGCTCACGACCGAAGCCGTCATCAAAGGCCCGTAACGCACTCGCGGCAAACTGCTGCGCCGTGTCGAAGCGGTCCAAGTTGAGTGCAACACCCGCTATTGCGTTAGCCATGGCTCCACGGTCGTAGGTATCCCGAGGTGTCCACCCTTCATGCGCCTTGTCAAGGTGGCGCTTGGCGTCATCGGGACTACCCAGGAGGGCGTAGGCAGTGGCGGACTGCCGATTCAGCCGCGCGGTGAGCGTGGGCAGCCGTGGATCGTCTGCGTGCAGGGTCGCTGGGGTGGCCTTTCCGGGCTGAAATCCATCAAGGACGAACTGCCCGAGCTGGAATTCCTTCAGCGCGTCGTCGGGGTGCCCGCTTCGCATCAGTATCGTTCCGGCGTGCCAGGCAGCGTTGGCGATCCCATAGGCGTCTCCGGCCTCATCAGCCAGCTTCAGGGCGCGGGTGAAGTGGCCTGTTCCATCCATCCCGGAGTCGTAGCAGCACCAGCCTGCTTCGGTGTGCAGCTCGGCCAGCGCGCAGCCCAGCCGAGCCTTGACCGGCTCAGTCGCGGGCACCCCCATCCACCGCGTGTAGTACCTCGCGGCGACGCCGAACACCTCAGCTTGTCCCCCGTACTGCCGGGCCACACCACGCAGCCGCGCGGTGATCGCCTCAATGGCGTGCACGTGGGACATGCTCAGCCGCACTGGCAGCGGCTGATCGTCGGTCCGGGGCAGAGCCAGCTCGGCGACCTCGCCCATACCCTGCACCACCCGGCCGAGAGCCGCCAATGAGGTGGCGGCGATGAGGGCGCGTCGGCGCATTTCCTCATCCACCTTCGCCGAGTCAGGATCATCCTCACCCCCAGGGTAGGCGCCGTCGTCGCCAGCCAGGCGCAGATGGCCGCGCGGGATACCAAGCCCGTCCGCGATGCGCTCGAGCACCGTCACATCCCGCACCTGACGCCCATTGAGGATCTCCGAGACCTCGGACTGGGCCTGCCCGGTCCGCTCCGCGATCTGCCGCTGGCTCACCCCGAAGCCCTTGAGCGCACGATAGAGCGCTCCTACATCGCGAGCTGTGAGGATGCGACGCATCTCGGGCTCGTCCCAGGTGTCAGGACTGATCGGTTCTGGCACAGCGGCTCCCTCGCTCCCAATCGGAATGAAGAGGCTACCGCCAGTCACTTCAGCGCGGCGATGGCCCAGTGCCCGGTTGGTGTTGGTGCGGCCGCAGAGGGTGCGGCGCCCGGAGATGTGCTGCTGGACTCTGGCTGGTCTCAATACTTTTGACTGGTGTCAATATCGGCGCGGCGTCGGCAGGCTGGGTGAAAACTCGACATAGTGAAGGGTGTCATCCAACCGGTACCACGAAGCACTACAGCGGGTGGTCGTTCCAGCAGCTAGCGGACGTTTGTCAACCAGTCGAGTCACCGATCGGCTTCCAGTGAAGAGGCCCTGAAGGTGGGACAACGATGTACACGTGTCCCAATCATCCGATAACTTCCTTATTACACTCAAAGCTGGAAATTTCAGCGATGACAGGTAAGGAGAAATGGTGAGAATCAAGCGCAGGATCGCCGTCCTAGTCACCCTGGCCGCCACCCTCGCGGCCGCGATGGGTCTAGCGGCACCCGCTTATGCGGAAATTACAAATCAAGAGTGCCTGAACAGAGGGGGCGAAGTGTACCGCACGGAATGCAAGGTCTACGTCAGCGATCCTCTGCTACAACCAGGATCTGGAATTACTCCTGGTTTTGCCCCCGCCAGTCCTCCCAGTCCTTAAGAAGTACTCTATTTGGTGGAGCTCGCTGTTGAATCTGGAGACTGCCCGGCTACCGCGAGTCCCCATATCGCTGTGGTGATCCGCGCCCCAGTTGGTAGCGGTTAACGGCGCCCCGCAACCGACCAGTTCAGTTCGAAGCGGGCGTCGCCGTCGGAGGCTTCGCCTGCCCGGGCGGTGCCGCCGTAGCGGCGTACCGTTTCGGCGACCGGGGCGAGGCCCAAGCCGGTGCCACCGGTGTGGCGGTCCCGGTCGTCCTGGACTCGGTGGAAGCGGTCGAACACCCGTTTCCGGTGTTCGGGAGTATCCCGGGTGAGTGACCGCCACCTCGGCCTGGGTACGAATCGCGGCCACCGGTGAGCGCAGCTCGTGCGGTGCCTAAAGGCGTGCACCTTACGGCGGCGTTGTGAGGGCGTCATGGAAGGTGCGGACGTCGGGTTGGTCGGGCCACCGGGCCGTCAGCGTTGCGTTGAGAATGCCCAGTTCCTTGGCGATGCGGGCTGATCCGGTCTGGCGGGCCAGATCCAGGCAGGCCAAACCGAGTTGCGTAGCACGTTCCGGGTCGGGTTGCTTGGTGGCGAGGACGGTGTTGGCGAGCTTGGCCATCTGGTAACCGCGGTTACGGTGCAGATGGGCGGGAAGGCTGACGATCTTGCGTTCGATGATGACGATAGCGTCTTCGGCTCGGCCGATGGCGCGGTAACAGACGGCGGATCGTGCCTCAAGGGTGCCCAGATCGTAATGCTGGACATAATCGGGGACGGCGGCATCAGCCTCGTCGGGATGCGTGCTGAGCAGCTCGGCGGCGGTGTCAAGCTTACGGCGACAGTGGTCACCGCCGTTGATCATCGCCCAGCCGCGCGCTTCCTGCTCAGCGGCCAGAGAGACGATCTTCGGGCTGATCCCGCCGGGGGAATCCTGAGCGGCAGCGGCCAGCTCGATGACGGTGTTGGCATCGTCGGTCAGGTAAGCGATGCTGCTCTTGCGGAACAACAGGTAGGAGCCCATCTGGTAGTCACAGGCGGACTGGGCCCATTGGGTCGCCCGGTCAGACCAATACATCGCAACGGGCAGGTCACCGGCGTCCTGCTGGAGCCAGCCGACGAACTCGGCGTACTGGGCGAGCATCCGCAGCAGTGCCTTGGCCACCGGGGGGCGGGCGTGTTTGCGCAGAGTGTCGAGCATCTCGAGCTGGGCCATAACGGGGCCGAGGAGTTGGTGTGGACCGAGGATCCGGTCAGCGGTGTGGTGCTCGATGAGCAGCCGCTCGAAGTAGCCGACGACCTGCTGATCAACCCGACCCGGTTGAGCCAGGACGGTGGCCAGCCGGTCGACGTCGTCGGGAGTGAGCACGCCTGCGGGGAACAGGGCACCCAACGCGCCGGTGGCGAGTAACTGGCCGAACTCACGCCGAGGGATCAACACTCGCACGCTCCTTCCGTCGGCCATCCGCATTTCCAGCATGATGACCGCACCATCCCCGTCGTGTCCCATCCCCACCACGGGGGCCGCGACGACCGGGCCGGGTGGGTTCGAGGGTAGTTCAGCGGCGGTGCGCAGGGCTGTGAGCAGGCCACCCGCGCCGAGGATCCGGTCGATCTCGGCGAGCAGGGCCGGGTCGCCGAGGTGTTCCCCGGGCTCCATCCGGGACAACCGACTGTAATCATGATGGCAGCGCTTGCCCAAGTCGCGCAGGGACAGACCGGCCGAGGTGCGGACATGCCGCAGGGCCACACCGAACAGCCGCCGGGCGACCGCCTCTGGATCTGACGTCACACCGACCCCCCTTCCCGGTGTTGCCGCC
>JBOHHE010000233.1:0-13290 GCA_050700355.1 Pseudonocardiaceae bacterium
AGTTCCTCCCGCGGATGCGGGACCATTGACGCCGGGACGGCACCGGACGGCGCCGACCGGACGGTCGCGCCGTATCCGACAGCAGCCACGTCGCTAACCTCCCTGGAGTCGGTCGTGCCCCCCGACCGCACCGGGACCTCGTTCGAGCAACCGCGCCGCTGCCCGACCGAGGGTGGTGTCGTATGGGGGAGAGTAGCCGCCCGAGCGGGGTAACGGGGCGCAACGCGCCACGTTCTTAGCTATCTGCCAGCAAATGCGCCATCTGTGGTCGCACGATCAGGCGATAAAGCGAGGACCATGTAACGCTGGGGCCGCAGTGGACGACTAAAGCTTTTTTGACCTTTATCAATCTTGACGGTGCGTGCCATTGTGATCACTGTTTGTAGGCCGCATGAGCGTCGGAAATATGGCGACGACGAGGGTGAGGGTACCGGCGGAACGGAGCAGGGCAACCGTGATCAGACGCGGTGCTTGCCCAGTGCCGCGACTCCGACCGGGGGGAGCCCCGCGACCGTCGCGATCAGTTCGCAGAAGGCCTCGGCATGTGCCCCCAGGTTGTCGCCCAGAGGGGTCCACGATGCCCGCAGCTCGACCTCATCGAACCGCTCAGGTCCTACGATGTCGCCGAACCGAGCCGACGAGGTCTGGCTCACCGTGCCGCCGAGCGCGACGTGGTCTGCACCTCGGCAGCTCAGTGCATCGGTGAGCCACGACCAGGTCACCGCTGGGAGCAACGGATCTCCGACGAATTCGACGTCGAGGTCGGCACGAACGAAGCCGACCAGCCGCATGGTGCCATGCCAGGCGTCCTGGCCGTGTGGCTCGTGAAGCAACACCAGCCGACCGGTCGCCTGCGCATGGTCAGCCGCATGGTCGTCGCCGAGAACCTCAAGTCCCCAGGCGTAGGTCCACGGCGCCAGCCGGCCTGGGGCCGGGATCGGTTCGAACTGGACCTCCGGGCGCGGCCGCACAGCGCTGAGGCAGGACACTACCGCGCGGAAGGCCTCCGGGGCGTCCGCCAGATCGGGCACACCAGAAACTCTAGGAGCACCGCAGCCGATGTGCGCTGCGCCACGCCGTGTCTCCGGCATGAGCGGGACCAAAGAAGGGGGTGGAACCGGGATAAGGGTCACGACGCCCTGGCGTTGAGACGAACCGGGGTGATCGACTCGGTTGACCACCCGGTCTCCACTCCGATTCCGCAGTTCACGCAGACGGCGACCGGCCATGGGTCGCCCTCCAGTGCGATGATCTCCACCGTGCGGTCCGTCTGGCACTCCGGGCACCAGGCGATGTCGATAGTGACGGCGTTGCAGGGGGACATGCGTATCTCCCGCCGGTTGGGCTGAGGCATTTCGGCCTCTTTACGCTCTTTCGCCGGGCACACGGTGGCACGAGTGAGCCGGACAGTCAGCCCGCCACGCCGGGGGAGTGTCCACCCGACTTTCCTTCCGTGCGACGATGGGTAGCGAGATGACCAGGACCACCGAGTCTGTTCCCACCCACAGACTGCTCCCCGATGCACCACTGTTGATCGCCGCGCGGGGCGCTCGTCCGGACCGTGTGCCGGTCTGGTTCATGCGACAGGCTGGTCGGTCCCTGCCCGAATATCGCGCGGCGCGCGCTGGGCTGCCCATGTTGCAGGCCTGCATGACGCCGGAGCTGGCTTGCGAGATCACCCTGCAGCCGGTGCGCAGGCATGGGGTGGACGCGGCGATCTTGTTCAGTGACATCGTGGTGCCGCTGCATGCTGCGGGAGTGGGGCTGGAGATCGTGCCAGGCACCGGTCCCGTGGTGGACAGCCCGGTGCGCAGCGCTTCGGACGTCCTGGCGTTGCCCACCCTCGAACCTGACGCCCTCGATCCGGTCGCGGCCGCGGTGCGGTTGCTGGTCGCCGAGCTGGGGCAGACGCCGCTGATCGGCTTCGCGGGTGCCCCGTTCACCCTCGCTTCCTATCTGGTCGAGGGCGGGCCGAGCCGCCACCACGAGCGCACCAAGGCGCTGATGCACTCCGAGCCTACGGTCTGGCACGAGCTGCTCGACCGGCTCGCCGAGCTCACGCTCACGTTCCTCCAAGTCCAGGCGGGCGCCGGAGTGGACGCGGTCCAGCTGTTCGACTCCTGGGCGGGGGCGTTGTCCGAACGAGAGTACCGCCAGTTCGTACTCCCGCATTCGGTGCGGGTACTGGAAGGTCTGGCCGGCAGCGGACTGCCGAGGATCCATTTCGGAGTGGGCACCGGGGAGCTGCTCGCCGCCATGGCGCAGGCGGGAGCGGACATCGTCGGGGTGGATTGGCGGGTGCCTCTGGATGTCGCTGCGCAACGGGTCCGCGTTGCCCGCCCGCAAGGCCCGATCGTGGTGCAGGGCAACCTCGATCCGGCGGTGTTGTTCGCGGGGTGGCCGACAGTCGAACGGGAAGTGCGCCGGGTGGTCGCCGAAGGCCGCGGAGCTGATGCCCACGTGCTCAACCTCGGCCACGGCGTCCTCCCGGACACCGACCCGGACGTGCTGACCAGGATCGTGGAGCTGGCGCACGCACTGTGAGGCATGCTCGGGTCGCTGTGGTCGGCGGAGGGATCTCCGGCCTGGTCGCCGCGTACCGGTTGCGCACGCTGCTCGGCCCGGCTGCCGCCATCGTGCTCATCGAGGGTTCCCGCCGGTTCGGGGGTGCGGTGCGCACCGTCGCGCTCGGTGGCATGGCACTGGACGTGGGCGCGGAGGCGTTCCTGATGCGCAGGCCGGAGGGCTCCGCGTTGGTCGGGGAACTGGGGCTGGGTTCGGAGCTGGTCTACCCCACCTCGGCGGCCCCGACGGTACGAGCAGCGGGAAATATCCGGCCGCTGCCGACCCGGACCGTGTTGGGCCTGCCGGCTGCCGCGGAGGATGTCGCAGGCCTGTTGTCCGCGCGGGGACTGCGGCGGGTGGCTGCCGAACCCGAGGTACCGCTGCATTGGAAGCTCGGTCAGGATGCCTCGGTCGGTGCCCTGTTGCGGGAGCGGGCCGGAAACGAGCTCGTCGACCGGCTGGTCGACCCGCTGCTCGGCGGGGTCTATGCCGGACGGGCCGACGCGCTGGGGCTCCGTGCGACGCTGCCCGGGGTGGCCACCGCGCTGGATGGAGGGGCGGGCTCGCTGCTCGCCGCCGCCGGCACTGTGCTGCGGTCTGCGGGGCAACGGACCGATTCGCCGGTTTTCGGCACCCTGCGCAGCGGACTGGAAGCCCTGGTGCGGGCGCTGATCCGGGCCGCGGCGGCCGATACCCGACTCGAGCTGCCGGTGCGCGGCCTGGCCCGCAACCCTTCTGGCTGGCGCCTCGAGTTGGGGAGCGCAACTCGACCCGAGTACCTCGATGCCGACGCCGTAGTGCTGGCCGTCCCGGCTCCCGCCCTGCGGCGGCTGCTGGCTGATCCGTTGCCCGCGGCCTCGGCGGTCGCGGCAGCGGTTGAGGTGGCGTCCTGTGCTGTGGTCGGTCTGGCGCTGCCCGCCACGGTGCCCCTGCCGGAGTCCTCCGGGGTATTGGTGGCTGCTGGCGAACCGTTGTCGGTCAAGGCGTTCACCTTCTCGGCGCGCAAGTGGGCGCACGCCGGTTCAGAGGAGGTGTTGCTGGTTCGCGGCTCGCTGGGCAGGCACGGCGACCCACGTATTCTCCAGTGCGACGACACCGAGCTGGTCGAGGTCGTGCGCACGGACCTCGCCGCTGTCACCGGAGTCACCGCCGAGCCAGTGGACACCGTGGTGGCCCGGTGGGGTGGTGGACTGCCCCAGTATGCGCCGGGGCACCTGGGCACGGTCGCCGCGCTGGAGCGGGCGGTGGCTGCGGCCCCCGGCCTCGCGGTGGCCGGTGCCGCTCTGCACGGATTGGGTATACCCGCCTGTATCAACACTGCCGATGCCGCCGCACGTCGTCTTGCGGATTACCTCGGCCGTGGTGCGGAGCTCGGAACCGAGGAGGCTGGGCGCGATGGGACCATGAGCTCATGAGCCGTCTCGACTATGCCGCGCTGAACGCGACCATCCGCTACACCATGTGGTCGGTGTTCCGGGTCACACCCGGGCGGATACCCCCCGAGCGCGGTGAGGTGGGGCGTGAAGCTGAGCAATACCTTGATGCGCTCGCGGGCAAGGGGGTGGTGATCCGCGGCATCTACGATCTTGCCGGTTTGCGCGCCGACGCCGACTGGATGATCTGGTGGCACGCCGAGGAGGTGCAGGCGTTGCAGACCGGATACGCGGACCTGCGCCGGTGCACCGAATTGGGCCGAGCCAGCGTGCCGGTGTGGTCGAATGTCGCGCTACATCGCCCCGCGGAGTTCAACAAGAGCCACGTGCCTGCGTTCATCGCGGGCGAGGAACCCAAGCGCTACGTGTGCGTCTACCCGTTCGTGCGCTCCTACGAGTGGTACCTGTTGCCCGACGAGGAGCGTCGGGAACTGCTCGCCGAGCACGGCAGGCAAGCCCGGGACTACCCGGATGTGCGGGCCAACACCGTCGCTTCGTTCGGGCTGGGCGATTACGAATGGATCCTCGCCTTCGAGGCCGACGAACTGCACCGCATCGTGGATCTGATGCGGGCGCTGAGGGCGAGCCGGGCCAGACGGCATGTCCGCGAGGAGGTGCCGTTCTTCACCGGCCCCCGGGTACCGGTCACCGAGCTGATGGCTGCATTGCCCTGACTGCCGTCCCCATGAGGTTGCCCCAGGCATCGGATCCCCGGAACGCCGTTGCCTTGTGGTAGCTGGAAGACTGCTCCCATGGTGGCAATGAACTCATTCATGGTCCCGATAGGTACTCCGGCTCCGGCGTTCGCTCTGCCCGCTCTGGATGGGCGAATTCTCAGTCTCGCCGATCTCGTGGGCAGACCGCTGCTGGTCATGTTCCTGTCCAATCACTGCCCCTACGTCCGGCATATCGAGCGCGAACTCGGCGCGCTCATTGCTGAGTACACCGCTCAGGAGCTGGCTGTGGTAGCGATCTCCAGCAACAACGTCGAGAGCCACCCTGACGACGGCCCTATCGGGCTGGCCGAGCAGGTCGCCAGGGCGGGTTTCACGTTCCCTTATCTCCTGGACAGTACCCAGGAGGTGGCCAAGGCATACCGAGCCGCGTGCACGCCCGATCTCTTCCTCTACGACGTTGCGCACTTGCTTGCCTACCGGGGCCAGTTCGATGATTCCCGGCCGCGTAACGATTCCCCGGTGACGGGACAGGCCCTACGGGCCGCTTTGGACCAGGTGCTCGCCGGGGAACCGGCGCCGGAGCCGCAGACGCCCAGCCTCGGGTGCAGCATCAAGTGGAAGCCGGGCAACGAGCCGATTTGACGTGCTTGACGCGTTCTGCGCACCAGAAGTAGCGCAGCGGATACAGAAATGTTGCGTGCTGTTACATCGGGGTCGTACGCTGCGACCTGATGGGCAAGGGGCAGCACAGGCCCGATCCCGTCGTGGGCCTTACCGGAGCACGGTTCGGCGGCGCGGCGGGGAGGCGCCTCCGGCAGACCGAACCGTCGATCGAAACTGAGCCCGTGGCGGCTACACCTCCGCCCGACGAGGACCAACCGATCGTCGGCCAGACCGGTGCGCGCTTTCCGGATTCCGCGAGCCGCTGGCGAGATCGGCCCAGCGCCGACCCCTCATTCCCGGTAGAGCCGGTAGCGACCCCGATGCCCGTTCCGGACAGGGCCCGGGACGAAACCGAGTGGGTCGTCGACGAGTCCGAATGGATCGGGTCGGAAGAGAACTACGACCTGGTGCGGCCTTACGCCAGGACCGGCGGTCGGACCGTGTCATCTGAGAACTTGGCAATCGAGGCCCTCATCTCGGCCACCGGACGAGCGCCCGACCCGGCTGCCGCCCCGGAGCACCACGCGATCCTCGGGCTGTGCAGCACTCCTCGTTCAGTCGCGGAGCTCGCCGCGTTGCTTTCGGTGCCGATCGGTGTGGCCCGGGTGCTGTTGGGAGATATGGCCAAAGCAGGCAGCATCGTGGTGCACCGCACGATGGGCTCCGCTGAGGGGAAACCGGACCTCGTCCTGATGCAGCGGGTGCTCAGCTGTCTGCAACGGCTCTGACGCAGGCACCGGGGTAGTGGGGCTGGCATAAGTGGGGCTGACGCCTCAGAGTTGGCCGACCTCGGTCACCCGCAGGACTGCCGTCCCGAACTCGTCGGAGGCGGACAGGTCGACCTCCGCGCTGATTCCCCAGTCGTGGTGTCCGGCCGGATCGTCCAGGATCTGCCGGACCATCCACCGACCGGGTTGCTCATCGATGATCAGCAACTGCGGGCCACGGGCATCTGCTCCGGTGCCGATCTCGCTGTGGCACTCGAAATAGGGTCGAAGAGCGTGGCACCAGGCTGCAGCGTCCCAACCGGTGTCGGCGTCGAGTTCCCCGAGCTCATCCCAGCGGTGCCGGGCGGCGAGTTCTACCCGACGGAACAGCGCGTTGCGGACCAGTACCCGGAAGGCCCGGGGGTTGGTGGTCACCGGCGGCGGACGGTGGTCCATCGTGGCCGGTGCCAATGACCCTGCCTCGGTGTCGGGCGCGGGGTCGCGCAGCCGCTCCCATTCGTCCAGCAGGCTGGAGTCGACCTGCCGGACCAGCTCCCCGAGCCACTCCTCGAGGTCGCGCAGCGGATCGGTCTTGGCGTCCTCGGGCACCGTTCGCCGCAGCGCCTGGTAGGCGTCCGCGAGGTAGCGCAGCACCAGACCCTCCGAACGCGCCAGCCCGTAGAACCCGACGTATTCAGTGAACGTCATGGCCCGCTCGGCGAGGTCCCGAGCCACTGACTTGGGTGACAGCCGGTGGTCGGCCACCCATGGGTGACCCTGCCGGTAGGTTTCCAGCGCGACCGCCAGCAGCTCGGCCAGCGGCATCGGGTAGGTGACGTCGTCGAGCAGCCGCATCCGCTCCTCGTACTCGATACCCTCGGCCTTCATCGCCGCCACGGCTTCCCCCTTCGCCTTAGACAGTTGCGCATTCAGGACCTGTCGCGGATCATCCAAAGTGGCCTCGAGTATCGAGAGCACGTCCAGCGGGTAGTCCGGGGAATCCTGATCGAGCAGGTCGATAGCGGCCAGCGCGAACGGGGACAACGCCTGGTTGAGGGCGAAATCGAGCTGCAGGTCGCCGGTGAGCCGCACGGTGCGGCCTTGCTCGTCCGGGACGTCCAGCCGCTGGATGACCCCGGCGGCCAGCAATGCGCGATAGATCGCGATGGCCTGACGGATATGCCTGCGTTGCGCCGGGCGGTCCTCATGGTTGTCGGTGAGCAGGTGGCGCATGGCCGCGAACGCGTCGCCCGATCGATTGGCGACGTTGAGCACCATCGCGTGACTCACCGCGAAGCTCGATGTCAGCGGTTCCGGGTCTGCCGCGATCAGCCGATCGAAGGTGCGGTCGCTCCAGGACACCTGGCCCTCGGGAGGCTTCTTGCGCACCATCCGGCGGAGCTTGCGGGGGTCGTCGCCCGCCTTGGCCAGCGCTTTGGTGTTCTCCACGACATACTCAGGGGCCTGCACGACGACGTCGCCCGCCGTGTCGTAGCCGGCCCGGCCCGCCCGGCCGGCGATCTGGTGGAACTCCCGGGCGCTGAGGTGGCGGGTGCGGGTGCCGTCGTACTTGCCCAGTGCGGTGAGCAGCACGGTGCGGATCGGCACGTTGATCCCAACGCCGAGGGTGTCCGTACCACAGATGATCTTCAGGAGGCCGGCCTGGGCAAGCCGCTCGACGAGTCTGCGATACCGGGGCAGCATGCCGGCGTGGTGCACCCCGATGCCGTGGCGGACCAGCCGGGACAGTGTCCGCCCGAATCCGGTGGCGAACCGGAACCCGCCGATCAGCTCGGCGATCGCGTCCTTCTCGGCCCGGGAACAGACGTTGATGCTGGTCAGCGCCTGTGCCTGCTCGGCTGCGGAGGCCTGGGTGAAGTGCACTACATAGACCGGTGCCGCCTTGGTGGCCAGCAGTTCTTCCAGCGTCTCGTGCAGCGGTGTCGTTACATACCGGAAGTGCAGAGGAACCGGTCGCTCCCCGGAACGCACCACCGAGGTAGGGCGGCCGGTGCGGCGGGTCAGGTCCTCCTCGAAGCGCGTGACGTCCCCCAGCGTCACGGACATCAGCAGGAACTGGGCGTGCGGCAGCTCCAGCAGCGGGACCTGCCAGGCCCAGCCCCGATCCGGGTCGGCATAGAAGTGGAACTCGTCCATCACGGCCAGCCCGACATCGGTGTCCGGCCCACCCCGCAATGCCATATTGGCCAGTACCTCAGCGGTGCAGCAGATGATCCGTGCGTCGGCGTTGACGCTGGAATCGCCCGTCAGCATGCCGACCTGGTCGGCGCCGAAGATCCCACACAGGGCGAAGAACTTCTCCGAGACCAGCGCTTTGATCGGCGCGGTGTAGAAGCTTCGGCGGCCGAGCGCCAGCGCGGCCGCGTGTGCGCCGGTCGCGACCAGACTCTTACCCGATCCGGTAGGAGTGGCGAGGATCACGTTCGAGCCTGAGACGAGCTCGATGAGCGCCTCCTCCTGGGCGGCGTAGAGTGTCAGGCCCTGGCCGGACACCCAAGCGACGAAGGTGTCGAACAGCTCGTCAGGCCCGGAACCGCCGGGCAGCGCCTCGGTAAGTGTCATGGTGATCTGATCGTGCCTCCAGTCCGTCGCGCAGCGCGAGGCGGGGCACACCGGGTGGCGCACGGCCCGAGTGCGGCACGGTAACGTGAGGCCTGGTCGGGATGGCCCGCGCGCCACGGGCGAGACCAGCGCAGAGGGAGTGACCGCACATCGACACGGGTCAGCTGATCGCCGGCCATTACCGGGTACTCGATCGGGTCGGTAGTGGCGGTATGGGCGTGGTCTGGCAGGCCAGGGACGAGCGGCTGCACCGCTTGGTCGCGGTGAAGCAGCTGCGTCTCCAGCCGGACCTCAGCCCTCGAGAGACCGAGGGCGCTCGGCAGCGTGCGCTGCGTGAGGCACGTATCGCGGCGCGGTTGCAGCATCCGAACGCCATCGTCGTCTATGACGTCGCCGAGCACGATGGCGAGCCCTGCCTCGTGATGGAGTATCTGCCTTCGCGCAGCCTCGGCGAATTACTGGCGGAGAAGGGTTGCCTGCCGGTAGCCGAGGTCGCCGCAATCGGCAGGCAGGTGGCCTCCGCGTTGGCCGCTGCGCATGCGGCGCAGATCGTGCACCGCGATGTCAAGCCGGGCAACATTCTCATCGCGGACGGAGGCACTGCCAAGATCACTGACTTCGGGGTGTCCCGAGCCGCAGGCGACGTCACGGTTACTCAGACCGGCATGATGGCGGGTACCCCGGCTTATCTGGCTCCCGAGGTGGCTCGGGGGCAGACCCCGACTCCGGCATCCGATGTGTTCTCCCTGGGGGCCACCCTTTTCGCCGCAGTCGAGGGCCGGGCGCCCTTCGGTGACAGCGAGAACCAGCTCGCGCTGCTCCATGCCGTGGCCGCCGGGGAGGTGGCCCCGCCGCGGAACGCGGGTCCGCTGACGCCGACCCTGATGAGCTTGCTGGCCAAGGACCCGGCGGCGCGTCCGGACATGTACCAGGCCAGCAGAGAGCTGGCGTCCGTGATGAGCGCCCAGCCGGTGTACATCGCCTCTCCCACCGCGTTGCAGCCGGATCTGGCGGCTCGGGCCGCCCCGCCACCCACCCTGGCGTCCCGCTCGGTGCTGCCCCTCTCCCCGTTGCTCCCGCCCGAGCCGGTGGCCTCGCCCGACCCGGTGGCCTCGCCCGAGCCGGTGGCCCCCGCCATGGCTGTCCGGCCTCCGGCCCCGTCCACCGCTGCGTCCTCCGCCCCACCGGCCGCCCGATCTGCGACCCGCCCGGTTCCCGAGCTACGCCGCAGGGCAGCCCTGCTCGCCGGTGCCGTGCTTATGGTGATCGTGGCGGTGGGCATCGGCGGGTTGGTGCTTGATGGCTCGTCGCAGGAGCAGGCCGGGCCCAGCGCGTCGGCTCCCGCGCCGGCACCGTCACCACCACCTTCGTCTTCACCCGAACCCGCACCGTCGACGTCGCCGCGCGCGGTGGAATCCACTCCACCCCCGGCTCCGCAGGCTGAGGTCTCCGGGGAGCCGATCGGATTCAGTGCCGCCGGACAGTTGGTGATCGATTACTACAACGGATTGGACGCCCCGTCCTCGGCCTGGCAGCTGCTCTCCTCCAGCGCGCAGGCAGCCTTCGGCAGTGAAGCCGAGTTCACGTCGTACTGGAGTCAGTACTCGTCCGTCAGCGCCGAGGACGCCAGCGGCGTCACGGAGAACGGTGACGGCTCGGTGACCGTACCCGTCACCGTCATCTACAACACCGAGGGTGGTTCACAGTCGGAACGCCAGCAGGTGCGGGTGACCAGGCTCGATGGCCGCCTGCTCATCGACTCCGATCCCCGTTGACGCCCTCTGGAGGTCGCACCGGACGGCGGCAGACATAGGTCATCGCGGGCGGGACGTGCCGCCACATCGTACGAGTGGGCAGTACCTCGTTGAAGGTGGCGCCCAGTGCACCTCGGAAGCGGCGAGCCGCCGGGGTCCAGTAGCCTGAACTGTAGGCGGCTGCGGTGAACACCCCGTCGTTCTCCAGCGCCGCGGAAAAAGTGGCCAGGAAGTCGCGCTGCTGCTGGGGACGCAGCAGGGTCCACGGCAGCACGGAAATGATGACGTCGGCGCGGCGCAGGCCGTACGTGGCGAGGATGGTGGGCAACGCGGCGGCATCTGCGGTGACCACCCGGACCCCCAGGGCGCGGTCCCGTAGCCGCTCGGCGAGCCCGGGATCCTTCTCGACCGCGATCACCACCGCGCCTGGACCTGCTCGCTCCACGATCGCTCGAGTGACCGCGCCGTCACCGGCACCGAGCTCCACGATGACGCTGGGTCGCCCGGCAGCGCCGTTGGCGGGCACCACGGTGGCCAATCGGCGGGCCAGCTCCGGTCCGGACGCCAGGAGAGTGCCGACATCGCGCGGGGAGCGCACTGCCGCCGCCAGGAAGCTGCCCCGGCTGCTACCGGGCACCCGCCGCCCGGTGCGAGGATAGGGAGCGGGATGTGGGGCCATAGCTGATAGTGCACACCACTCGATGCCTCAGCGCACCACCTGGGCCTCTCAGATTGCTGACGATGCCGCCGGAGGGACACCAGATGGCCTTGCTGTCCGATGATCGTTACCTCGAAGCGCTGATCACCCAGTCCGCTCAGTTCGCCGAAGCACTGCGTGGCGCCGACCTGCAACAGCAGGTACCCACCTGTCCGCAATGGTCCTTGTATCGGCTCACCGAGCACCTCGGGCAGGCCCACCGGATGGCAACGGCGATCATCGTGCAGCGTGCCACTGCGCCGGTGGACCCGCGCGAGCTGGGTGCGGCACAGGCGCCCGATGATCCCGGCGATCCCGCGGAGCTGGGTCATTGGTTACGCAGCGGCGCCAGTGAGCTGGTCGACGCGATCCGCGAAATCGGGCCACATACTCCTGTATGGAGCTTTCTGGACGATTGTCGCGTAGCGTTCTGGGCGCGTCGGATGGCGCACGAGACCGCGGTGCACCGGGCCGATGTGGAGCTGACCCAAGGTCGGGATTTCCGCCTGGACCCTGATCTGGCCGCCGATGCGATATCGGAGTGGCTGCACCTCCTCTGCTCGCCGCAGGCGCTCGAGCATCGACCCGAACTCGCGGCGCTGCGCGGAGACGGCCAGCTGCTGCACCTGCATTCCACCGACAATGGGCTGGCCGAAGCGGGGGAGTGGATCGTGCGTCGAACGCCTTCGGGCCCGGTGTGGGAGCACGGGCATGCCAAGGGCGACGTCGCAGTCCGCGGGGCGGCGGTGGACCTACTGCTGGTAATAATGCGTCGCGTTACGCCGAGGGAGGCGAAGGTCGAGGTGCTGGGTGATCCGGCTGTGCTGGAGCACTGGCTGGCCCATACTGCCTTCTGACGTGGGACCCTGGCATCGCGGCTCGCGTCCACACCGTGACCGGGGTGCGATCAGGAGGGTCCGTGCAGCCGAGCCACGCGCAGCCCGAAGCCAGGCGTGTGACAGACCGAGTTCTCACTGTGCCCAACGTGCTCAGTGTGCTCCGGTTGGCCGGTGTGCCACTGTTCCTGTGGTTGCTGCTCGGCCCGCAGTACGATCTGCTCGCTGTACTCGTGCTGGCGCTGTCCGGTCTCACCGACTGGCTGGACGGCAAGCTGGCCCGCTGGCTGGACCAGTCCAGCAGGCTGGGGGAGTTGCTCGACCCGGCGGTGGACCGGCTCTACACGCTGAGCACCCTGCTCGCGTTCGGGATCCGCGAGATTCTGCCGTGGTGGGTGGTCGCCGTGCTGATAGGCCGTGATGCGGTACTCGCGTTGGCGCTGCCGATACTTCGCCACTACGGCTACGGACCACTCCCGGTACATTACCTGGGCAAGGCGGCCACTCTCTGCCTGCTCTACGCCTTTCCGCTGCTGCTATTGGCCGACAACGTCCAGGGTGCCCTGGAGACGGTGTCCCAGCCGTTCGCGGTCGCCTTCACCATGTGGGGCGGGGCCTTGTACGTCTGGTCGGGGGTGCTCTATCTGGTACAGCTCGTACTCACGGTGCGGCAGGCACGTCGTGGCTGACAACATCGACCTGGCGACTTATACGGGGACCGCCTTGCGGTCCGTCGGCGGGCCCGAATACGCTCGCCCGGCCGCATTGGTCCCAGTACATCCGAAAGCCGGTGAGGAGCGCGGTGGTCCCCGAGGAGCTGTGGTACACCCAGGAGCATGAGTGGGTCTCGCCCAGCCGGGAGACCGTGGTGCGAGTCGGTATCACCGACTACGCACAGTCCCGGCTCGGCGACGTGGTTCATGTGCAGCTGCCCCCGGCCGGGGAGTTGGTCGAGGCGGGTGACCCCGTTGGCGAGGTCGAGTCGACCAAGAGTGTCTCGGAGGTGTTCGCGCCTGTCGCGGGGGAGGTGGTGGCCTGCAACGCCGCTCTGGAGACCAGCCCTGAACTGGTGAATTCCGATCCCTACGGTGAGGGATGGATGATCGACATCAAGCTGACCGACCCAGGGGCGTTGGACTCGTTGCTGACCGCCGAGGACTATCACAGCCTCACCATCGAACCCGGCTGAACCAGTAGATATCGTCATCGCCCGACCTGGGCACCTCCGCCCGCCACTGCCGCAGGTAGCACGGTAGGTTGTAGTCCGATCAGCAGCGACCCTCCTAAGGAGAGCTCAGGTGAGCACGAAAGACGGGCCCGGCGTCCCACCGGAGCGGGGCCCGGAGCAGACCTCGATATTCCGGGCCGACTTCCT
>JBOHHE010000234.1:0-3820 GCA_050700355.1 Pseudonocardiaceae bacterium
GTGACACCCAGCTTCGGGTAGATGCGGTACAGCTGAGCGGCGACGGTCCGGGGCGAAAGGAAGAGGATTTCGCCGATCTGCCGGTTGGTGAGGCCTTGCGCAGCGAGCCCAGCGGTCTGCAACTCCTGCGCGGACAGCGGCGACTGATTGCTTGTTCCCGCTACGATCTCACCGGACGCGCGGAGTTCGGCACGCGTTGCATCGGCCCAGGGATACGCGCCGATCGCCTCGAATGTGGCCAGTGCGGCTCGTAGTGGCGCACGCGACTCGGTAGTACGGCGGCGGCGGCGCAGCCAGCTGCCGTAGGCCAACTCCAGTCGCGCTCGTGGCCAAGGCCAGCGAGAGAGGTCTTGTGCCAAGCTCTCCGCGAACGCGGCCTCGGCCAGGTCATCGGCGCTGAGCACCGCACCGGCATAGTGGAGTTGGATCCGTAGCAGTGGAGAGGCGTCCGCGGCTTCCGTACGCGTTATCGCTGCCAGCAGATCAAGAGCCTTTTCTTGCCTGCCCGCGTGGTGTGCCGCTTCGGCGAGAAAGCCCACGGCGCCGAAAGATTCCCGTTCGTGTCGGCACGGCGCGGCGGGATCGAACAGGGCGGCCAGTCCGTCGAACGCCAGCTCGTACTGCCGGCTGATGAGATGGAGGATCCCACGCACGAGCTGAACGCACGCGAGCAGGTCGCTCAGCCGATGACCGCGTAACTGCTCTTCGACCGCCGCCAAGAGCAAGTGTGCGCGCTCGGCCTCACCCCGCAGCGCGGCGACCTTGGCCTCGCCGACCAGAGTTCCAGTCGACCAGATCGGCTGCCCGGTGTCGATGGCGAGGCGGTAACCCTCGGTAGCCGCCTCGGCGGCTCGCTGCCAATCGCCCAATTCCAGGCGGACCTGGATCTGCATCCCGAGTGCATGCGACAGTAGCCCCAACCTCCCGTGTGCCCGCAGCAGTGTTTCCGCACGGTCCAGCGCATCTGCAGCCGTCAACGAACTGCCGACGGCGTGAGCGGCCATTCCCACCAAGCGCAGCGTATCGCCGTCGGCCCCGGTGGCCGATTCGCTCATCGTCCGGGCCAGCACGATGCTGACCGGACGCGTCTGCCGGACAGGATCCGCCACCGCCACCGCGGCGACATACCGCGGATCGTGCACCACGTCATCGAGCCGATACACCGCATCCACCACCCGAGATCGGGCCTGCGGGCCGGTGTCGTCCCACCAGCACCGCAAAGCCGCTGCCAGCAGCAGGTTCAGCGCCAGCGACACGTCTCCGGCCTGAGCGGCCCGTCGGGCGGCGTCGCACAGTTGCAGAACGCGTTCCGGGTCTCCGGGGCATCCGTCGTGGAAGATGTCTTCCAGCCAGGTCATCCGGACTCGATCCAGCTCCGACAGCACCTGTGTCGATGCTTCCGCGAGCAGTCGCCGTACCAGATCCGCGCGTCCGAGACCGAAGCCGTGCTCGGCGGCGAGTAGCAGCCGTCGACTGCGGTCGATCGGATTGCTGGACAACTGCGCGGCTCGCTCCAGCGCGTTGACGGCCGACAGCGCCGATCCGCGGCGAAGTGCGACACGATGGGTCGCCTCCAGCTTCGCGGCGATACGATCGTCGGGCCCTTCCACGGAATGAGCCTGGTGCCAGGCTCGACGGTGCGGATCGGCGCGAAGACATTCGGCCAGAGCGGCGTGCGCGGCAAGCACTCGGCTGGGTGGGCGGCCACGCACCACGGCCGTGCGGACCAGCGGGTGACGGAATATCACCCGTGTGCGCTCAAGCCGCAGAAGACCGACCTGTGCGGCGGCAGCCAGGTCGGACACGGTGATCTCGGACCCCACCAGCAGTTGTGCGGCGGCCAGTATCTCCGACAGGTCGTCGGTCGAGTTCACCGCTGCCACGAGCACGGCGTCCTGAGTGACGGTAGGGAGTTTCACGATCTGTCCGGCGAACGCGTTTTCCAGTCGGTCGGTCAGGGGAACCGATGTGGTGAAAGTATAATTTACTCGATCCGGACTGGCCTGCCAAGCCGTCGCCAGCTCCACCAGCGCCAGTGGATTGCCATGCGACAGGTCAAGAATCCGAACGATCGCGGTCTCGTCGAGGTGGCCGGGTGCCGCGTCGAGAATCCGCCGGGCGGATTGTTCATCGAGGCCGCTCAGCTCCAGCGTCGTCACGTCGATCTGCGGTTGCCACTCACCGATCACGGTGCGCGCGGTCAGCAGCATCGCTATCGGATCGAACGTCAGCCGCCGCGCAATGAATCCCACCACCTCGACGCTGGGCTGGTCGAACCAGTGCAGATCATCGATCGCCACGAACACGGGCTCCGAGGTCGCAATCTCGGTGAACAGGTCCAGTGCCGCCAGAGATACCAAAAAGGGGTCCGGCGGTGCTCCGTCCTGTAGGCCGAGCGCGGTGAACAACGCCGCGCGTTGGGCCGGTGGAAGGCGATCGGCTTGGGGCAGCACCGGCCGCAGCAAGCGATGGAGCCCCTGATAGGGCATCGGGCCCTCGGATGGCGTACCCGTTGCGAGAAGCACATGGAATGCCTGGATTTCGGCCTCATGTACGGCAGCTGTGAGCAGTGCCGTCTTGCCGATCCCTGGTTCACCATATAACATCAGAACACCCCCGCCCTCGCGTCCGGCTGTCTCAAGCAGTAGCTCGATCCGTCGCAGCTCGTGCTCTCGGCCGGCGAGGACGGGAAGCTCTTTCCGCGTCGGCGGTGTCGAGCTCGCTGGGGGCCTCGACTGCTCAGGCGGCTCTTCCGGCGGGTCGTCCGCTGTGCGGCGGACAGGGTCCGGAGGTGTGGTCATGACACTGGTATCGGCTGGCCTGCTTTCAGGCATGCGACCCGATCGCCTGTGACGGTGACCACAGAGGGGACGACACATGGTGCTGTTCGGCAGCCCACCGGCGCAGCTGGTGGGGCGGCATCGCGAGGTCGAGCGGATTCGGGACGCGCTCGATTCGATGCCCACCAGGGGGACTGTGCTGCAGGTGCTCGGGCAGGCAGGGATCGGAAAGACCACCTTACTGATGGCCGGCGCGGCCGAGGCACGCCGCCGATCGATGACCGTTCTGTACGCATGTGGTGCCGAGGCAGAACAGCGACTGCTCTACTCGACGATCCATCAGCTGCTGCGACCGCTCTTGCCTACCAGGGATCGTTTGCGGTCCGACCAGCATGAACCGCTGATGAACGCCTTCGGAATGCGGGACTGCGGGAACCGACTCGATCGCTGTCAGGTCGGCCAGGCAGCCCTCGAGCTCATCACGGCCACTGCGGAACGCCAGCCTGTCGTCGTGATCGTCGATGATCTGCAGTGGGTCGATCCGGCAAGTCGCGAGACCCTTGACTTCCTGGCCCGACGCCGCCCCCGGGAACGCGTCGTACTGCTGGTCGCCAGTCGCAACGTCCTCGTGCCCGCCACAGAATCAGCGATCGAGAACGACGATCACCTGATCCTCGCGCCGCTGCCTCCCCCGGATGCCGCCGCACTGCTCGACTCCCACGCGCCGGACCTCAGTGACCACCAACGCCAACGCATCCTCAAGATGGCTGAAGGCAATCCCCTTGCCCTACTCGAGCTGCCCATCGCGATCCGGAGCGAACTACTGTCGCCACGCGACGCAGCGGTGATACCGCTCACCGACCGGCTCCGGCGCGCCTTTACCTCGCGACTCGGCGCAGACCGCCCGATTGTCAGAACCCTGCTACTGGTGGCGGCACTGCAGGACAGCGACACCTGGTCTGAGACGCTCGCTGCCACATCTCTGCTCCTCAAGAGCGACGTGCCCCTGTCGTTGCTGACCGAGGCCGCCGCCGCCGGCC
>JBOHHE010000235.1:0-6590 GCA_050700355.1 Pseudonocardiaceae bacterium
CCCCGGACCTGTCCGACGCGTTCTGGGTGCCGCTGCAGGCGGCGTGGTTCACCGCACACACCGAGACGGTCCTGCAACCGCTGCTCGACGCCGGGTTCGATGTCGTCGTCGATGGCTGGTTCTACAAGTTCTTCGCCAAGTTGCTCATCCAAGGTTTCACCGAGCCCGACCTCGCTGTGATCTTCGGCCGGGTGCGGATGCCCGACGCGGTCGTACTGCTGCACGCCGACGCGGGCGCGGTGTTCGACCGCCGCCAGGACTTTCGGCCCGCCGAGCTGGGGATGCACGCCAGCCACGGCGAACTTGACGACCTGGGCCGCGACACCTTCGTCGACTACCAGACCAAGACCGCGCTCAACCTTCAGCAGTTCGCCGACCGGCACGGCTGGCACACCGTCGAACTCGACCCCGCCGAACCCATTCCCGCCACCGCGCGGCGACTCGCACCGATCATGGCTGAGCTGCTGGCACCGGCCAACCACGCGGCCATGGCGGCAGCAACGACGAACGCAGAGGTGCCTCGATGACCGCGACCAGCACACTCGCCGCGCACGGCGGGACGAAAGCACTGGATCTCCCGCAGCCGCATTATCGGTGGCCCGCCATCACCACCGAACTGGAGGAAGCGGTCCGCGCGCAACTGCACCGGTCGCTGTCCGACCGGAACGCCTCCGGGATAATCGGCGAGTTCGAGGCCGCGTTCGCCCAGTTCGTCGGCACCCCGCACGCTGTGTCGTTCGCCTCGGGTACCTCGGCCATCCACGCCATGAGCCGCATCGCCGGGCTCCGGCCTGGTGACGCGGTCATCGCGCCGGCCTACACGTTCTTCGCCACCGCCACCCCGTTCGCCTACGATGGCATTGAGGTCCGGTTCGCCGACGCCGACCGCTACGGCAACATCACCGCCGCGACCCTGGCCGAACGGCTCACGCCGGCCGTCCGGGCGGTCATCGTCACGCACATGTGGGGCAACCCGTGCCCAATGGACGAGATCGCCGAGTTCTGCCGTTCCCACGACCTGGTGCTGTTGGAAGACTGCTCCCACGCGCACTTCGCGTCCTGGCGGGGTCGGCGGGTCAGCACGTTCGGCGACATGGCGGTGTTCTCGACCAACCAGAAGGCGATCACCACCGGTGAGGGCGGAGTCCTGGTCACAAGGAACGACCGCTACCGCGAGCTGGCGTTGTTGTTCGGGCACTACAACAAGCGTTGCCAGGCCGAGATCGATCCCAACGCCCCGTACTACCCGTATGCCTTCACCGGGATGGGCCTCAAGCACCGCATCACCGCGTTGGGCGCCGCGATCGGTGTCCACCAGCTCGGCCATGCCGCTGACATCGAGAACCGCCGCCGCGCCATACTCGTCCGATACCTCGCCGGCCTGGCCGACAACCCGGTGATCACACCGGTGATCGTGCCCGAGACGCACGGGCAGCATGGCCTGTACGTGCTCGGACTGCGATTCCACCCAGAGAACGCCTCGGTCTCCCGCGACGAGTTCGTGGCGCTGTGTCAGGCCGAAGGTGCCGCAGAGGTAGACGCCCCCGGCTCGACGCGCGACATCAGCACCGAGCCGCTGTTCGCCCGGCGCGATCCGTTCGCGCCATGGGTGCCCAGCACCCCGCCCGCCACACCGCTGCCCGGTGTGGCCGAGTTCGCGGACACCTTCGTCAAGATCCCGTTGTGGGGCTACGAGGGAGACGAGCCGCTCGTGGCCGGTTACCTCGATGTCCTCGCCAAGGTTTCCGCCGTGGTTGCCCGATGACGACCACACCGACCGTCGAGAGCGTCGGTACGCAGGGGCGAAACTCGGCGCGTCACCCCGTTCAGGTGGACATCGACGGCGACTTCGCGCTCCATGACCTTCTCACCCTGCCTGCGGGCGGCCCCGCGCGCCGGATCACCGCTACCCAGGCGACCTTGGCCGTGTTGCAGCGACTGGATGCCGCGCCCCGCGGCGCACCAACCGCCAGTTACCAGTCGGGCGCGAGCACGGTGTCCGACACACCATCTGACGCCGATGCAGCCCTGCTGCACCGAATCGAAACCGCCGGGCTTTTTCGACCCCCGGTCCGCGAACGGATCGCTGCGCTGACGCTTGAGCTGGGCGCGGACTGGCTGGCGCTGGCCGCACACTGGATCGACCTCTCCCGATCCTGCGGCGACCTGCGGTTCCTCAACGCGGCCTGCAAACTCACCGGTGCGGTCTGGTCCCGCATCCACCGCGCCGACGGCACCTGGCGTGGGCAAAGGCTCGCCGGTCAGCTCGGCGCTGTCGGGCGCCTGCTGGGCGAGACCACCGACCGGATTCGCTCCCGCCTCGCAGACCGCGTCCTGCTCGCCGAGCCACCCAGATCCGGTGAGGAGGTACTCCACGCGGCCCGGCTCGCCGGCAACGGGCAGGCGCGAATCGCTGTGTTGGCCGGGGCCGGGTCTCGCAGTGCCGCACGCCTGGTGACCGCGGCGACCGCCGCTGGGCTGCCCATTGAGGCTGTCTGCTGGTACGCAGCCCCGCACAGCGAACCGATGGTGTCGTCGAACTACTCCAGCGCGTGGTATCCCCCGACTTCACCCGGCCCGTCCCACCCGCCCGGCGTGCCGGACGGCGTCCCCGCCATCACGGCTCGCTCGTGGGACGACGTGACAGCCGCAATCCGAACCACAGACGCTGATCTCGTTCTTCTGCTCGGTATGCCGGTGGTGCCAGCCCACGTGCTCAATGTCGCCAAGCTGGGCGTCCTCAACGCCCACAACGGCGCCCTGCCCAGCCACCGCGGCATGGACGCGGTCGGCTGGGCACTCCTGCACAACCAGCCGATCGTATGCAGCCTGCACCTGGCACGCCCCGCCGTTGACACCGGGGAGATCATCGCGGCTCACCCCGTTCCGGCAGCCCCCACACGCACGCTGGCAGCCAGGGTGAAAACCACCCAACTCCGGCTTCTCCTCGCCGGGGCTGCACACGTCGCCGCCACCGGCACCCTCCCCGATCTGACCCCGCAGCCCGCCTCAGGCACTCAGTTCTACCGCTTGCATCCCCACCTGAAGCGGCTACTGGACGCCTCGCCCTACGCCCACGACGACCACCCCGAGGAGACGGTGATTCAGCCGTGACCAACCCGATCAGCCCGCCGCCGCACCCCAGCTTCACCGCACTTACCCACATCGACTGGGACGACACCACGTCCATCCTCCGCAGCTGCACACCGCTGTTCGACGCGCTCACCCACGAGCGGGAGCTGTTGGCCGGGCTCGTTGCGCACGTCGGTGACAATCCGCACCTGGCCGGCATGTGCGAGGGGTACGACTTCATGCACAAGCTCGTCCTCTACGACGACGCCGACCTCAACGTCCGGCTACGGCTGCACGTGTACCAAGGGGGATTCTTCGACCGGCCACACAACCACCGATGGAGCTTCGCCAGCCACATCCTGTGCGGGGGCTACGTCCACCGCATCTTCGGCCGCGACGATCAATTCGGCGAGAACACCGACCCAGGCGACCTCCTCCCCCTCCACGAACGCCTCGAACAACCCGGCTCGACCTACGCCCTGCACCACACCAGCGTGCACACCGTCCAAGCCAAGGCCGACACCATCTCCCTGCTCGTGCGCGGACCATCCGCCAAACAACGATTCCTGATCCTCGACGCCGCCTCTGGTGGCTTCTTCTGGGTCTACGGCGCGGCCCAGGAATCACCCGAACAGCGCGCCAACAAGCGCTTGACCCCCGACCAACTCGACCAGACCATCACCCGCATCCAACGCCTCATCGCGGACCTCGAACCGGCGAGCCGATCCGCATCCCTCGACGGAAGGTAGAGACAACCGTGGACGACGCAATGCAGGGAATGCTGTTCGGCACCACCGAGGCCGAAGCCGACACCGGCCAGGGCAACCCCCTCGACGAATTGCGAGTCTGCGTGCTCAACGTCAACAGTCCCAACCCGAGCCGCGCGCAACGCATCGTCAACTGGCTGCTGACCACCAAGAGCAACACGCTGGTGCTCACGGAGATGCAGCCCTCGGACGGGGGCCGCCACATCCTGACCTGCCTGCAAGCGGAGGGATTCACCACCACCTGCACGCCGGGCTGGAAGGACACCCGCTACTTCGCCGCCATCGCCACCCACAGCATCGAGACGACCCCGCTACAGCCAGCGGGATTCGACCCTCGCATCGCCGCCGTCGATCTGACCACCGACCACACCACAGTGCGCCTTGTCGGCATCTACGGACCCACGAACGGCATGACAGCCGAAAGCAGCCACCACCGACGCGAGTTCCAGCGCCGCCTCCTGGACTACCTCGCCGAGGTCAACACCCCCGCCTTGTGCGTAGCAGGCGATCTCAACGTAGTCGAACCCAACCACCGACCCCACCTGCCCGCCTTCGAAGACCACGACTACACCTTCTACACCGGGCTGCTCGAACTCGGCCTGCGCGACGCTTACCGTGAACTCAACCCATCAGGCGGCGACCACAGTTGGATCAGTCCTCGCTTTGGCAGCCAGCGCTTGGACCACAGCCTCATCGGTGTCGGGGCCGGAGAAATCCAGACGTGTGCATACGACCACACCACCCGCAACGACGACCTCAGCGATCATGCCGCCTTGCTGACGACGATCAGGCTGAAGCCTGGCCACAAGGCGGCAAACGGCTAGCGCCCATGACGGGCAACCGCCGCTCAGGTGAGCGGTCAGCCCACCAACGCCGGGGTGCCCAGCCAGGCCACGAGCTTGTCGCGGAAGCGCGTCATGTGCGGATCGAACCGGTCATGCGCCCACTCCGCGGGGTCATCCAGCGCAAACCAGCGGACCTGATTGGCCTCGCGCGGATCGGCCTCGATCCGCATGTCCTGATCAGCGGCAAGCACAAACCAAAACGACACGTCCGTGTGGCTGTGCTCGCCGCGCGTCTTCGTCACAGTCAGAAACAACGGCTCGTCCCCGAACCGCGGGTGAAACTCGCCAGTGATCTGCAGTTCTTCGGCGGCCTCCCGCAGCACCGTCGTGCGTGGGTCCTCGCCGTCGTCGACATGGCCGCCGGGGAACAGCCACAAGCCGGCTTTCACGTGGTCGACGAGCAGGACAGATCGGCGCGCGTCGTCGAACAGGGCGAAATAGACACACAGATGCTTGTCGGGCGTAGCCGGTCGGGCGATCCGAAACAACCCCGCACCTGAGCGGATCCACTGCAGCGTAGTGGCTTTGTCCTGGGCCTCGTGCTCGTCAAAGGGTGCGACACCGGCCACCAGGTCGCACACCACCGCGCGCGGATCCTGACTTATCACCGTCATCTGCGAGCCTCCACGACGATCACGCTCCAGTCCGAGCCGCTGCTTTCAGCAACGACGCCTGCCGGTGCCCGAAGGCGCATGGCGGACCCTAGCAGCGCTCCCCCTCTAGCTCGTGGAGCCCACGCCGACTCCCGGCGCACGGCCCAGAACCTCACCCGCCGGTGTCCGCCAGATCGAGCGTCAAGGTCAACGCGGAGTGATCAGTTATTCCGGCTGTTCGCGCGGAATGGTCATACCGACACGTAACCACCGCCGGACGGTGGACCCGGCTGACAAAGGAATGGTAGTATCGCGTAATTAAAGTTTCTTTTCTTTGGAAACTGTGCGATAATGCCGTATGCGCTACTCACCTCCTGTGGAACTGGCTGATGAGGACTATGTGAAACTGGCGTCGCTGACGCGGAGTGCTTCGGTTCCGTTGACTGTGGGATTTCGGGCTCAGATTGTGCTGGCATTGGGTGAAGGCCTGAGCACCACCGAGGTCGCGAAATGCATGAACACATCACCGCCCACGGTGCGGAAATGGCGAGATCGGTATCTGTGCGAGGGGGTGGACGGATTGTGGGATGACGCCCGTTCGGGTCGTCCACCGGTCGTGAATGAAGCGGCGGTGGTCATTGCGACGCTGGAAGCGCCGCCGGGGGAGACCGGGTTGACACACTGGTCGAGTCGAGAACTGGCCAAGCAGATGGGCGGGATCAGCCATACCGAGATCGCCTCGATCTGGCGGACGTGGGCTTGCGGCCGCATCGAATGGAGTCATTTAAATTCTCTACCGACCCGGAACTCGAAGCGAAGATCACGGATGTGGTGGGCTTGTATCTCCACCCACCCGAGAATGTGGTGGTGCTCTGCGTCGACGAGAAGTCCCAGGTCCAGGCCCTGGAGCGAGCCCAGCCAATGCTCCCGCTCGCCCCCCGTTTAGCCGCGCGGCGCTCGTACGACTATTACCGGCACGGCACGACCAGTCTGTTCGCCGCTCTGGAAATCGCTACTGGCAAAGTTCTGAGCGAATGCTATCCACGGCACACCAACGTCGAATTCTTGGCGTTCCTCAAGCTCGTTGCCCGTCAGTACCCCGAGGGTGAATTGTGCATCGTCATGGACAGCTACTCAACGCACACCCGCCAGAATGTGCGGGCCTGGCTGGATAAACTCGCCAACAAGTGAATCACTCTTCATTTCATCCACACCGGATGTTCCTGGCTCAATCTCGTCGAGGTCTTCTTCTCCATCATCACCCGAAAAGCAATCCGCCGGGGAAGCTTTACCTCGGTCGCAGAACTCGTCAC
>JBOHHE010000236.1:0-7551 GCA_050700355.1 Pseudonocardiaceae bacterium
GGGCTGCCGATCGTGGTGACCGGCAGCCCCGCCGAGCGTCGGCTCGCTTCGCGGGTCGCGGCCGAGGCCGGGCTGCCGCAGCGCTCGGTCCTGGCAGGCCGTACCGGGCTGTCCCAGCTCGCCGCGCTGGTCGCGGACGCGACCCTGGTGATCTGCGGCGATACCGGCATCGCGCATCTCGCGACCGCCTACGGCACGCCGTCGGTGGTGCTGTTCGGCCCGGTTTCGCCGCAGCACTGGGGCCCGCCGCCGCAGCGTCCCCAGCACGTGGCGCTGTGGGCGGGCCGTATCGGGGACACCTTCGCCGCCCGGCCGGACCCCGGCCTGTTGCGGATCACCACCGGCGAGGTCCTGGCCGCCGCCACCCGCCTGATTACCTCGCCGATACCTGCCACAGGTACGACCCGGCAGGGCGGTTAGCCCAACCGCCTCTCGTGTCCGCCGGTTCCGCGCCGAGGCCCATCGGATCAGGGATTCCTGCACCGCGATGGTGGCAGGAATCTGTTCTGAATGCTAAACTCGCCCTGCGGGATGATTTTTGGATCTCCCGCCCAGCCAAAGAGCCCGTTTTACGGGCTCTTTGTGCATCTACTGGAAGTCCCGTACCCACAGATGCTGTTGTCCTTGAGCTTTCGTTGACGGAAACCAACAGAGCTCGTGATGCACCCGTGGTCGCAATCGGTTCCACATGGCGATTTTCGCTTTGCGTGATCGCTCGTCGGTCTCTCGGTGAGTGAACACTCGTCTATACAGAAAAGTGATCACGTCGGCGGCCTGGACCAGGTGACTGGCGTGGCTCGGAGCGAAATGCAGCGTGTCGACGATTCGCGTCAGCTTGCGGTGCCGGTATCCCGTGGTACCCACCTCCCGGTAGCTCGACAGGTCGGCACGGTGCCTCGCCTGGCCATCTACCTCATTGGCGATCACCAGTGCATAGTCGCCGAGACTAATGGCGCACTCATCCACCCGTTCCAGAAGGTGCTGTAGCACCACCGTATGAGAGGGATCGGGCACGTAGTAGCGAGCACGTTGGCCCACCACGTCCATGGCCCGGGCAATCACCCGGACATCCTGTGCGGCGACCGCCTCGATCACGTCGTCAAAAACGCCGATCCGCGCACGAACCGGCACTCCTTTCCACGCCCCGCCAGCGTGGAAAATCTCGTGCCCGTGCAGCTCCACTCCGGCGTCCAGGCCGTATGCCTTCGCCGCCGCAGCCGCGACTCGGTCGAGTTCACCCGTCAGTGCAACCGCGGCCGGACCATCGACGAGTAGAGCCGCCATGACAAACCAGTCATCGGTGTATGACTCATCCACGTACGTCAGCAGCACGAGCGGAGCATACGGTGTCTGGGAGGCAACGATCACCTGCCTCACTGACATGTGACTAGAACGATCTTTTGAGCAATCTCAATGCTCCGGATTGACGCCGAATCATGTTCGCCGCTATCCAAGCGGTCACTGGCTTCGCGCAAAGTTCGAGGCGGGTATCGTCCACCACGCAAACGGCGCCAGTACCTGGGTATGGGTTCCTATCGGTTGAGTAATCTTCCCCCTGTATTCTCGGATACGCCGTGGCTGTGCGTAATCCTGAGACTCCTGCACTGCCGTGCTGCTGCGTAGTTGGTGGCGCGGGTACTTTCGCCGTCGCCCCCACCACCGGCCCACCTCGGCGCCGGTTGGTCCGCGGCGAGTCCGTCATGCTCTGCGCCCGGTTGGGCGTCACGCGCGGTGGGCTTCATGACGTGGTTCGTGGCCTCTCCGCGACGAGGACACTCATCTCGGCGAGGACAGCAGCGGCCCTGCGGTGACCGCCCGCTGCGGTCGTTCGTTCCGTCCACTGGTCGTTGGCTGGAGCACCTCCTGACCCCTCCAGGTATGCCCGGCCTGCGTGCAGGCGCAGCAAGGTAACCCCTCGTGTTCGTAAAACGATGAATGACCAGCGCCCGCTGTGACCAGCACGGGGGAGTCCAATACGCCGGCGACCGGAACGGGCCGCAGGCGTTGACCGATCAGCATGGCCGACGGCGTGGGAGCGGAGGAGGGGCGGTATGGCTCGGATCGTCTGCGTGCATGGCGTGGGCAAGCAGCTGCTTGGTGAGCAGTCGCTGTTGCGGGACTGGTGGCCCGCGCTCGCTGATGGGTTGACGCGCGCCGATGCTGGGCTGGTGCCTGCCGATGATGTGGCGATGGCGTTCTACGGGCACCTGTTTCGTCCGCCGGGTGAGTTGTTGGCCGTCGGCGATCCGTTTTTCAGTGCGAAGGACGTCGAGCCGGGATTGGAGCGGGAGTTGCTGCTGGCCTGGTGGCATGGGGCTGCGGCGGTCGATCCTGGTGTCGCTGCACCGGACGCGGACACCCTGGTGCGGGTTCCGGGGTCGGCGCAGGCGGCGTTGCGCCAGTTGTCCCGGTCGACGTTCTTCGCCGGGGTTGCGCTGCGGGCGTTGGTGTTCGACCTGAAACAGGTGGCTCGTTACCTGCGGGAACCCGACCTGCGGCGGGCCGCTCGGGCTCGGGTGACGGCGTTGATCGGACCGGATACCCGGGTGGTGGTGGCGCACTCGCTGGGGTCGGTCGTGGCGTATGAGGCATTGTGCGAAATGCCCGGTCATCCGGTGCGGGCGCTGGTGACGCTCGGATCGCCGTTGGGAATCGGGAACCTGGTTTTCGACCGGCTCGACCCCGCTCCGCGTGACGGGCAGGGCGAGTGGCCTGGATCGGAGGGGTTGGTGTGGACGAACGTGGCCGACCGCGGTGATGTCGTGGCGCTGGAGAAGGACCTCCGTGGCCGATTCGGTGATCGGGTGTGTAATGCGCTTGTGCACAATGGCGCGCACGCCCATGACGTCACGTCCTATCTCACCGACAAGCTCACCGGTACCGCTATCGCCGGGGGCTTGAATGCCCAGTGACGACGGTCAAGGCCGGCGATTCCTGATCGCCACGGCGATCGCGCACTACTCGCACGCGCCGCAGTGGGATCGTCCCGGTCTGGTCGAGGCGCGGAAGGAGATCATCGATCTGTTCACCGGCCCGTTGGGCTACCAGCACGTCAGCGATCTCGGCCTGGACCCGACCGCAGACCAGCTGACCACGCAGTTGCGCGCGTTCTGCCGCTCCACCGAGCGGCGGCCGGACGACATGATCGCGGTGTACATCGCCGGGCACGGCGAGGTTCTGGAGGGCAGTCAGGAGCACGTGCTGCTGACCTCCGACGTCGATCCCGGAGACGTCGGCGACGCCTTGCGGACTGCCGTACTCGCGCAGAAGATGCTGCTGGACACGCCGGTGCGGCGGGTGCTGTTGATGCTCGACACGTGCTACTCCGGGCACGGCGGCAACGATCTCGCGGCGACTGCGCTGACCCGGATGACCCGGCACTGGGGCGGTGAACAGGGATCGGGACTCGTCGTCATCACCTCGGCCCAACCCCCTGAAGAAGCCCGGACCGGCGCGTTCCCCCGGTTGCTGCGCGAGGCGGTCGAGGGCCTGCCGACTGCGGGCTACACGCCTTCGACCCTGGCGCTCGACGCGGTCGTCAAGGCGATGAACGACAACCCCGGCAAGCCCGGCTTTCAGACGATCAGCTCCACCCTGGCCCAGCTCACCGGCGCAGTCCCGCCGTTCCTGCCCAACCCGCGCCACGACCCTCGGCTGACCGAGGTGGACCTGGCCATCCAGCAGGCGACCGAATGGGAAACGCAGGCCGAGCGCCGCGACATCGAGTACCGCACCAGGCTGCTGGTCCGGGCGATGGGCGGCCATGACGCCTCGCAGGGGTGGTGGTTCTCCGGGCGCCGGACTGCGCTGATCGATATCACCAGCTGGCTGACCCACCCCGATCCCGCGCGGCCCCTGCTGGCGGTCACGGCCGATCCGGGGTCGGGCAAGACCGCGGTCCTGGGCCTGATCGCCACGCTGACCCACCCCGAGCGCCGGGTCACGGTGCCGCTGCACGGGCTCGGTCTGCCCGCAGCGGCCATCCCAGCTCCCGGCACGGTCGATGTCGTGATCTATGCCCAGAACCTCACCGCCGATCAGGTGCTCCAGGGGATCACCGCAGCCGCTCACCTGCGGGCGGAGAAGGTCGGTGAGCTGTTGGACCAGCTCACCGGACGAGCAGCCCCGCTGACCGTGCTGGTCGATGCCCTCGACGAGGCCACCGATCCCGAGGAGCTCACCCGGCGCCTGCTGCGTCCCCTAGCCGAGCACTCCAACGGCCGACTGCGCCTGCTGGTCGGTACCCGGCCGCACCTGCTGGCCAACCTCGGCCTGTGCCGAGCGGACAGCATCGACCTCGACGCTCCCCGCTACGCCGACCTGGAGGCCCTGACCACCTACGCTGCCTGCGGCCTGCTCGACGCCGTTGCCGACAGCCCCTACCCGGGTCAGCCACCCTCCACGATCCGGGCCATCGCGCGCGCCGTCGCCGAGGCGTCCGACCCGTCGTTCCTGGTCGCCCGGATCACCAGCAGCACCCTGGCCGCCGACTCCGCCATCCCCGATCCGCGCGACCCCGTCTGGCGTCGATCGCTTCCCCAGCGGCCGGGCGAGGCCATGCGCCACGACCTGGAAACCCGGCTGGGCGACCGGGCCGACCGGGTGCGGGATCTGCTGCGCCCGCTGGCCTTCGCCGAAGGCCAGGGCCTGCCCTGGGAAGACATTTGGGCCCCGCTCGCCTCCCGCATCGCCGGGGTGATTTACACCGACGACGACCTGCTCCGACTGCGTCGCGACGCGGGTTCCTACGTCGTCGAGGCCACCGAAGCCAACCGCTCCGCCTACCGCCTCTACCACCAGGCCCTGGCCGAACACCTCCGCGACGGCATCGACGACACTGCGGTGCACCGCGCGTTCACCCACGTGCTGCGCTCCCGGGTGCCGCTCAACCTCGACGGCTCGCGGGACTGGACCCGCGCCCACCCCTACGCTCTGCGCCACCTGGCCACCCACGCCGCGCGCTGCGACCTGCTGGACGACCTCATTACCGACATGGATTACCTGGTCTACGCCGAACCAGCTGAACTGCTCCTCGCCCTGCACCGTCTCACCACCGACGAAGGCCAGCTCACCTGTGCGATCTACCGCGCATCCGCCGCGGTGTACCGCCACCTCAGCCCCCTGCGCCGACGCCAGGTCCTGGCCACCGACGCCGCCCGATTCGCCGCAACCCACCAACACCACACCCTCGCGGCATCCCTGCCTTGGCCACCCCGCTGGGCAACCGGACAACAAGTCAACCCCGTCCCGCGCACGACCCTCACCGGCCACGACGGCTGGGTGAGGGCGGTGGCGTGCACGATTGTTGATGATCAGCCCATGGCCATCACCGCCAGCGGAGACAAGACGGTGCGGGTCTGGGACCTGACCACTACTGCTGAACTTGTGGTATTCGACTATGCAGGGTACATAGGAGGCGCGCTGTGTATCGGACCTGGGCAAGAAATTGTCATCGGGGCGGGATGGGACCTAGTGGTAATCGACAGGCGGCCGAGTAGATAAACCTGACGCAATTCAACGGTCAACCTCCACGCAGATTGACTGCCCCAAGCTCAACGCACGTTCCTCGGCAGATGAGGACGATTTCGGGGATACAACACGTGATTCCTCTGGCTCCCCGGGGGTCCTCCTGGACCATGCGTGGGCACGTTGCAATCCAGGGACTTGCTGTATCAGGAGACCTCTGCTGTCTGCGTGTGAGTGGTTTCAGGCGGCGGTGAGAGGGATGCGGAGGCGGGCGCGGAGGTCGGCTACCTCAGGAATGTTCGCGTGGGGTTCGGCGACGTGGTTCAGAGTGCGGAGCTTGTCGAGGACTCGGCCGGAGCGCAGGGGGCCTGCCCAGTCCAGGGCTTGAGTGCCGAGGGCGACGGCTTCACGGGGGTCGCCGGTGACCATGATCAGTTGGGCACGGTGGAGCTGGCTGCCGGTGCGGGCGCGGCCATCTGCCCGCGTGGCGACCGCCCTGGTCAACCGGTTGTGAGTCTCGGTGATGTATTGGCCGTGCATGCCCAGCTCCCACAGCACACTGCCGCTGAAGCCGAGGTGGCGGGATTCGGTGTAGGAGGACATCCACGGCGGGTCCTCGGCCGGGTCGGCGTGGCTGAATGCCTCGTCGGCGGCGCCGACCGCGCTCACGGCGTCCTGCACCTCGCCCAGTCTGGCCAGGTCACGACCGCGGCTGTTGTGTAGGAGGGCGCGTTCGGTGGCGGTCAACCGGGTGGATCGGATCAGCGCGGATTCGGTGTAGGCCAGGGCGGTGTCCGGGTCGCCGCACCAGGAGGTCTGCTCGGCCATCGAGCACAGCACCTGGGCGCGCAGGTGCCAGTCCCCGGCTTCCTCCGCACACGCCAGAGCGAAGCGGTAGGCCCGCTCGGCGTCGTCGTAGGCGAAGTCGTCATAGGCCATGTACCCCGCCGTTTCGGCGAACGAGCCGACCGCGGTCAGCAGCTCGCCGCGCAGCGACTCCGGGCAGGAGGCGTGGAGTAGCTCGGCGCAGTAGCGCAGCTGCGCGGTCACCGCTTCGCGCAGCAGCCCACCCCCGTAGCGGGCGTCGAGATCCCGGAACTCCTCGGCGGTGGCGCGCACGCCGGTGATGTGATCCATGCTCACCACGGACGGCACTTTGGGGGGTTGGGTGGGTACGAGCAGCTCCAGCAGGGGCAGGGAACCGGTCACGGCTCCGGCGCTGGCGCCCAGGCCGGCGCGCAGGAAGTGTTGGCGGTCCACGCCTCTTACCATAGTGCGACCGCGCCGGGGGCGCCGTAAACCCAGCTCGGCGTCGGTGTTGGCCTTGAGCACCGCCCGCAACGCCGCCCGCCGATTCGGGTCCTGCGGCCAGCGAATCCGACTTTGCTCGAGTTTGCCGATGTAGTTGCTGTCCAACTCCGCCCGCCGGCTGCCGGTGTGTTCGAACAGCCAGGCGTTGATCAGATCGGCCAGTTCCTCGCGTGACAGGTGATCCCCGCTGGCATGTGGTGACTCGGTGCGCTCCCGCGCCCGACGCAGCAGATCATTCGGCGCGCCCACGACCCCTCCCTCCGGTCTGGACACGATAGGTCCAGATCATCGACCCTGATGATCGGCGCAGCCTGCCACGGATCGTCACCACGGGGTCACCTACTCGGTCGAACCGCCCGCAATCCTCCCGCTGTCCTCCCCTTGACAACACGACTGAAGGCTGTTCCGGATCGTCACCTCGTTCACCCAGGTCATGGCTGCGGCCGACTTCTGGAATCCGACAGGTAAGCACCGCGAACGTCGATGTACCCTCATGTACGTACAATTGGCTGGAGGGTGCCATGACCACTGTGAACGTCCGTGAGTTCTCCCACAACCCAAGCGGGATCTTCGCCCGCGTCGAAGCTGGCGAGACGATCGAAGTAACCAAGCATGGCCGGGTCGTCGCCGTGCTGGTTCCACCCCCCCGCGGGCAGAGCCGGTACGACGAGTTGGTGGCCCAGGGCGTGATCCGTCCCGCAGCGCGTGGGTTGACCACCGATGACCTGGATAAGTTCGCTCGCATCCGGGTGCCGGACGACGTTGACCCGCTGG
>JBOHHE010000237.1:0-4719 GCA_050700355.1 Pseudonocardiaceae bacterium
CGGCGCAGCGGGTGACGGACCTGGATGAAGAGTTGTGGATGGTGGTGCCCTCCGGTCAGGGTGTGCTGCTGGCGCCGACCAGTACCCGCTTCACGACCGCGGCCGGGTACCAGGGCACCGAGGGGCCGGCGGAGTACCTCATCGCCGACTCGGCCACGCCGGAGGTGTGGTTTCATCCGGGTCGCCGCCAGGGCCAGCCAACCGTGCACGGTATCCGCACCGAAACCATCGCTGAGCTGGTCGCCGCCGGCGAACCGATGGAGTTCGTCGCGGCCACCTATGGCTTCGAGCTGAGCGAGATCGAGCAAGCCGTGGTGTATGAGGCGTCGCGTCGCCGTGCCGCCTGAGCCGCGACCACGCCCGGACGACGTCGGAGTCACTTTTCTGGTCCGCTGTTCAGGGGGAGGCCCCACAGAGGGAACCAGCGGGCCAGGTCCGGCTCGAGGGGTAGCTCGGCGGCCACCGCGCCGCGTAGGCGTAGCTCCAGCTCGTTGTCCCGGCGCTGGTCCGTCCGGGGTGCGAAGGGGTAGAAGGTGCCGCGTTTGTAGAGGTAGACCAGGTGGCAGGCGGCTCCGCCGGCTTCGGCGGTGAAGCCGAACACCGAGCACAGCAGCTGCGAGCCGAAGCCCTGGTCGGTCAGGCTGGCATTGACCAGGTGCACGGTCGCGACGAGATCTTCCAGGTCGGGATCGGCCAGGACAATCCAGCGGTAGCCGTACTCGTCGTCGACGGTCCGCAGCTCGGTGCCCGACGTACCGCCGCTGTAGCGGGCGAGTTCCAGCAGTTCGTCGCTGGTGGCGGCGAAGGCCTGGCCCGATGCCGGTTTGAAGGCCACCGCCGCCTGGCCGGACGGCCGCAGCCCGACGGAGGCCTGCAGGGTGATGGCCGCGCCGGTCACGGCGAACAGGGCGTTGAGGTCGGGCTGCTTGGGTTTGGTGCGCCCGAGCAGCGCATCGAGGAATTTCATGCCGCCGGGCCGCTCTCGGCTTCGATGCGCGCGAGCTGCTCCAGCCGGCGCTCCAACGGCGGGTGGGTGGAGAACAGCGAGGACAGGCTGAACCCCTTGGACCGGGCCGGAGTGAAGAAGAACGCGTTGAGCGACTCGACGCCGCGCAGGTCCCGGGTGGGGATCTTGCTCATCTCACCGCTGATCTTGACCAGTGCCGAGGCCAGCGTGGATGGCCTGCCGGTCATCGCTGCCGCCGCCCGGTCGGCCGACAGCTCCCGGTAGCGCGACAACGCCCGGGTCAGCAGGAAGCTGAGTGCGTAGACGACGGCCGACACCAGCACGATGACCACTACCACCGGCACGCCGCCCTCCCGGCCGCGCCGACCGCCGAACAGTCCGGCGTAGAACGCGAAACGCACCACCAGCCCGGCGGCCAGACCGAGGAAGCTGGCGATCGTCATTACCGCGACGTCGCGGTGGGCGACATGGGCCAGCTCATGGGCCAGCACCGCTTCCAGCTCGGCCTCGTCGAGCCGGCGCAGCAGCCCCCTGGTCACGCACACCACCGCCTTGTCGGGGTTGCGTCCGGTGGCGAAGGCATTGGGGAGATCGGCCTCGGCGATCGCCACCCGAGGTTTGGGCATGTCGGCCAGCGCGCACAACCGGTCCACGACACCGTGCAGTCGCGGCTCCTGTTCCGGGGTGACCACCTTGGCGCCCATCGCGGCCAGCGCGATGCGGTCCGAGGCGAAATACTGGACCGCGAGGAGCCCACCGGCCAGGACCAGAGCGACGATCACCGATTTGCTGACCGCGAGCAGAATCCCGACGAACACCACATAGAGCAGCCCGAGCAGGAACATCGTGACCAGCATCCGCGACGCCAGGCCGTGGTCGGGGGGAAATCGGGTGCGTGTCATGGCCTCACCCCGGGATGAGGCCGTCGTCGCCCAGCAGCGCCTGGACCTCGGACAGCGACGAATCGGAACCCGGCAGGATGAGGTCGGAACTGTCGAGCGCGTCGGCGGCGTGCGGCGTCGCGGCGGTGCGGACCCTGGTGAGCAGCTCACCCAGAGCACGGCCGAACGCGTCGGAGTCGCCCGCCTCGACGGCGGTGACCAGCGCCTCATCGAGCTCGTTGAGCTCGTCGAGTGCCGTGTCGGGCACATCGAACTGGCCCTCGCCGAGGATTCGTACGATCACCGGTTCTCCTCCCGTCGGGGCGCTTCCAGCGACGCCGGTTGTGTGCCTGAACCGAGCTCGGCCTTGAGCCGGGCCAGCTCGGCATCGACCCCGGAGGTTGCGGTGACCCGGTCGAGCTCGGCCTGGATCGGGTCGCTCGACGCGGTGGCGTCGTCCAGGGCGCCGGAGGCCAGTAGTTCGTCGATTGCTCCGGCGCGCGAGCGCATCTGGAGGGTCTTGTCCTCGGCGCGCTGGATCGCCAGCCCGACATCGCCCATCTCCTCCGAGATGCCCGACACCGCCTCGCCGATTCTCGTCTGCGCCTCCGCGGCGGTGTAGCTCGCCTTGATCGTCTCCTTGCGGGTGCGGAAGGCCTCCACCTTCGCCTTCAGCCGTTGGGCCGCATCGGTGAGCTTGGCCTCCTCGGCCTGCAACTGCTCGTGCTGGGCGCGCAGGTCGTCAAGTTGCGGGCCGATCGCGGCCCGGCGGGACAGCGCCTCCCGAGCGAGGTCCTCACGGCCGGCCTCGATCGCCTGGCGGGCCTGGTCCTGCAGCTTGGTCACCTTCTGCTGGAGCTGCTGGGCCTGCAATTCGATCCGCTTGCGGGAGGTCGCCACGTCGGCCACGCCGCGCTGTACGTCGCGCAGCATCTCCAACTGGCGCTCGTAGGAGTAGTCCAGCGTCTCCCTCGGGTCCTCAGCCCGGTCGAGAATCTTGCTGGCCTTGGCCTGAAAGAGCATGGACATCCGCTTCATCAAACCCATCGCGCTGCGACTCCTTTGTCGGGGACTCCTTTGTCGGGGACTCCTCTGTCGTGGAGCTCCTCTGTCGTGGGCTGCGCGTCGGAACCCGTCCTGTCCCACCGCGACGAGTCACCTCAGATCAATCCTACGCAGACGTTCGGCCGGGCCGGCCGGTCCCGTCGAACGCGAACCCGGGGATGGCAGGACCGGGACCCAGCACTGCCCACCAGCCCTCCCGACCCCCATCAACATCAACAACGGCATCCAAAGATCACAACACGATCATGACGAAAGTCCGAGGCTGGATCGTAATGGACTTGTGGATCAAGCCACCTCAAACATATTCGACCTGAAGCAGGTGCAGGGTGGTGCTCAGCTGGGACGATCAGCAGATTTTTTGTGGGTTAGATAGCCGAGGAAATGCTGGTTTGCCTGGTAGGGTCAGGCCGTGGCGGAACTCTTGAGCAGCGGTTACGTTCCACGAAGAGCTGCTGGGATCCTCCCCGAGTCACTGTCCGCTTTCCGGGTCGTCATCGTGCACGGTGCCCGCCAGGTAGGCAAGACCACGGTCGCCAGAGCACTCGCCCAGCAGCGTGGCGCCACCTACCTGACGCTGGATGACGCCGACGTCCTGTCCGTCGCGCAGGCGGACCCGCCGACGTTCATCGGCGCGTTCGGGGCACCACTGGTCATCGACGAGGTGCAGCGCGTTGGGCAGCCGTTGGTACTGGCGATCAAATCGATGGTTGACCGCGACGACCGGCCCGGTCAGTTTCTGCTCACCGGGTCCACCAACTTCCTTACCGTCCCTTCTATCGCCGAGACCCTCGCCGGGCGAGCGGATATCGTGACTCTGTGGCCGCTGTCTCAGGGGGAGCTTCGCGGCGGCCCGGACGACTTCGTCGATCGAGCTCTGCGCGGTACGGCTGCGCTCCTCGACCACACCGGTGAGCCTCTGGAGCGATCTGCCTACTTCGAGGCGCTGTCAATCGGCGGATACCCGGCCGCGCAGCGGTTGACGGCCAGGACCCGTCGGCGATGGTTCGCCCGCTACGCGGAAACTGTGCTAGCGCGCGAGATCGAGATGGTGGCCGACATCCGCCGGGCTGACGCGCTCACCTCGATGATCCGTTATCTGGCCGCCACCACTGCGCAGGAGCTGGTGGTCAGCACCGTCGGCCAGCGGGTGGGGATCGACCGGGGCACCGCGCAGCACTACGTGTCGTGGCTGGAGACGGTGTTCCTGGTCCATCGGGTACCGGCGTGGAGTCGCAACCTCACCGCCAAGGTCGTCCGGCGCCCCAAGCTCTATCTCACTGATACCGGTGTTGCCTGCGCCCTGCTCGGCAAGGATGCGACGGCCTTGCAGCGCCCGACCGATCCGGCCGCAGGCGCCCTCTTCGAGACGTTCGTGGCGAATGAGGTCGCCAAGCAGCTGACCTGGGGTGAGACACCGGCGCGGTTGTTCCATTTCCGCGACAGTGACGGATCCGAAGTGGACCTGGTGGTGGAGGCCGACGACGGCCGGGTGATCGCCATCGAAGTGAAGGCGACCTCGACCCCACGACCCGAGGACGTCCGGTGGCTGGCGCACCTGCGGGACCGGCTCGATCGCGCTGGAGGCGAGTTTACCGCCGGGGTTGTCCTGCACACCGGCCAGCGGCGGCTGCCGTTCGGGGACCGGCTGATTGCGCTACCCGCCTCCGACCTGTGGAGCTGACCGATCCCCGCTCCGGGCGGATTGGTCAGGCTGGCCGGGGGCGGCGTGGGCTCCACGAGGTCGGGTGAGGTCGCTGTTAGGGTTCGCCACGCGCCCGTGGGCGTCGGCAGGTGCCGCTGCTGTGA
>JBOHHE010000238.1:0-27631 GCA_050700355.1 Pseudonocardiaceae bacterium
TCGCTTGCTCTATCCAGCTGAGCTACGGGGGCCGGGCGTCAGGTGCGCCAGGAGCAGGGTAGCGAGCGGCGTGGCCCGGTGAGCGGCGGTGCAGCGCATCCGACACTAGAGCGCCCTGTCTGCCGAGCTGCCAGCCGAGCAGTTCGACACGATGCACCGCCCTCATGGACTCCATTGGGCGCAGATCAGCATGGCGTGCAGTCGCTCGTTGATCGGGTAGGAGTAGGGGCCGGCGTGCAACACGAGACCGGTGACGAACCTGAGTGCGCTGTTAGTTGACCGTTCCTCGATATGGTCTGGCGGCGTCGGGATACTGGATGACCACTGTTCGTGTGTACGTTCACCCACATGAGCACCACTGAGTGCCTGCCCGGGCCAGCTCCGAGGCCAGCGCCACGCCCACACCCCCGGGGCCGATGCCGACGCCTTCCCCGTCACCATCAAGCACGCCTTCGGCGAGACCACGATCGAGGAGGAGCCGGAGCGCGTCGCCACCCTCGGCTGGAGCGACCAGGACCATGTGCTGGCCCTCGGCGTCGTGCCCGTCGCGGCCTCCAAGTTGACGTTCGGCGGTAACGACGGCGGCTCCTCGGACTGGTTCGACGCCGAGATCTCCGAACTCGGTGCGCAGGCGCCGGTCCGGTACGACGACGCGGACGGTGCGCCGATCGCGGACATCGCCGCGGCGCGGCCCGACCTCATCATGGCCACCACCTCCGGCATCACCAAGGAGGAGTACGAGAAACTCAGCAAGATCGCGCCGGTGGTGGTGTTCCCGTCGGGACCCTACGTGACGCCGTGGCAGACCGGCCTGGCGATGGCCGGTAAGGCCCTGGGTCGCTCCGATCTCGCCGAACAGCTGACGGCGGAAACCGAGAAGCTGATCGAGAACGCCGCCGCGCAGTACCCGCAGCTGAAGGGCGAATCCATGCTCGTCACGTACCTCGATGCGGCCGACCTGAGCACGATCGGCGTCACCAACCCGACGGAACCGCGGGTCGCGCTGTGGGACGACTTCGGGATGGCCACCGCCCCGATCCAGGACGAGCTGACCGAACCGGGTCAGTTCTCGGCGTCCGTCTCCGCGGAACGGTCCTCCGAGCTCAAATCGGATGTGCTCCTCGCCGGGGGGCGAGCGCCGACGACGTGGCGAGCTTCGCCAAGCACGATCTGATCGGCCAGATCCCGGCCATCGCGAACGGACACGCCTACGGCGTGGGGGACAAGACCGTCATGCTGGCGGGGTCCAACCCGTCGCCACTATCGCTGCCCTACATCATCGAGAACCTGCTGCCCGGGGTGGCCGCGGCGGCCGACAGCGCGTGACCCTCGTCGAGGGCTCCGTACCCACCCGGGCGGCCCCGCGTCGGCGCATGGGGACGACCGCCGCCGTGGCCGCCCTGGTCGCGGCGGCGGTCGTGGCCATCGTGCTCGTCGGGATGCAGGGCACGGCGGTCGCCGTGCTCGGCGCGGTCGGGGTCGCGGTGGGAGTCCGGCTGGTCGCGGGCAGCAGCGCCGGGCACAAGCTGGTGCTGATCGGTATCGGCGTCGCGGCCGCCCTGCATGCGGTCATCCAGTACGTGTTCACCCGGGCCGAGGTTCGCGAGGCCCAGCGGGTGCTGCGTTGGCTCGTCGGCAGCATGAGCGGCGCCGACTGGTCGACGATCCGAACCCTCGTCGTGCTGCTGCTCGTGCTGCTGCCGGTAACCGCCTTGACCGCGCGATCGTTGGAGGTGAGCGAGCTGGGCGAGGACGCTGCGGCCGGACTGGGCGTCATGCCCCGCCGGCAGCTCCAGCTGCTGCTACTCGGCGTGGTGCTGAGCGCGGTCGGCGTGGCCGCGGCCGGTCCCATCGCCTTCGTCCCATTCCTGGCCGGCCCGATCGCGCGTGCACTCAACGGCGGCCGGACCACCCTGCTGGGCGCCGGTCTGGCCGGCGCCGTGATCGTCATCGCCGCCGACTACGCCGCCGACTACCTGCTGCTCGACGTCAACTTCCCGGTAGGTGTCGTCACCGGCGCGCTCGGGGCGCCGTTTCTGCTGTGGCTGCTGGCCCGCGGCCGTACCGGACGGAGCGTCGCGTGACTGACCTGACGACCAATCAGCATCGCGCCACCTCCGGGCCCACCGCAACGGGCCGGCTCGTCGCCGACGCGATGAGCCTCGGGTACGGCGAGCGCACCGTCGTCGAGCGGCTCTCGCTCGTGGTGCCCGACGGCGCGGTCACGGCCGTCGTGGGCGCCAACGCGTGCGGCAAGTCCACGCTGCTGCGCGGCCTGGCCCGGCTGCTGCGACCAAGCTCCGGATCGGTGCTCCTCGACGGCGTCGATATCCACCACCAGCCGACCCGACAGGTGGCCCGCACCCTCGGTCTCCTGCCGCAGTCGCCGGTCACCCCGGAAGGCGTCACCGTGGTCGACCTGGTCTCGCGCGGGCGGCACCCCCACCAGGGGATGCTGCGGCGCTGGAGCGCAGCGGACGACATCGCGGTGGCTGAGGCGCTCGCCCTGACCGGCGTCACCGACCTCGCCGACCGTGATGTCGACGCGCTCTCCGGCGGTCAGCGCCAACGCGTCTGGGTCGCCATGGCGCTGGCGCAGGCCACCGACCTGCTGTTGCTCGACGAGCCGACGACCTACCTCGACGTGGCCCACCAGATGGAGCTGCTGGAGCTGCTCCGGGACCTCAACGCGTCGCGCGGCACCACCATTGTGATGGTGCTGCACGAGCTCAACCTCGCCGCACGCTTCGCCGACCACATGGTCGCGATGAGCGAGGGCCGCATCGCCGTCGTCGGGACACCGGCCGAGGTGCTCACCGAGGAGACAGTGCATGAGGTCTTCGCTTGGCCGTGCCGCGTGATCCCCGACCCCGTGTCCGGCACCCCGCTGGTGGTCCCGCTCGGAGGCTCGGCCAAGAGGGCCCATCGATGACCACACCGGACCTCTCCGGCACCACCTGCGCGAGCCGTGAGCGGCACCTGCGGGCCGCCTGTCGGCGCGGGCCGGGAGCGGCTTGTTCAGGGCGCGGGATCAAAGGTCTTGCTAGGTCGCTGACCTTGCTAGGTCGCTGACCTGCGGATTTCCATCCCGCAAGATGGAATGCAGTGTCGGTGGTGCCGGCGCGGGATGAGTTCAGTGCTGTTGGGCTTTTTCTGTTGACGCTTCTGATGGTCTGAGGCGTAGTCGTCGAGATGCTGGGCGACGTGCCTCAGCCAGGTGAGATCGGGAAGCTCGCGATCAACTCGGCTAGGGCATGCCGGACTTCGTCGTTGATGGATGCAGCGATTTTGGCGACTGTGCGTAGTCTCCATAAGGCGACTATGAGGAATTGAAAGTCCATCCAGGGGCGAAGGAGTGAATCACTTGGGTCCTACTCATAGCAGTCACGTGGTTCGCTTATATGCTTGAGCTGCTAGTACGGGGATGGCAGAGCGGAGCACCCCTGGGTCCAACTATGGGCAAGTCCCTATCTGGAGGTGATACTGCGCAAGAGGCCATCAGTCTTGGCTGAATTTGGGGCTTATCGTATAAGGGCATGCACGCCTCGGGGTGCTGCGGGTTTCTTGGTGGTCGAGGACGCTGAACTCATCGTCGACGTCTCTAAATGTTCTTAAATGTGAATGGCTATATTTTCATTTGGGCTTGTTTGGTTAGTTTATTGAGTTTGGGGTTGCTTCGTTTGTGGAGTGATACGAGGACTCTTAATAGTTCTTGGCTTGTTGGGTGTACTTTTGCCATTTGGGGGGTGGTTTCCCAGGCGTCTACGAGAGAGTCTAAGGCTCCGTCTCGGTCGTGAAGGGCGAGCTTGGCTCTGGCTACATTCATGTGAAGTGGGCCAATTCGTGTTGGTGGGAGCGTTAGCGTACGTTGGCTTAGCTCGCTGGCTACGTCCAAGGCTCGCCGGTGATGTTCCAGGTCGACCCATGTTGCTATAACGTGTGTTGCCGTGTTTTGTGGTCCGAATTGGATACCGCATACGTCTACGTCCTGGGGGAATTCTTCGGCCATCTGCCACGCTGCCGCCATGTGCCGTTCGGCTTCGTTTTTGTTTCGCAGTCGTCCGGCGAGGGTGAGGCCACGTAGGTGAAGTAGTCCCAAGCCTAGGGCTTTGTCGCGCCCTTGCATTGAGATCTCGGCGTGAATTACTGCGCGGTCTACAACGGCCAAGCCTCCCTCAAAGTCTCCGGAATTGAGAAACGTGCCGGCCTCATCTCGGGCTGCGATAGCACCGGCAAGCGGGGTTGCTCGCTCCGCTGCTCGTCGTTGCTTTGTTACGGCCAGTTCGGCAAGGTCCATCCAGCGGTGACGCGCGGCAAGCCAGTAAACCGCACTGTAGATATCTGCTACCAACGCCCACGCGTCGGGGGTGTCTACTGCATGGGCGTAATTTGTTGCTCTAGAAAGTAATTCGGGCAGTCGGGTAAGTACTGCAGACAGGTTTGCATCACCGCGAAGCTTGACCAGCTCTCTAAGCTCGTGAGTCACAATATCGCGCTCGGTTAAGGAGTCGCCGGGAAGGTCAAACCGTCTGATCGCTGCGCGCAGCTCTTGCAGGCTCGTCTCGTTGTCTTGCTGAACATCTGCTTTGCCGAGTACTTCGTCAAGAGTGGTCCCCATTGCTGAGGCCAGAGCTGCCGCTACTCCCTGACTCAGCGCCCGGTCACCGATTTCGATCTTGCTCAGCAAAGACACGGAGATGTCCGCCTTACGCGCGAGCTTCACCTGGGTCATGTCGCGCTGCTTACGGAGGATCGCGACGTTGCGGCCCGGTCCGGGTGTCTCCATTTCGTGGTCCATGGGCATCAGCCTTCCCGTAACGGGTGCCTCTCAAACGCTACCCCACACCTGCGTGTAACTACCCGCGTACGGGCTGTGCAGGAATTGTGCAAGTTCTTGCCGCAAAGTTGATGTTGTGTAGGGGGACGGGATCACACCCCTGACGCTAGGAGGCCCTGAACGTGAGCAGCCAAGAGAAGACTCCGCCGCCCAGCGGCGGCGACCTTCCGGCTGTGCTTGGGGTGCTGTCGTCATTGGCGGTGACGGTCCTGCTCGAACATACCAACGAGGATGGCCTCTGTGCGGTATGCCGGGGCACGTGGCCGTGCCAGCCGGTCGTACTAGCTGATCACAACCTGGCGGCGCTATGAGCCGCCTCTGTGAGCTGGGTTGGTCCGGTGACGTCGCGCCCCGGAGCCGTCGCCGGACCAACCCTCCCGTCATGCGCCGGCTCGGCAGGAGGGAACGCGCGGCGAGCCTGCTTGATCCCCTCGCTGCGCATGAGGCATACGGGCGAGAGCTGGCTGGGCTTGTCGATGCTGTGTTGGCCGGTGACCTGGTGGTGGATCGGGTGAGCGTGGAGCGTCAGGTAGTGCAGGCGCTCGGGGTGCTGATGTGGTTGCAGCAACGTCACCAAGTGGACGACCGGAGCCGGTGCTTGGTCTGCCGACAGGCTCGTCGGGCGTGGTGGCCGTGGCCGCGACGGTCTGCCTGCACCGTGCATGCCGCGTTGAGTGTCCACCTGCGTCAGCCTGGCCGGTTCGTACTCTCTGCCATCACCGGCAACGCGGACACAGGGCGGGATGCTTCATGAGCACCACCCACATCGGGCAGCCCCCGCGCGTGGCGCTTTCTTCTCGGCCTGTGTCCGATGAGCTGACGCTAGTGGCGTTAGAGACTGCCCTTAATAGCGCGTGGTGCTTCGTGCATATCACGTTGCAGGATTGGGGGCTGTTCTCCCGCGTGTCGGAGCCGAGCGTGTCGCGGTGGAGTTGGTTACCCGAGCTGTGAAGACCACCGGCAAGCCAGGTTCCCACCCGCGATGGTCAGACCTTGACGACTTGACCACGATCGGTGTTCGGGTGAGCGTGGACCATGGCGGGGTGTTACTTATTCAAGTTCGTGACTGTGACCCCACGTGCCCTATTCCCGCGAAGGGCGCTTATCTGGATCAACACCTCACGGCTGTGCAGGAGTTAAGTCGCGGATGGAACTGGTACCGGTTGGATGACGGGAAAGTCATTTGGGCGGAATTCATGCCGCGCCAGGCTCAACCTCCCGGAATTTACCGCAGCACACCGCAGCCTATTTTCTTATCCCGGGCCTGACGCCTCGGTTGCGCCACTTCAAGATATTCGGCTGATGCGAAGGGCACACGATGGGCTCCACCACATCGACACGGAGAGGGGCATGTGTGCTCGGAACCCCGTGGCTGGCCTGACATGCATCGCTGGGGCTCTGGCTGTCTGGAACTGGGCAGCCGCCGTTCGACCGAGAGGAGAATCGCCTAGACTACACCGTTTTGTATTCGTCAATCATGTGTGATGAGAAGGGAAAAAAGATGTCTGTTACTGCTTTATCGTCGGGTGATCCGTTGTTCCGTACGGGTGACCAGTTCCCGATGGGTCGCCCGTTCGGTCTGATCGAACCGGTGTCCGCCGCGCCCAGCCGGCCGGAGCTGCGGCCGTTCGGTTTGAGTTTCGCCACGGCGGCGGCGGTGCCGGTGGATGTGTCGGGGCTGCGGTATGACCCGGCGCGTCAGCTCGGGGTGATCGAAGCGGGTGGGAAACATTCGACCGGGCCGACGAACACGCGCACATCAGACGGTCACAAGAGCATGGATTCCGACACCGACCACACCGAGGACTAGCGGTCATGGGCGAGCCTGTGGTGTTGGTTGTGACGCAACCGTTCGACGCGACCGCTGACTACGTGGTCGCTGAGCTGCATGAGCGCGGGGTGCCGCTGTTCCGGTGCAACCCTGGTGATTTCCCGCGCCGCTTGACGCTCGCCGCGTATCTGGGGGAAGGCTGGACCAGCAGCCTTCACCTCCCCGAACGCGAAATAGCTCTGTCCGATGTGGGGTGTGCCTGGTATCGGCGACCCACCGTGTTCGAGCTGCCGGAAGAGCTCAGCGCCGAGGAGCGGCGCTGGTCGATGGCCGAGGCGCGCCTGGGGTTAGGTGGCGTGCTAGCGGCATTCCCACGATGGCTCAACCACCCGTGTGATATCGCCCGCGCCGAATACAAACCTCTCCAGCTCCAGACCGCCCACGCGGTGGGACTGGCCGTGCCCGATACACTCATCACTAACGACCCCGAGGCGGCACGCCGGTTCGCCAAGGAGCACGACCAGGTGGTGTATAAGCCGCTGTCAGCGGTCGGGGTGTCCGAAGACGACGAATACCGGCTGGTGTATGCGAACCGAGTCACCGCCGGCGACATCACCGACACCGTGGCCGCGACCGCACACCTGTTCCAAACCTGGGTAGACAAAGCGTATGAGGTGCGACTCACGGTCATAGACGATGACTTTTTCGCTATCCGCATCGACGCCCAATCACCGGGCGCCGCCATTGATTGGCGCACCGACTACAACAACCTGACCTATTCCGTTGTAGATGCACCGAACGAGGTTCGCCAAGATGTGTCACGTTTGTTGGACATGCTGAGGTTACGGTTCGCCGTACTCGACTTTGTCGTCACACCCAGCGGGGAATGGGTGTTCCTGGAAGCCAACCCCAACGGGCAATGGGCATGGTTGCAAGACGCCACCGGCGCACCCATCGCTGCCGCTATCGCTGATGCGCTCACGAAAGGACCACACCCATGACCGACGCCGACAATCTTCGGACAGCTTTGGTCGAGGAACTCACAGCTCACAAGTGGCTCACTACTGACCAGTGGCAGGCGGCGTTTGATACGGTGCCCCGCCACCTGTTTCTGCCCCGCTTTTTCGCCCTCACCCCAGACGGTGCGACATACGAGGCAATAGACGATAACCACCCCGAATGGCTGCACATGGCTTACCGCAACGCGGTATGGCCCACTCAATTAGACGGTGACCTGACCGCGTGGCAACGTGCCCGAGACACCGGTCCGATCAGCGGCGAACCCACCTGTTCGGCCACACAGCCCAGCCTCATGGCCACCATGCTGGAAGCACTCGACATGCAGGCCGGGCAGCGGGCGCTGGAGATCGGCACCGGCACCGGCTACAACGCCGCCCTGCTCGCGCACCGCCTCGGTGAAACCAACGTGACCACGGTGGACGTTGACCCGAGCCTGACGACCCAAGCCCGCGTGAATCTCGACCGCGCCCGATATAGCCCCACCGTGGTCACCGGCAACGGGGCACACGGCCACAGCGAAAGGGCACCGTACGACCGGCTGATTGCCACCTGTTCCGTTGCCGCCGTGCCTGCGGCCTGGCTGCACCAGGTCCGCCCTGGTGGGGTCATTCTGGCTAACCTGTACCGGCAGCTCATCGGTGGCAGCCTGGTCCGGCTCACCGTCCACGACGACGGCACCGCCAGCGGGCGACTCCTGGATGACTCCGGGGGGTTCATGCCGCTGCGTGCCCACCAATCACCGGCCATGTGGAACCTGATCAAAGCAGCATCCAAGCAGGAAGGCGTCACCCGAGAATCGGGCCTGCCCGAACCAGTCAGCGACAACGGCCCCGCCTGGACCGTGCTCGCCGACCTGCTCATGCCCGGTGTCGCCCGTACCGACATCACCCGCGATGACGGCGCCGTGCAATGGCTTGTGCACCCCGATGGCTCCTGGGCCTACTACGACATGACCACCGGCGACGTAGAACAACACGGCCCGCGACAGCTATGGGACGAACTAGAACACGTTTACGCCATGTGGGCCGGAAACGGAAAACCACACCGAGACCACATCGGCGTAACCATCACCACCACCGGCAAGCACCACATCTGGCTCCACAACGACACCAACACAATCAGCCTCAACCACTAATCTCGATTGGTTCCGCTCCGCCGCTGAGCGTGGGTTAGATAGCAGAATGTTTGGGGTGGGGCAGGATGTTCCAACTACAATCCCATCCATTTTCGTGGTTTCCGTTGGCAGGTCAGCGGCATGCCATCAACCGAGAAGATCGCCACGTACCACCAGGAGAGCCCATGCGCTGCCTATGCGGCACCAGCCACCCCAGAGGACCCGAAGGCGACATGGAATGGCTGTGGCCTACCTGCAAGCGGTGCTGGGACCAAGCATGCACCATCATACGCCGAAACTCCCGCTAGTATCGCGTAACTGAAGTTTATTTTTTCTGGGAATTGTGCAATAATGGGTTATGCGCTACTCGCCTCCTGTGAATCTGATCGGTAGTGACCATGCGGGTCTGGTGTCCTTGACGCGGTCGTCGTCGGTGCCGTCGATCGTGGATTCCGTGCCCGGATTGTGCTGGCTCTGGCCGATGGTATGAGCACTGGCGGTGCCGCGGAAGATCTGGGGACATCCCCGCCGACCGTGCGGAAGTGGCGTGACCGCTATCTGGATGAGGGGGTGGAGGGATTGTGGGATTATCCCCGTTCAGGCAGGCCCCCGGTGATCGATGAAGCCATGGTGGTCGCCGCGACGATGGAACCGCCTCCGGCGGAGTCCGGGCTGACGCAGTGGTCAAGCCGGGAACTGGCCAAGCGGATCGGTGTCAGCCACAACGAGATCGCATCAATCTGGCGCAACTGGGGGTTGCAGCCTTACTGGGTGGAGTCTTTTAAATTCTCCACAGATCCGGAACTGGAATCTAAGATTACCGATGTGGTGGGATTTTATATGAATCCCCCAGAGAACGCGATTGTCCTCTGTATGGACGAGAAGTCCCAGGTCCAAGCCTTGGAGCGGTCTCAGCCGGGTCTGCCGGTCGCGCCGGGTCTGGCGGCACGCCGGTCGCATGACTACTATCGGCACGGGGTGACCTGTCTATTCTCCGCGCTGGAGATCGCCACTGGGAAAGTCCTGGGTGAATGCTACGATCATCATACCAATACCGAGTTCCTGAAGCTGGTGGCCCGGGAATACCCCGAGAAGGATCTGCATATTGCCATCGATAACTACGGGACTCACCAGCATCCCAACGTGAAAGAATGGCTGGCCATACCCGAAAATAAGCGTATCACGCTCCATTTCACGCCGACCGGGTGTTCTTGGCTGAATCTCATTGAGGTATTTTTCTCCATTATCACTCGCAAGGCGATACGCCGGGGAAGCTTTACCTCCGTCCAGGAACTTATCACTGCTATCAAGAACTTCATCCAGCACTACCACAAGGACTGCAAGCCGTTCGTCTGGACCAAACCGGCAGACGTGATCATCACCGAGGCTACCGGCAAGCGGAGGACAGAATTCATAAAAAAATAAACTTCAGTTACGCGATACTAGATCGTCAAATGCAAATTTGCTATCAAAAGTTGTACTTGCAAAAATTTTTTACTAACTAAAAATGTTTTTAAGATGTTGCGGTGCATCTCATAATTGGTTTCAGTACGTTAGAGGTATGGATGAGTTCCTGGTTTGGGCTGTTGAACTGGCAGGCGAGAAGCTCGAGGAAGCGTTGTCGCGTCGATGGGCGCATGTACTGGGGGTAGGAAGGCGTGCGCAGATAGCTGCACCGCTGTTCTCGCCTGACGATGGCGAGCTGCTGATTGGTGCGGCTCTGTTGCATGATGTTGGCTATGCTCCTGGTTTAGTTGATATGGGGTTTCATTCGCTTGACGGTGCTCGTTATTTGCAGAGTGTTAGTGCCCCAGATCGGTTGGTGCACTTGGTGGCGCATCATTCATGTGCGATATTGGAGGCGGAGCTGCGAACGTTGTCGAGCGAGTTGGCCGAGTTTAATGATGAGCGGACTGTTCTTCGCGACGCCTTGTGGTGGGCGGATATGACGACCACGCCCGATGGTAGCGAGACAACGGCAGCTGAACGGGTGGTGGAGACCCAGCGCCGTTATGGGCCGGATCATTTGGTATCGCAGTTCATCCGGCGAGCCTGGAACGATCTCTATGCGGCGGTGGAGCGCACGGAGATGCGATTGGCGGCAGCTGGAATCGTTCATAAGTAGAACGGCATGGGTTGGTGTCCGTATCCGTGCTCGATTCGCAACCGAATGGAAGGGTGGATGGTGAGATCGCCCAGTTTACTTGGATCGACCCAGAGGACTTCTTTGCTTTCGCTGCTCGTACGAATCTGACCCCCGAGGGGTTCGGCTCGAAAGCAGAGGGAGAATTCTTGCCTTACTTCACCGTCGGTGAATGCGATGACGTGTGCGGGGTCGGAGTACACGCCGATCAGTCCGGTGACTTTGACGGTGATTCCGGTTTCTTCTTGCACTTCGCGTATGACGGTCTGTGAGATGGTCTCGCCGACTTCTTGAGCTCCTCCGGGGATGGCGTAGAGGTCGTTGTCGGTTCGTCGGATCATCAGCAACCGTTCGCCCTCGTCGAGGATGAAGGCGGTGACGGCGACCACGATGCTGTTAGCGGTGGGTGCGTCTGGGTCGTGGTAGTAGTCGATGCGACGGGACACCGGGCTTACCACTTCGGCGGGGTGGCGGTGTTCCAGACGTTCTCAAAACTTTCTGAGTAGGTCTCGAATAGGTCACCGCCGGAGAGCCGGCGTAGGTGTAGCAGGGGAGCGTGGGCGGCCATGAAGCCGTAGACGTGTGTATTGACCAGCATTTCCTCGTCGAATCGGTAGATGCTGTTGTAAAGGGTGGTGCCATGGCAGCGAATCTCGATGCCGGGGGTGTCATGCAGAGGGCGGTAGAAGGCGAGGGCGTTGCGTACTTTGGCGGCGATGGTTCCCTTGCCGATGCCTTCTTCGATGCTGCGTTGGTTGATCTCGGGGCTGGTGGGGTCGCCGAGGAGTAGGCGGATTTTGGTGCCGTCCTCGGCTATTTTACGGAGCCGTTTGATGAGGGTGGGGTCATCGGTGAGGAACATGCCCGCGTAGAGCAGGATCTCGATGTGTTCTTCAGCTTGGTTGAGCAGGCGAGTCCACAGCTCGGCGGGTACGGCGTGGCGGTGGGGGTAGACCTGCACGATCTCTGAGCCCCCGATCTCGGCTTTGCGCTCCGGGGGAATGGCGTCGGGCCAGAGGTAGTTCTCTGCCTCGCGGACGAGGGCGGCGATGGTGCGGCGGTGCTTGGGGTAGGGCAGGCGTCCTTTAGAGATCCAGCGTTCCACGGTTTTGGGGTCGACGCTGGTGGCCCTGGCGACCTGGTCCGGGTCCAGGCCGTTGCGTAGGAGCGCATCGCGCAGCCGTTCGTTCGGCACCACACCTCATGGGGACGAGTAGGGACGTCCTAGCGTACGCGAAGACGTCCGAAGCTGTCACGCTGTGTGGTGCTCCTGTCCTTTCAGGTTGCCGAAACTGGGTGTTGTCAAGTGGTCTGCCACCAGGGCGGGCCGGGGCAGGAGGACAGCACTGATGGCGGTTCCACGCGGTATGCGATTCGCAGTCGAGCATGACGAGGTATTTCCTGAGGGTGCGGCGATCGTCGGCCCGGTCAGCGCAGACATGGAGTATGTCTCCACCGAGGACAAGGCGCGAGGCAAGCAACCCAAGCAGCGCAGGGATGAGGCCAGTGGACTGTTGCAATGGAAGGTGACTGTGTCCGATCCCTCGGCGGAGAAGGACCGGGATAAGTCGGTCAATCTCACGATGTTGGCTGAGGCTCAGCCAGTGCCTCCGGCGACCGCGATCGCGGGCTTTGACTTCCGGCCGGTCTACTTCGAGGGTTTGACCATCGAGGCGCGAGTGATGGGGGAGAAGTTCAAGTATCAGGGCTGGGTCTATCGGGCTACCGGGATGCACGCACTGAACGCGGCAGCCAAACCGCACGGTAAGGCGCCGATGGCGGTGCCGGGTGCGGACAAGTCCGCCGCATAACGGGCTGGCTGGGGTGATGCGGGATGTTGTGCAGGTACATATCACGGCTGCGCTCCCGATCAGGGTGCAAGCGCTGGGGTTCGCGGATCGGATCGAGGTGCGGTTCGGTAAAGCGTTCCCGGTTGTGTTGATAGTCGATCGGGACGCCGTGGCTCCTCTTGCCGAGGCCATCGAGATTGGTCGGGTCGCGCTGTTCGCCTCTCGTAAGGCACCTAATGAGGAAAGCGGTGACCATGATGGCTGATGATGGGACAGCGCTGAAGTTTTCGGAGGTGCGGACGCTGAAAGAAGCTCATGACTTAGCGCAGCGCATGCAACCTAAGTGGGATGCTCCCCCATCGGAGTGGCTGGCATTTCGTAAGAGATCGGTCTCCTTGTACACGCATGTGGCTGATGTCGATCGGTATCACCATCATGAAGCCATGTACTGGGTACGGCGGGAGCAGGAGCTGGCTGACGAGCTCGTGACAAAAATCTGCGCCGAGAAATCTCAACAGCAGCGCCCACTCAACGCAAGGAGGTGATGGCCATGGGGTTAGGCCGTAGCTGGGCTCGACTGGTCCAGAGGCGACGGGACCGGAAGCGCTTACGACGTCGGTACCAGCGGATGCGCGGCCGGAAAAGTCGCGTGATGTGGCAGATCTGCCGCCAGTGCGGGAGTTGCTCGTTTCTCCCGGTGCGGGGTAACCGCGTGTGTGGTGGTTGCTTGAGTCTGCGCTAACCCACATCGCACAGAAATTCCACATGAGAAGAAAAACGCATCTGAGTGGTGCGGTGATGCCGCATGCCCTGAATTCCCAGTATTGATGACGTAGGCGCAGAAGCGGATCCTCTTGGCTACCAACCTTGTCCGCTTCTGCGCTGTCCACACCAGAACTCGGAGTGAACAGTGCACAGCAGAGAACGCGGCCCCGCCGCGACACCAGAGCAATTTTTCCCCACCCCGCACCTGGTCTGTTCTCGATTTACCCGGCTGTTCCCTCCCATGGCGGGCTGTGCCGGGTGTCAGGGCACGCTGCCGCTGACCTTCCGCCAGGCAGGTGGCCACTGATGCGCGGGGCTGAGTACTCGCGCTGGGTTGATCCGGCGCCGTTGGAGGTGGAGCGGCCTCGGTTGCCGTGGTAGACGCTGCTGCCTCGCAAGCTGCTGCTGGTGTTGAGCCCGGTGATCCTGGTCGTGGTTCTGGGCGGGGTGGGAGTGTTCCTCACCCGCCGGGTGTGGCGCTACCCGCTGTTCCTGCTCGGCACCGGGGTCCTGGTCGGCCTTGGGCTGGGCTCCTCGTGGTGGGTGCCGGTTGGAGTGCTCGCTGGGCTGGGGGTCGGTTATGGGCTGTGGGCTTGGCGGTGCCCGGCTTCGTTCGGCTGGTCCAGGTCTTTGGCATCGACCCCCGTGCCGAGACATTTCGTCAGCAGCGCATCCGTTCCTAGTCCCTGGCTTCGGGTCAGCCGTTTGTGGTGCTGGTCGTCGATGAGCTGGCTGATGTGATCGCCTACCAACCCGACACCGGACTGCGCAAGCGGGCGAATCTGGCCTTGCAGTCGATCGTCTCTCAAGGCTGGGCGCCGGGGGTGTGTGCGATCGGGCAGCTCCAAGACCCCCGCAAACAGATCATCGACTTCCGTCACCTGTTTCCCACCCGGATCGCGATGCGTCTGGATGAGGCCGAGCAGGTGGACATTGTGTTCAACAACTTGTTTCGGCCCCACCTGAGCAGCCAGTTTTGGCCCCACTCGTGGATCAGTCAAAAGCAGCCAGGAGAAGGGAAGCCCAGATCAACGCAGGTCTACCTGCCATCTCTCGAATGTGGGGGTGGGGCAGAACTGGCTGCTCAGGTGGGGCCAGAACTACCTGCCGAAAACAGGCTCAGCCTGCGTTCGACCGACGGCGCCAGGCGACACCGCCAGTCCGGCCGTCGTAGGCCGCGACAGCTCGCACCGAACGTCCCCCAGGCCGGACCGTCCACTAATGCGCTGTGCCCACGCTGGTGTTCCGGAGGCCGACGACGGGCCGACCAGGGACGTGACCGGGTCGTGGTCCACAACACCGCCTCAGGCAAGCGGTACACGTATCAGCCCCCTTGCCCGCTCGCTCCATCTGTCGTCACACCAGCGGATCCCCTCACATCCCCCCGGAGTGATCCACATGATTGCTACGACTATTGCTGAGTTGGACTGTACCTATGCAGGGGGGCTGGTGACCGCAGACCGGAGGACCGAGGGGCGGCGAGTTCACCTCGGGGAGGGTCTTACCGTGCGGCTTGAGTGCAGCGGGACCTCGGTTCGCGGGGAGATCGTCGAGCTGCGGAGGACAGGCCTGGACGTCGTCGTCTTCGACGAGAACCCCGTTTTCTGGTCAGACGACGACGTCGTCGTGGAGCACACCGGCCGAGCGCTGGCAGACGTGCGTCACGCCGCTGTGGTGCGCAGTGTGTCCGATGAGATCTTCGACGGTCGGCGCGGGCGGCGCATCGGCTTGTCGCTGCCCACCCCGGCCCCGGACGTGGCCGGCTACCCGTGCCCCGCCCAGCTGCCTGCGACCGCATCGGCGATGTCGCCGCTCTTCTTCCAGGACTGGATGCACTTCATCCTCCGGACTGTCACCGCAGGCGGGGCCACGCTGAGCACGGCGACGGAGGGCGTCGGCCTGCTCCCCGGCCTCAAGCTCGCGTTCACGGTGACGGTGCCCTTCGCCGGGACATACGAGGTCCAGGCGGTCGTCCGATCGTTCCACCAGGAGCCGGACGGCGCAGTGGCCGTCTGCGTGAGCTGGATCGATCCGCCGCGCACATTCCTCGCCGCCGTCGCGGAGTACCTGATGCTCGCCGGCACGGGCCTGACCCCGGCGCAGCTGCGAGCCGGTGGCCTGCCCCTGCGCAATGCCGAACGCGTGGTCACCTTCGGCAGCGCGGCGTTCCGGCAGGACGGACAAGAGATCCTCAACCTTCGTTTCCGGGCACACCAGCACGAGGGTCGGCTGCACGGAATGACGTCGGCAGACCTGGCGTCAGCCTTCGACGCGCACGCGCGCCACTTGGTGTGCCGCTACGAAGGGCGCATCGTCGGGTACGTCCGGGCGATCTTCGTGGACGGTGATCCCGCGCGCAGCCAGTACATGAGGTGGGGTGGGCATCAGGTGCCGCCCTGGCTGTGGGAGGCAGGCTTCGTCGAGGCCGGTGCCGGCGCGATCGATCCGGAGTTCCAGCGCGCCGGGCTGCTTCTGCCTCTCATGCAGCACGTCGTCCGGGTCGCTGTCCAGTCCGGGGTCGGTTACGTGCTCGGTGCCTGCTCCGACGAGCTGCTCGACATGTATCGCGCGCAGGGGTTCGAGATGCTCGAGACGAGGCAGGTGGAGCCCAAGCCCGGCTGGCGCTTTCGCTCGCACCTGCTCCAGCTCGACATCGAGCAGCTGATCCGTCACCGTTTCCAGAGCAGGAGCCTGGAAGCGATGGCGTCTGCTGCGCTGTTCGCCAAGTCGCTGGACAGTGCCGGCTCGCTTACCGCGCGCCGTCCTCGGTGAGGCCGGTGAAGGAGAGGACGTCATCCACCGCGCGGCGCACCGAACGTGCGGTGGGCCGGGTGCCGGTCGTCAGCCGCAGGACGAGCAGAACGGTCACGTCCTCCTCAAGAGGGACTCCCTTCGCAAAGGTCCGCCTGGAGTGCGCGATTGTCTCCCGCTGCCAGGCATCCAGGGTCGAGCCGGCCTCGCGCAACCGCTGGAAGAAGAACGGCGATCCCCACGGGTGCACGCCGATATCCCGCGCGGTCGCGTCGAGCCACAGCCGCAGCAGGCCCCGGCCGGCCTCGATCAAGCAAGCATGATCGGTGGAGCGGACGCCGATCACCAACGCTGCCCCGGCGTTCTGGAACGCGGTTCGCGAGGCCTCGCCCAAGCCGCGACCGAGACCGAAGCGACCGAGCGCCTCAGTGGTCGGCGCCGAACGGATGACGTTGAACGCGACGAGGTCCGTGGCGTCGAGTTCGAGGGCTGCGAGGTCTATCCCGTCCCGGGTCGCGAGCGCTTCCTCCCGGCTCCACCGCAGCTCGGAGAACAGCTCGCGGTGCCAGGCCGGGGACAGGAAACGCACCCGATCAAGCTCGCCAAGTGCCTCGCCGAGCTGCTCGAGCGCACCGGGATCGGTGACAGTCACGACGTGCAGTGGTGGTGCGCTGGCGACGAGACCGGCCAGGTCGTCGGGCGGGATCGGGGGCGATGGCCGACCCACCCGGTTGCAGCAGCGCTCGCGGAGCAACGTCAGCTCCGGTGTGGCGGCCGGGGCGCCCGCGCGCTGGAGGGCGAGCTCCCACCGGGGTGCTCCGGACTGGATGGCTGCCTGTGCGGCGAACCCGAGCGCGCGGGCGCCGATGAGCGCGGCTTCCAGTGCGGCGCCCAGCGCGAGGGAGCTCGCCCGCCCTTGGAAGTCGAGCAGCGACGACCGCGCGCCGTCGACAGCCCCTCCGAGGGTGACGCCCCGGCAGGCGAACAGCCAAGGCTGAGCGTTTCCCCCGGACGGCGCGAGCGTCGCGCAGCCGACGATGAAGCGCACCTCATCGCGGGTGGGCAGTGCTGAGTTCCCCGGGACCGGCATCGGGAGCACCGGAGCCGCCACGCTGGCCGGCTCCGGTACCCAGGACCGCACCGTCGGCGCGGGACGTGCGGAACCGTCGCGGACGAGCACGTCGAGGTCCACCTCATAACGGCCCGACAGAACGAGCTCGCCGAGCGCGATCCGCCGGACCGCGTTCGCCGCCATCGCCCCGCCGAGCGCGACGTCCGAGGCGAGCTGCGGCCACGTGGACAGCGTCTGCCCCACCTCGACCAGCGACGCCGCCGCCCGGGGCTGCATCCGTCCGGCGTCGAGGATGCGCAACACGTACGGCACCTTCTGCTTGGTGGTGAGTCCCCGCAGGTCAGCAGCACGTAGACCGGCCAGGGCACCGTGGAATGGTTCACGCTCGGGCTCGCGGTCGAATCGCTCGACGTCGAGCAGCCCGCGGTCGCTGGTCACCATGACAACCGGTACCCGCACCGCCCGGGCCCGCTCGCGGAGCAGCACCTTCATCGCCAGGTCGTCGCATTCGTCCAGCACGATGTCGACGCCGGTGAGGAACGCGTCGAGGGTGTCTTCGCGCACGCCGTCCTCGTGCACGACCACCCGCAGATAGGGGTCGAGCTCAGCCACCTCACGCGCCGCGAGTACCGCCTTGTTGACCCCGACGTCGGCGATGCCGCCGGTCACCCGGTTCAGATTGGACAGGCTCAGGGCGTCGAAATCGGCGAGCCGGATCTCGCCACACAGTCCCTCATGCACCAAGGTGGACGACACCGCGCGACCCACGGACAGCCCGGCCACAGCAACCCGCAGCTCCAGCAGCCTCGCCTGCTCGGCTCCAGCGATCTTGTATCGGTTGCGATCCAGCCGCAGCTCGCGGTGCAGTGGTTCAGGTAGGACATGCACCAACCGGCCCGACCAGGGATAGAACACCCAGCGGCCGAAGAGCTCAGGCGCCGACCTTTCCAGTAATGCGTCGATGCGGTGGCCGGTAGCGGGTCCGCGCAATTGCAGCGCCGGCTCGCGGCTGCGTACCAGCTCGTCGAGTTGCTCCAAGACGGTGTCCATGACGGTGACGGCCGGATTCCGCGCCAACTCGTCGAGCCGGCGTCGATCCCGGTCCGAGGACGGGTCCAACAGCACCGCGCTGTGAAGCTGCCGGTCTCGTCGGCCGCTCGCCGCACGCAGCGTGCTCACCAGGTCGTCGGTCACCACTTGCTATCACCACACCTCAGCTTTGTTGACTTCAGCGTCGGGCACGCATCGGCGGTGCCGCTACGCGAGGCTCCGAGGTGACCGGTCGGGTGGTCGAGTCGCGCTCGTCGCGGTGCGGGTGACCTTGCACGATCGCGAAGCTGCCGCTCACGGCGAAGGTGTCCTTGTTCTGGGTCCACATGGTGTCGACCTCGATGGAGGGGGTCATCAGCCCCGGATCAGACCCGTTGCAGATGTGCACCCGGACCTCGCTGTCCTACCCATCGGGCAGCTGCGCCGCGACGTCCTGCAGCTTCTCGATGACCTCACGGATGTTCACTGCCGCCTCCACACTCGCCGCTGTCCCGTCCTGCTGCAAGCTTGCCGTAGAGGTGGAGTCCCGACCTTCCTGACACCGCTCCCGATGGTCTCACCGCTTGCTGCTGGTCTCGGAGCGGATGAGATCGTGGCGCACCATCCTTCGCCCATCTGGGGTGATGTCCGAGCTGCGGCGCCTATGTTGATTGACTCGCTGGGCGATTCAGTCAGGTGGTGACCCTGATGATGCGCACCTCGGCCAGTGGCATTGTGGTCCGTGCCGCGACCATCGCCGCCGCGGGAGGTGGCGCCGCGTGCGCTGGATCGAGCTGCTCGGCCAGGACGACGTAGCGCGCCTTGCCGGTGTCGGTCAGACTCATCCGGCGCAACGCCCAGAGCGTGTCGCCCTCGGCGACGGTGACGAATCCGGTCCAGAGGAGTTGATCGAAGACTTCGGCCAGGTGTGCGGGGGTGGGGCGGCCGTGATCGAAGTAGGCGCCGGCCGACTTCGCCATACCGCCGTTATTGACCCGGCGCAGCGCCAGCCACGGATACAGGTCCGGGTCACTCACCACGCGCCCCCACCAGGATCGCCTGCGCCACCCGCACCGCCTCGGCCTTCGCCAGGCGCACACCCAGCTTGCCCACCCCGTGGGGGAAGATCGCCCACGTGTCCCCAGCGCGCTCGTGGATCACTACGAGCGTGCATTGCTGATCATCGGCCACCAAGTGGCCCTCCACCGCTATCCGGCTGCGCTCGTTCTCCCGCTGCGACACGACATCCACTACGACTGCTCACCCCTCGCTGCTCCCGAATCGCGGTCTCCTGCACCAGCGCCCGAGCGAGATCGAAATGCAGCGCTGACGATCTCTCTTGGCTGTGGAGTGCAGCAACGTCCAGCGGCATCCGGGTGGCCAACTCGTAGGCCTGGCCGCCCTCGTCCAGCTCGACACCAATTGCCAACTGCCACACCGCGACATTGGTCGGACCGAAGTGCATGCGCATTCCGTTGCGCTCCCCGATCCGGGTGGCGATCTTCCCGGCCTCGGTCAGATGAGCCTGCGCGTCGTCGCGTCGCTTGCCCCGCGCCGCGCACTGCGCCGACGCCAAATGCAGAAAGCCGAGTCCCTCTGCGGACAACGTGTCCTCGCTGCGCAGGCGCACGGATGACCCTAACTCGTCGATCCCAGCGGTGAGTATCCGCGATGCGCGGCCACGCGCGGCCAGCAGCACCAGTTTTCCCGCCCAGGACCACCGGGTGAGGCCAATCAGCCCGGGATCGCCCATGCGACAAGCCAGGTCGTATCCGCGTCTAGCCGCCGAAATCGCCAGGTCAATATTTCCCGCGATCTTGTTAGCGACAATGCCAGCCACAACGCAGGACTGCACGAGGGCGGTGAACGCACGGGCCCGGTCGGCTGGTCCGGCCGTCAGCGCGTGGGCCTGCAGCTCGGTCAACAGCGTGCCCAAATCCCGCCCGGCTAGGGAATATCTGCCTTGGTCGCGATGCTCGTTTACGCTGTCGGCCCAGGCCACTAACTCGTCGAGAGGTCGCGGCGTGATGTCTGGTACGTCGTCGGGTCCGAACTCGTTGAGCGCCAAGCTGATGCCGGGCAGCGCCGCTCGCCCCTCAGCGGTCGCTCGGTCCGGCGCCAGATACGGTTGCCCGGTCAGGTCGGCTACGGAGCAGCCCACTGCTGTGGCGAGGTCTTCGAGTAGCCCGCGCCGGTTGAACCCGCGTTCTCCGCGTTCCAGCATGGACAGGTAGGGCTTGCTGATGCCGGCGAGTCCGGCAGTTACGGTCAGGCCCAGTCCGCGTCGACGGCGGATTCTGCGCAGCCGCGTACCGATCGCCAGCACTTCATCGTCAACGCCCATGACGGACATCTCCTCTTGTTAACCCGTTCCGATGCCGAACCGGTTGCGCAGGCTGTCCAGCTCCCATACTCGGCCTCGGGCCCGTCGATGCAGAACGCTCACCAAGTCCCGGGCGATCGGGTCGTTGCGGAGCCGGACCGGCGCCAATCGGTCGGCGGTGTCCAGATGTCGGATCGCTTCGGCGTCGCGGTTCGCTCCGTCCTGCACCAGCGCCCGAGCCAGATCAAAATGCAGCGCTGCCGATCTGTCTTGGCTATCGAGCGCGGCCACATCCAGCGGAATCCGGGTAGCCAACTCGTGGGCCCGGCCGCCTTCGTCCAGTTCGACGCCGATTGCCAACTGCCAGACCGCGACATTGGTCGGACCGAAGTGCATGCGCATCCCGTTGCATTCCCCGATCCGGGTGGCGATCTTCCCGGCCTCGGTCAGATGAGCCTGCGCGTCGTCGCGCCGCTTGCCCCGCGCCGCGCACTGCGCCGACGCCAAATGCATAAAGCCGAGCCCCTCTGCGGGAAAAGTATTCTCGCTGCGCAGATGAACGGACGACGTTAGCTCGTCAATTCCAGTGGTGAGCACCCGTAACGCACGGCCACGTGCGGTAAGCCGCATCAATCGTAACGCCCACTGCCACCGGGCGAAACCAATCAGTCCGGGGTCGCCAATACGGCAGGCCATGTCGTACCCACGCCTCACCGCTGATACCGCCAAGTCAATATTCCCGGCTACCCCCTGCGCGACGTCGCTGGCCAGGATGCACGACTGTACTAGGGCTGGGAACGCGCGGGCGCGGTCATCTGATCCGGCCGTGAGTGCATGCGTTTGCAGCTCAGTCAACAGGAAGCTTAGATTCCGTCCAGCTCGTGAGTAGCGACCTTGGTCGCGGTGCTCGTTTGCGCTGTCGGCCCAGGCCACTAACTCATCGAGCGGTCGCGGCGTGATATCCGGCACGTCGTCGGGTCCGAAGTCATTGAGTGCCAAGCTGATGCCGGGCAGCGTTGCTCGCCCCTCAGAGGTCTCCCGGTCTGGGACCAGGTAAGGCTGCCCGGTCAGGTCCGCCACTGAGCAACCCACTGCGTCAGCGAGGTCCTCCAGAAGGCCGCGCCGGTTGAACCCGCGTTCTCCCCGTTCCAGCATCGATAGATACGGCTTGCTTATCCCGGCCAGTCCCGCAGTCACGGTCAGGCCCAGTCCGCGTCGACGGCGGATCCTGCGCAGCCGCTCGCCGATCGCCAGCACTTCCTCGTCAACGCCCATTACGGACATCTCCTCGCCAAATCCCCACCGACGGCAGGACTCGAACCTGCGGCCTAGCGATGGGAAGTCGCTTGCTCGATCCAGCTGACCTACGGGGGCCGGTTGTCAGGTGCACCAGGAGCTAGGGTAGCGAGCGGCGTAGCCCGGTGAGCGGCGGTGCAGCGTATCCGAGTCTCCCGTCTACCGTAGGTACGTCGCAGTTCTGTCGAGCAACCCAGGCCCAGGACCTCAAGAAATGAGAACCTTCGGCGTACGGTTCGACCTGCTCCAGCGCGGTGTTGTCGTAGCTGAGGTCGCTCCCAGAGGAGGTGGACGTCATGATCAGCTGTATGAATGAGATTGAGCTATCTGGCAACCGGCACCGTGCGTCCGCCGCTCACCTGCGCCGCGTGCTGGTTGCGCCTGCAGGTCTGCGGTCAGGCTTATGTAAGTCTGGATAAGCCCTGCTGAGCGGTACTGTGGTTACCATAGGTGAGTATCGTTACTCCGTTCAGGGGGTGGGGGTCCGTGAAGATCGACATCCCGTCTCGCGTGCAAGCCCGCTACCTGCAGAAAAACCCCTCCGCTCGCCATTTCGAGGCCAGAAAACGATCTTCGTGAAGCCTCGCGTGCAGAGACTCCCCAAACGTGCTGGTCAGAGACCCGCAAACTGGGATAGGGTTCCGAACTACCTCATGCCGAAGGGCGTATAGAAACCAGATCTCCGCGAACCGGTCCATGTCCGCGAGTCATGAACCACCTCAATTCCGGCCGGTGAGGTGCTGGCGACAGTCGGGTAGCGGGAGCTTGCGTGAGCGGACGGCGTACCCGGAGCGCACCATAGGCTGGCCGAGGCGGCTGGGTCGGTTCTCCGCCGCTACGCTGCGCTTCGCAGCGGCACTTCGGTTGCGGTCGCTGACTCGGGGAGCATGGGGAGTAATCGTGGGTACGTTGCTGGATCGTGTCGCCAGCCCGAGCGCGCTCACTGATTCCTGGAAACGGGTGCTGGCCAATGATGCGGCCGACGACATGCTCTCGGCTGGGGTGCAACGCTTCGCCAAAGACGCTGACAATCGCCTCAACAAGCTGCGTGAGCGCCTGCTGGGCGGCGGCTACGTGCCTGCCCGGCTGGCGCGGGTGAGCATTCCCAAAGAGAACGGCGACACGAGCGGGTCCTGCACATCCCGCCAGTGGTCGATCGGATCGTCGAACGTGCTGTGCTGAGCGTGCTGACGCCGCTGGTCGATCCGCTGCTCGGACCAAGCTCATTCGCCTACCGGCCCGGCCTCGGTGTCGTCGATGCGGTCCAGGAAGTGGCCGGCTCCGGAATGAGGGATTCACCCATGTCCTGCGGGCCGATATCGACGATTGTTTCCCCAGCATCCAGATCGAGCCGCTCAGCCGGATTCTCAATGTGCTGGTGCCTGACCCGGACCTGATGGCGGTCCTGGATCTACTGCTGACTCGCCCCCTGCATGGTCCGGGTCGGCGCCGGAACCGGTCCGGCATCGGGCTGCCGCAAGGGTCACCGCTGTCACCGATCTTGGCTAATCCCATGTTGGAACATCTCGATGACCGCCTCCGGCGAGCCGGCTATCCGATCGTCCGCTACGGCGACGATATGGCGATCGTCGCGACCAGCCGGGACGACGCACTCGAAGCGGGCCGGATCGCCTCGGCGGCGGCAGAGGAGATCGGGATGAAACTGGGCGAGGACAAGACCGCCGCCATGTCGTTCGAAGACGGTTTCTGCTTCCTGGGCGAGGACTTCGGAACCCGATATCCCCCGGTTATCGAGAACCGGATCGACGTTCCCGAGGAACGAACCCTGTTCGTGGGTGCGGCGGGCAGCCGGGTTCGGATCGGCGAGGGCTGGGTCGTCGTCGAACGCGACGAGGAGGAGTTGCTCGATGTGCCCGCCGGCCTCGTGGCGCGCATCGTGTGCTTCGGCCCGATCGGTGTGACGGCGGGATTGCGGAACTGGGCGTTGACCTCCGGAGTCGAGTTGGTGTTCTGTTCGCAGCGCGGGCGCTATCTCGGCCAGGTCGTGTCCGGTCACGTCAACCGGGTCGAGCGGTTGCGCAATCACCTCGCGGCTTCGGACACCCCGGAGCGTTATCTTCCACTGGCACGGCAATTCGTCGAAGCGAAGATCCGCAAACAGGCTGTGCTGCTGCGCCGGATGATGCGCAAGGACACCGCGCGGCAACTCACCGAAAGCGTCGAGATGATGGAGGGTTACGCGGATATGCTCTCCGACGCGGGCAGCCGCGACGAGATCATGGGTCTGGAAGGCGCGGCGGCGCGGGCCTATTTCCAGGCATGGACGGCCTGTGTGGATCCGGAGTTCGGATTCACCGGGCGCAATCGCCGTCCGCCCCTCGATGTGGTGAACAGCGCGCTGTCCTACGGATACGCGATCCTGCTGTCCGAGGCGGTGTCCGCGCTGGTTGCCACCGGCCTGGATCCAGCCATCGGGTTCCTGCATACCGACCATGACGGTCGCCCCAGCCTGGCCCTGGACCTGGTGGAGGAGTTCCGCCCACTGATTGTGGACCAGATTGTGATGGAGTCCCTACGCCGACGTAGGTTGCGGCCTGAGCACGGTCGTCGTGATGAGCACCGGGGTGGTGTACTGCTGACGGCCGCTGGGCGTGAGGTCGTGGTGGATGCCTACGAGCGCCGGATGCTACAGATGACCCGCGGTGCGCTGCCCGATTTCGCCGGCACACTGCGACGGCACCTGTACCGGCAGGCGCAGGTGCTGGCGGCGTCGGTGGAGAACCTGGGACCCGGGTATGTGGGGTTGTCGTGGCGCTGACGGTGCTGGTTTGCTACGACATCTCCCGCGATGCCACCCGTGCCCGGGTCGCTGCCTACCTGCAGCAGTGGGGGGATCGGATCCAGCGAAGCGTCTTCGTCTGTGTGGTCGCTCCGGAGGACCTCAGCGAGTTGATCGGCCGGGTGGAGGAGATGATTGACCCAGCGACTGACGCCGTGCACCTGCTGCCTACTTGCGCGACCTGTTGGTCGCGCCTGGTGGTCCGCGGCCAGGCCGACGCGACCCCGGACAAGCCCTACTGGGCGGCATTGTGACTACTATGGGTGAATGTCGTTACTCTGTTCGGGGGACGGCTCGGAAAGATCGACATCGCGTCTCGCGTGCAAGCCCACTACCAGCAGAAACACCCCTTCCGCAGCCTTTCAAGATCCTCAATTGGCCCCCTGGCGAGTCTCGCGTGCAGCGGTCCTCCATACCTGCTGGTCAGCGCCTCGCTGAACGGGGTAGGGTTACGAACCACCTCACGCCGAAGGGCGTATAGAAACTGGGGCCGAGAACGCGAGTATATGACTCGGCATGGTTACGAACCACCTCACGCCGAAGGGCGTATAGAAACGAGCGTCGCGCGAGCGTCACGCTCGATCGGAGCGGTTACGAACCACCTCACGCCGAAGGGCGTATAGAAACATGATCGTGACGCCGAGAACGGCCATGAGCAGCATGGTGTTACGAACCACCTCACGCCGAAGGGCGTATAGAAACACCGACCGTTCCCAGCCGGTCGTAGTTCGTGTCGCCGTTACGAACCACCTCACGCCGAAGGGCGTATAGAAACTCAAGAATGTTAGGTGCATCATTCCGTGCCGTAGTTACGAACCACCTCACGCCGAAGGGCGTATAGAACTCCGCTAACGGAATGTGTAATTTATTCTGGTATGTCGGTTACGAACCACCTCACGCCGAAGGGCGTATAGAAACGTGGTTGGCGCCGGGGGTACCAACGTTGTGTTCGGGTTACGAACCACCTCACGCCGAAGTGAGCTTGACCCCCGGCATGGACACCTGATCTGAGGTGGTAGCGCCCACTGGGACGGATGTGGTCGTGCTCGCACCTCACCTGCCCGCCCGGCTTGCGGCCACTTTTGTTTTGCAACGACTTCGGCTCTGCGCTGCATGGTCATGCGACCAGAGCAGCAAGCTTCTTGTAAGACTGGCGCGGACCAAAGGGCACCATACTATGGTCAACCTCAACCATGAAGATCAACCAGACTCGCCGGACAAGACCTGACCAATTACGAAAAACTGGTATGCCAGCTGGATTTATGGGATGCTACGTTGCGTACACGAGCGTAATTGGAGGAGAAGAGGCGATAACGTGAAGAAGTTCCGACGGGCCGTGATCGTCAGTGCGGCTGTCGCGGCACTCGTCGCCGGATCACTCGGCCCGATGGCACCGACGGCGCAAGCCAGTGAGGCTCACTACTATATTCTTATCGGCGGCACCTGCGATGGTGACGCGCAAGTTTACAATGATGCTTGGCTGAGGGGCGGTACGAAGCGGGTCGTGCACTATCCGGCCGGTACCGGACCATTAGGAGAGTCCAGTTGTAACCATATTCCGATGGACCAGAGCATGGCACAGGGCCATGAAGCGGCCAAGATCGTGGTCAAGGAAGCCTATGCGGAAAACCGGAATGCCCTATTTACTGTCGTGGGGTATTCGCAGGGCGCGATCGTCGCGAACAAAGTGCTCAACGATATCGCCGACGAACACCTCGGGGTGGACAAGTCCCGGTTCAGAGCGAAATTATACGCGGATCCGATGCATCCGGTCGCGCCGCCGGGAAGAGGGGTCAGCGCGGTGGTTCCACCCGGCATGGGCGCGCCGTCACCATTCGGAGGATATGTTTCCTACGGACCGGGACGCACGGACTTCAACGGTATTCCCTTCATCCGCTACTGCATCGAGACGGACGGCGTCTGTCATTTCGATACCCCGGAAGCAGCTGGCGGTTACTTCGCGCAACACTGGTGCTACCAGCACCCACGCTCCGATGGACGGTCCATCATGGGAGACACCATCGCCGATGGCGTGTATACCAACGCCTCACAGTCGCTTCCGAAGCAAAATTGCTGACCACCATGGCCGATGTCCCGGCCTCGGCTCGTTCGAGGCGCCAGGTTGGAGTAGGGGTCCGCTGGTCTGGGGATGTGGCCGTTTCTGTCGGTGGTTGTCGTTAGGGTCGCGGTCATGCCGTCGTACCTACATGAGGCTCTGGTGGAGCTGTTTCGTCATCGGCCGTCGTTGGTCGCTGATCTGTTGGTGGGTGTGTTGGGGATGGATCTGCCTGTTTATGAGGGGGTGCGGGTGGAGGCGGCGGAGTGTGTCGATCTGGCCCCGGCGGAGTACCGGGCGGATGCGGTGGTGGTGCTCACCGGTGGGGGTGGGCCGGTGTTGGCGGTGGTGGTGGAGGTGCAGCTGGCTCGGGATCGGGGTAAGTGGTGGAGCTGGCCGGTGTATGTGGCCCTGGTGCGGGCCCGGTGGCGGTGTCCGGTGGTGCTGCTGGTGGTGTGTGTGGATGCTGGGGTCGCGGCGTGGGCGGCGACGCCGATCGAGTTGGGGAATCCGGGTGCGGTGCTGGTGCCGTCGGTGGTGGGTCCGCAGCGGATTCCGGTGATCACCCAGGGCGGGGGGACACCGGAGGTGGTGGTGCTCTCGGCGATGGCCCACGGGGGTGAGCCGGACGGTGGCGGGGTGTTGAAGGTCCTGGTCGGGGCGTTGGCGTCGGTCGAGGTCGAGCATGCGGTCTTGTACGCTGAGTTGGTTCTTGCTGCGCTGCCTGCCGCGGCGCGACGTCATCTGGAGGCATTGATGTCGACGCACACCTATGAGTACCTGAGCGAGTACGCGCAGAAGTTCGTCACCCAGGGCAAGGCGGAAGGCAAGGCGGAAGGCAAGGCGGAAGGCAAGGTTGAGGGC
>JBOHHE010000239.1:0-7890 GCA_050700355.1 Pseudonocardiaceae bacterium
GGTTGCGTGGCGTCGAGCCGGGCAGCGTCAAGGCGGACCAGATCGTCGAGGCCCACCGGGGGTGGTGGGACGCCTACTTCAAGGGCGGGGACGCCGACGGTGACGGCCAGGTGACTCTGGAGGAGTATCTCGCCTTCGTGGGTGGCTGGGTCGGCAGCGAGCCCGAAACCCTCACTCATGCCATCCAGGGCAATCAACTGGTCTTCGACACGATCGACGTGAACGGCGACGGGAAGCTCAGCCTCGGTGAGTTCTCACTGTACCTTCAGGCCTACGGGCTGGCGGATAACGACGCCACCAGGGCGTTCAGTTACCTCGACCTCGACGGTGAGGGTTACATCTCCCGGGCTGAGTTCGCCAAGAACATGAGCGAGTACTACATCTCTGAAGAGCGTCCCTCGGCGAGTGAGTGGTTCTTCGGCGGTCACTGATCTCCGGATGCCCAGGGAACGAGGTCCGTCCATCGCTTGGTCCAGGCCATCGAGCCGATCGGATGGCAATGCGCCAATGTTTAGCCGTTCCTGGCGTCGGTCGAGATCACATTCGTCCGCGTCTAACTGGTGCTGTTCACCCCCGGCGCCAGATCCGCCGCAGGAACCCTCGCCTGGCGGGCGATGTAGTCCACCACCGCGTCCGGCAGCTCCCCCCGGCCTCGGGGGGAACCGGCCATGCCGCGTATAGAACTTCAGCAACAGAGAGAAGCCCAGGCGCGTCGGGCCAGGCTTGCCGGCGACCTGCCCTAACTCGTCACCGACCAGTGTCCAGTGCTCGATCAGCTCGTCGTCATCGATCGTCCGCGCCACGCGCGGACGCTAATCCGGCACCCCGGCACCCCCGTGACCAGGCACTCTCCGCTCGTTTGCGGCTGGTGACAGCTTCCTCCCCGGCACCGCAACGCACGCCGTCGCGTAGTTCGCTGGCCAGCTCGTGGTCGTACGAACAGCGGATCCCAGCCGTCTCCAGGAACGTAGCGAGCTTCTCCACTTAGCCCCGGTCGGCCCGGCTGTACTGGCACGTGCGCCTCGAACTGTTCTTCGCCCCGACCCACAGGGACATCCGCTGCCCGTGGCCACAGGAGCGCACCGAGGAACTCAGCAAGCGATACGCCGAACAACTCAGCTGACCTAAGAGAGCCGGACGGGCCAAATAGCAGCAGGACCGCCGCTGTGTTGCAAACCGCGCACAGCGTATCGTCCTCAGTCCGATGCGATGCTCTCGCGCTGTCCGCGGCCAATGCCAATCGGTGTCGCCGGCAAACGCCCACAGACCCTGACCGTCATGAACGCCATGAACCGAGGAAACGTCAAAAGTGGATCTTCCACGTAGTTTCACCATCGGGAGAGCAGCCACCGCATCCACAACCCGCTCACCAGCGAGAAGTTGGCGATCTTGGGCCAGGCGCTTTCTTTGCGATCCAGAACGCGACTGCTCGACCTCGCCTGCGGAACAGGTGAGATGCTCTGTACCTGGGCCCGTGATCACCACGTGAGCGGTCTCGGGGTCGACATCAGCACCGTATTCACCGCCGCCGCCCGCGCACGAGCCATCGAGCTGGGTGTGGCGGACAGAATCACCTTTGTGCACGGCGACGCGTCGGACTACGTCGCCGACGAACCGGTTGATCTCGCCTCGTGCATCGGCGCGACCTGGATCGGTGGTGGTATGCCGGGCACCATCGAACTCCTCCGGCGCAGCCTACGTCCCGAGGGCATCATGTTGATCGGCGAGCCGTACTGGCGGCGTGATCCTCCCGACCAGGCGACCATCGAGGCCTGCGAGGCCAGCACCAAGGACGGTTTCCTGTCCCTGCCGGAGCTGATCGAGCGGTTTCACGAACTCGGCTGGGATGTCATCGAGATGGTCCTGGCCGACCAGGACAGCTGGGACAGGTACGTCGCGGCGCAATGGCTCAACATCCGCCGCTGGTTGGACGACAATCCCGACGACGACCTGGCCGACGAGATGCGCGCGGAGCTGACCGCCTCCCCCGTGCGCCACACCAGATACCAGCGCGAATACCTAGGCTGGGGCGTCTTCGCCCTCATGAACCGCTGACTCAACGCACCACGACGACCGTCGGATGCCGTGACGGCCGTTGAGATCCTCCAGCGATACCGGCGCCCTCGGCTGCCTTTTTGGTGCCCGGACTGCTGCAGACCGGCGAGTACGCCCGCGCGGTGATCAGCCGCAACGTCAACGTGCCGTCTGACGAGACTGAACGTGGACGCCGCAGGCAAGCGGTCCGGCCCGTCCGGGCCGACGATCAGCCACATCGAGAACGGCAAGCGAGGCGTCACCGTCGACGAGGTGGAACACCTCCTCGACGCCTATCAGGTACCACTGCCCCAGCAGCGCGAGTACCTGGAGATGGCCGAACGGGGCTGGTGGCAGGCCTACGGCTCACAGCTGACCGACGCCACCACCCAGCCCAACGTGACGATCCTGGTGATCCCCTTCACCGCCGGCGCCCACGCCGCAGTCGAGGGTTCGTTCGCGATCATGGAGTTCGGGCTGGACCCAGGCGCCGTCCTGCTGGAGGGCAAGACCGCCGACCTGTTCCTCGAAGAGGACCATGGCCTACCAGGACACCGCACGTAAACTCAGCGAGTTAGCCCTCGGGGCCGACGACACGGTCGCCCTGATCGAGCAGATGCTCAAGGAGATGTCATGAACAGCGGCAGGCGCCCAGGGAAGAGCGCGGTGGATCTCTCCCGGACCGGATGGCGCAAGAGCAGCCGCAGCGCAGCCAACGCCAACTGCGTCGAGGTCAACCTCGACCACCCCGACCGCGTCCTCGTCCGCGACAGTAAAGCCCACGACACCTGCCCCACCATCACCCTGCCCCGGCCCCCAGTGGACCCTCCTCCTCGCCAACCTCACCGGCTAAGGGGGGCTGGCGTAAGTGGGGCTGGGGCGGAAGTCCGTCAGGGTGATCACTTAACCGACGATGATCTCGACCACAGAGCCATGGGCAGCTACGCTAAGGAGGATACGCTGCGTACAAGGAGGACTGCGATGAGTTCTGCGCTCAGGCAGGTACTGCATCGAAGCGGCGAAGATCTGAACTTTCGTACCGCGTTACTGAACAAGGACCTGCGAGTCTTGGCCGACTATGACCTCTCGGTCGAGGAGATCTCCGCGCTGCGGTCAGGTGATGAAAACGCACTGTATCGACTGCTTGGTGACACCAAATACTTTCATATCCGCGAGCAGGGTAACTACAGCGACGACGACGGCTAACACGTTCCAGGGATCACGTTATCACCTGCTGTGTTATTTGTCGCGTTCTCCTATATGGAAAGGGTTTGCGTGACCACTCCTGAAGATACTGGCCGGGCGCACATCTCCCTGGTCGGTATCGGCACGGTTGGTACCATGCAGCTAACTCACGAGGCAGACGCGGTGTTGCGCGCGGCGAGGGTCCTCTATGTACTTCATGCCCAAAGTCTGGTGCTCGACTATCTGCGTGAGCGGTACGACGCCGACGTAGTCGATCTCTCGACAGCGTACGAAGAGGACAAACTGAGAAACCAAACCTACAACGAGATCGCTCACACTGTGCTCGACGGCGCGATCCAGGATGGCGGCCGACGGGTCGCCTATGTCACATCCGGACACCCGCTCGTACTCGTGACACCCGCACAGCTGATCCTCAAGGACGCGAACGAAAAAGCGATCACGGTCGAGGTGATTCCTGGGGTATCGTCGTTGGATACCGTCTGGGCCGACCTCCGGTTCGATCCCGGTCCCGATGGGGCGCTGATGTTCGAGGCAACCAGCCTACTACTGCGCCGATACCCGCTAATCCCTACGGTTCCGCTGTTTCTCTGGCAGGTGAATTCGGTCGAGACAGCACTGTACTCGACCCACAAGAACAAGCCGGAACGGTTCGCGCGCCTGCAGGACTACTTGCTCAGATACTACCCCGACGATCACGTCGGCAAGCTGGTCCACAGCGCGTCATTCCCGATCACACGTGCTGAGATCGTCAGTGTTGCGCTCGGCAAGCTGGGTGTTCTCGCCGACGTGGCAACCTCGCAGCACATCCTGTACGTGCCACCGGTGGGACGTAAACCGATCATTGACAAGACCCTGCGGGCAGCAACGTCCAGTGTGGAGCACCTGCACGGCCTGATCGCCATGCTGTAATGGCGCGCCATCGGCGCCAGATTAGAGTTGTTCGGGTGCCTCAATGCCGAGCAGGTCAAGTCCCTTGGCCAGGATTCGTGCCGTCAACGCGCACAGCACCAGACGAGTCTCGCGAACGTCGCCCTCGGTTTTAAGAACCTGGCACTGCTCGTAAAAGCCGGTGAACACCGTTGCCAGACCGAACAAATAGCCAGCGAGACGATGGAACTGCAAGTTCTGCTCGACCTCGCCGATCACGCCGGAAAACTCCAGCACAGAAAGCGCGAGGGAGCGCTCAGGCGGAGCGGCGATCACCACCCGATCGACTGCCTCGGGTGGTTTGATACCAGCTCGGCGAAAAATCGACCGGATACGGGCATGTGCATACTGCAGATACGGGGCGGTGTTGCCGTCGAAAGATAGCATCCTGTCAAAGTCGAGGACGTAATCCTTGCCCCGGTCAGTGGATAGGTCGGCATACTTCACCGCACCGACCCCCACCGCATGCGCTACCGTTGCCCGTGTCGCCTCGTCCAGGTCGGGATTTTTCTCTACCACGGCCGTCGTCGCGCGGGCCATAGCCTCCTCGATCAGATCGACCAACCGAACTGACTCGCCAGCCCGGCTGCGCAGCATCTTGCCGTCCTTTCCCAGCACCGAACCGTGTCCGATGTGCTCGGCGCGGGCGGGGGAGACCAGCCAGCCGACCTCTCGGGCCGTCTGGAACACCATTTGGAGGTGCTGATGTTGTGGCGAGCCGACCACATACAGCAGGCGTGTCGCACCCAGGGTGTGCAAGCGGTACCGGATGGTGGCCAGGTCAGTGGAGTCATATCCATAACCCCCGTCACGCTTGCGCACGATCAGCGGCTGCGGCACACCGTCCCGGCCACTGAAGCCATTCGGGAACACGCACAGTGCGCCGTCGCTCTCCTTGGCCATACCTGCGTCTTCCAACTCGGCGACGACCGAGGCGAGTTGATCGTTGTACATGCTCTCGCCCGCGAAGTCTTCGCCGGTCAGCCGGACACGAAGTTGGTCGTAGACGGTCATGAAGTACTTCTGCGACTCGCCGATCAACAGCCGCCACAGATGCAGGGTGTCCGCATCGCCGCTTTGCAGCAGCACAACACGACGTCGAGCGCGTTGCTTGAACTCCTCACTAGCGTCGAACTTGACGCGTGCGGCCCGGTAGAAGCCGTTCAGATCGCCGATGGATAGTTCGTGGGCGGCCTCATTCTCGCCGAGGTCAAGCAGGTGCTCGATGAGCATGCCAAACGGCGTGCCCCAGTCACCGATGTGGTTCTGGCGAATTACCCGGTGTCCGAGCCATTCCAGCAGGCGAACGGCTGCGTCACCGATGATCGTCGAGCGCAGGTGACCTGCGTGCATCTCCTTCGCAACGTTCGGCGCCGAGTAGTCAATCACCACAGTCTCCGGAGTGGACGCCGCGACGCCGAGCCGGTCCGCGCGTGCCACCTCGACCACAAACCGGGCTAGCACGTCGTCACGTATAGACAAGTTGATAAACCCTGGACCGGAAACCTCGACCGAGGCACACAGATCATCCAGTGCCGCCTGCTCCACCACCTGGGCAGCTACCTCACGGGGGTTGGACTTCATCCGCCGCGCCGCCGCGAGCGCTCCATCGGCCTGGTAGTCGGCGTGCTGAGACCGCCGGACCACCGGATCTACCCCCTCACCCGCCACCGCCTCAAACGCTCGACCGAGCCGCTCACTGAGCACAATCTTCAGATCCGCCACACGCACAGCCTACGACTAGGAACGATCAAGCCAACCAGAGGATGTTCACCCAGCAACTGGGACTGAGCTGGTGCGACAAGGTCCGTGCCCACATCCAGGCCCTGCGGTCAGAGAGCTAAAGTATAGTTTAGTAAATTACAATGTAGTATTTTCGGAGTGCAGTGGAGTCAAGTTTCGAATCTACCAAGCTAACTTCGACGGGGTCCGCCAGCAGCAGCTTAACCCAATTCCTCGATCCGCCGTTGGAACGACGCGATCTGGTGATCCTTGGTCGCGATCACCTCACGCAGACCTGCGTTGACCTCCACCAGCTCCACCACCAGGGCGCGCAGCTCCTGCACCGAAGTAGGAAGGCTCGCAGCCGGACCGCCGGACATACCACCACATGACCAGCATCAGCCAATCAAGATCAAGCCGACACACCGCAGACGTCCCGGACAGCTCAGCGGTGACTCTCATCGTGAGCGTGCTGAATAGCTACGGTCTCCGGCGCTCTGAGCGCCTGGACGGGGCGATCGACAACAAGTACGCCGGTGTGGTGTGCTGGGATAGTGAACCGAGCGGGCTGGGTGCTCAGCGCCAGTTTTGTCTTTGCTGCGGCCCTACTGGGGGGCTGCTCGACCAGCGAACCCCCAGCACCCGCCCAGGTCAGCACACCCACTCAGGCCAGCACACCCAGCCCAGCACCGTCGATCTACGCACAATTCGCCCTTCGCTTCCAACAGCTCGATAACCTGTACGAGGCGTGCAGCACACCGTCCGAACGTTGTGCCACCGGGGTCGCCACCATCGACGCGCTCACGCGCGATCTCAAAACGGCAATCGCGGCCCACCCCGACCCCGCGCTTTACGCCGCAGTCACCGACATGCTCAACAGCATAGACGACACATTGTAGACGTTCTCCAGCGTGGACTGCGCCAGAGATGCAGCTCCTTCCGTTGTGGAACTGTGCGTCGCGCAAGGTGGGCTTTTCGCAGTCGAAATGGGTGTCGTGGAAAATGAAATGATGAAAGCTGAAGGTGTCGGAGGCTGATCTCGGCTAGCGCGGATCGTTACAGTCGGCCGACTGTAACGCCTTGTCGCCGGTATCACTTGGCGGTGTCAAGTGGTGGGCTCTGCCAAGATTCCGGTGGTGGCGGGCGGTTATTGAGGTACTGCTAGGAGTATGCGTTTGCGGAGCAGGGTGAAGCCTGCCCGGCCATACATCTGCCGTTTGAGCAATGTGATTGTGGTGATGGTGCCCTCGGTGGGACCGTTGCTGTAGGGCAGTGTGAGTCCGGTGACCACGGCGTTGTAGTCGATCAGCAGGCCTTCGGCGAAGGAGTGCAGGGCGGGGAGATCGTCGGCGCGTTTTCTCGATCCACTGGGGCAGCTTGTCCCCTTGGTGTTCGGTGAGGAGCTGGGCGAAGGTGCGCACGTGCTCGGCGGCCATCGTTAATTCCGGGCGGCGTGGGAGTACGTGGTCGAGGCGGGTGCGCTGGGTGTCGGTGAGCTTGGCTGGATCGGTCGTGATCCAGGAGGTGACTCGGCGGGGCGACGGTGGCGTTTGCTGGTCCTGGGCACGGCCGTGGCCCAGGTAACGGTACAGCGGCGTGGAACCGCCTTGGTAGCCCGTCGCCTTGATCTCGGTCAGTAGCGTCGAGGTGGGCACGCCAGGGTCTTGGGACCGGCGATGGCGCAGGTAGTCGCGGAACACCTCGACCAGGGTGGTACCCGGTTTCGGACCCGCGATCAGCGCCTCGGCACGCTGGGCCCGGGCGTACCTTGGTGACGGTGTTGCGCGACAGGTGCAGGCGCCGCACGATCTGTCCGTGAGACAGGCCCTGCTCCAGCAGGGCCTGGACGGCCGCATGCCGGTGGAGGGTCCGCTGGAGCCTGTCACGTTTTCCGTGTAAGCCACGGAATGGCTAATACAATTAGTCTATCACAGGGGGAGTCGTCCTGGGAAGAGGACAGCCAGAGTATTCAAGGCTTTTTTCCACCCATACGCGCCCGTA
>JBOHHE010000240.1:0-23258 GCA_050700355.1 Pseudonocardiaceae bacterium
CTGTAGTAGTACTCGGAGGGGCCGGTCCTGTCATCCGGACCGGCCCCACCGCCCTTGGCGGTTCGATGTTTTTACAAGATTTTTTTGCGGGTTGCTGCGGAGGTCGACGACTCCCTGTCAAGCAGGCCACGCCGTGGCATGCGGGCCACCTCGTCGAAGGGAAGACCGTGACGATCCGGGACGAAGCGCTCCGCACACTGCACGCGCTGGCCGACCAGACACCTGGGACCGCAAGGTCCGCCTCAGAAGCACGGCACCCGCGCGGCGCGCAATACCCGGCACCCCCGATTCCCCACCAGCCCGATCGTGGCGCGCTGGGGCGGCTGCAACGTGAGCTGACCGTCGCGGTGGCTGATCCGATGGTGGACCGCAGCCGCATCGAGTACCTGCTCGCCCAGGTGGCCGGGCAGGGCCGTAGGCACAGGGACGAGTTCATGGGCGGGGCGGCCGCCCGCCTGGCGGTGTCCACCGTGCTGGAGGTCGAAGGACCACAGGCCGCCGCGGAGCTGCTGCCCCTGTGGCGGGCCGCGCGGGACAGCGCGGGATTGGCCGCCCCGGGGTATCCCGGCTGCCCGGCGGAGTCGGAGGTGCAGGTTCGGATACTCACCGAGCTCGGGCGCTACGACGCGGCCGCTGAGCTGCTGGATGAATCACCGCCTGCGGCGCTGTGCTGTCCGGAGGACAACGCGACGCTGCTCGGGGCCGCTTTACTACCACTGCTGGGAGCAGGCCAGGGATTGCGCGCGCTGGCCTGGCACGCCGAGGGCCTGCGCGGGGTCGCTCACGACCGGGCCCGGCTGCACCTGCTCGCAGATCACATGGAGTTCCTCCGACTGACCGGCAACGGCTCAGCGGCGGTGGAGCTGGCCCGCATCCACGCCGCGCTGCTCCAGGCCGGTGCCACGGCGGCGCAGCGGTTGCGCTGGCTCACCGTGGCTGCTGCGGTGGCGGCCGAACAGGTCGATGCCGGTCACGGCGAGGACCTCGTCACCGTGGCCTGGCCGGCGCAGACCACCGAGCCCATGACCTTGGCCGACTTCAGCCAGGAGCTGCACACCAGAGCCGTCCCGCTCGCTACGGCCTTCGACACCCGCAACGGTGACCGGCGGCGCGTCACGGCACTGGCCGACCGCGGCCGACACGACGGGGCACGAGCTGTGTTTCCGTTGGACTTACGGGCCGGCTCGGTTGCCGTCGAGCAACGGCGCCGGCGATCCGGGCGGCGCCCGGTGACCTTGCGGGACGTGCTGGCCAGCCCGGATCCCTATGCCACGGCCGAGGAGGCAGTGCTCTCCTGCACGCTGGTCGATCCGGTCGGGGTGTGGCAGGAGCTGGTGCTGCGCTCCTCAGGCGGACCGCGGCGGCGGGAAGCCGGTGCGCGCGATGTGCTGGCCCGGGTACTGGCCCTGGCCGGGGAGCGGGAGCGGTGCCTGGCCGAGACCGCCCTCTCCGAAGCGATGAGCACGGCGATCGGGGATCGGGTCGCCGTGGCCGCGGCCAAAGCCACCACAGCGGCCGCCAAGTTGTTCGTCGAGCCCCACGAGGGACTGGCGCTCGCCCAGCAGGCCGTCGACGAGCTGGACAGCATGCCGGACAGCGTCGAGCGGGCCGCGGCGGTGTGCCGGGCCCGCAGTGCGGGGGTGGCTGCGCTGCTTGCGTTGGACATGCTGGACGAGGCGGAGCGCTGGATGGCCGAGATCAATCCCACCCACCCCGGTCAGCAGGTACGGGTGGCCAGCCAGCGGGCTCTGGTGCTGCGCCGGCGCGGTCGGCTGCCGGAGGCGGCGGACGTGCTCCGCGCGGGGGCGCGGATCGCCGACGAGCACGGTCTGGTCGCGCTCGGAGTGGAGATCAGGGTGGATCTCGCCGAGGTGCTGGAGGCCATCGGGGACACCGACGGCGTGGTCGGTGCGCTCACCCGTACCCTGCTCGACCTGCCTGCCGTGCCGCAGCCCGATCCGTTCGAGGTGCCGCGAATCCGGATGGATCTGGCCAGGGTGCTGGCCGATTCGGGCCGTCTCGCCCCGGCCCGCGCCGAGTTGGAGCGGGCGCGCCGTGAGCTGCGGGCCGCTCCCGATGCCCTCCTTGAGCTGGCCACCGTGGATTACCTGCTCGGCATCGTGCTGCGCGGCCTGCGCCAGCTGCCCGCCGCGCTGACCTACTTCGAGACGGCCAGCGAGGCGTTCGCGGGGCTGAAGCGGCCCGACGGGGTGGCGCTGGCCGAACGGGACCGGGGAGCCGTGCTGTTCGCGCTGGACCGGGGAGTCGAGGCCGCGGAGGCCTTCGACTCCGCCGCCGGGGCCAGCCGGGCCGCCAGTGCCCAGTGGCACGCCCTGGCCTGTGGTATCGATGCCGCGCAGGTGCGTGGTTACGCCGGTACTCCGGGGGCGATCGAGGAGTTGCGGGAGCTGCGCGCGACGCTTCCGTTGGTGGCCGCTTCGGGTCCCGATCCGGGGCAGGCGGAACTGGCTTTCCAGCTGGCGCGGGTGGACCACGCCCTGGCGCACTGCGTGCTGGCCACCGGGGAGGTGGCCGCCGCTGCCGAGTTGGCGGAGCAGGCGCTGGCCGGTTACCGCGCGGCGGGTGCCGATCGTGCCGTCGCGGCGCTGTCGGTGGACGCCGGCTCCTGGTGGTGGCGGGCCGGGGACACCGGTTCGGCACTGCGATATCTGCGGGGTGCGATGCGCTCCGCTCGGGCGCTGGGTGACGGGCCGTTGATCGCCCGGTGCACGGCGGCCCTGCACAAGGTCGGTGATCGCGAAACCGACCTCGCGGGATAAGTAAGGATCGCAGCGGAAATCTTCCACCGAGACGCGACGTCTCCGCTGCATGCTGTTAAGTTTCGCGGCGTCTCACTACGGACGGGGAACAGCAGATGACGGAGTGTGGCTAGTGGATCAGCGTGAATGGGGCCAGCTCCGCGAGACGGTGCTGCGCAGAACGCGAGCTTCGGGCGCGAGCAGAGAAGATGCCGAGGACGCGACGCATGACGCGCTCCTTGCGGCGATCGGACAGCCCGAGCACCCGCAATCAGAGGTCGCCTGGCTGTCCACCGTGGCCAAGCGGCGCAGAGTCGACCTCATCCGCCAGCGGGTTCGCGAGCAGCGGGTACCCGGATCGGCGCCAGGCGCCTCGGATCCGACGGCCGCCGGGCCCGAAGATGTGGTGGTCGACCGGGCACACGCGAGCTGGTTGGCCGCCTCGCTGACCCAGCTGCCCCCCACGACTCGTGAGGTGGTCGATGCGGTCGGTTCCGGGATGGCTCCCTCCGAGGTTGCCAGCTCGATGAACCTGTCGCCGCGTTCGGTGGAGTCGCACCTGACCCGCGCTCGACGGCACCTGCGCCGCATGGGCGCGCTCGGCATCCCGCTGGCTGCCGTGCTCGGCTGGGCACTGCGGACCCGACCGGGCAGCCGGGTGGCCCCTGCCGCATTGGCTGTCGCGGTGCCCGTGGTCGTTGCCGTGGTGGCGTTGTTGCCTTCCTCGAAGCCGATGGACGAGCAGATCGGGGCGGGTCCTGTGGCGCCCGCGACGGCGGTGCCCGTACCGATCGAGATCGCTCCGGAACCCCAGAGCGTCCCGGTGCCGGCAGCGCCCGAAACCGGTCCGCTCGAGGTGGAAACGGAGGAGGCGCAGCCGGCGGCCGTGGTGGAGGAATCCGGCACTGCCGAGTCCGTCGAGGGCGTCGACCGCACCGGGGAGTCCGGTGCCCGGCCGTCTCCGGCGGGTCGGTCGCTGCCACCGGAGCCGTGCCCGCTGAATCTGCCGCTCGTCGGCGACCTCGGGTGTGTGCTGGTGAACCTGATCGACGGGGTGACGGGGGGCCTAGTCGACACGGGCAGTCCCCTGCGGTCACCCCTGTCCGGCGGCTGACCCTGCCTGTCGGAGGCGGTGCCATCGGGAGAACTGGCGGTCATGGGAAGATGCGCCCATGATCGCCGGATTACTCCTGGCCGCTGGAGCCGGTCGGCGCTACGGCATGCCGAAAGCCCTGGTCGATGAGGGCGCTTGGCTGCGCAGAGCCGTCGCCGCACTGACCGGAGCCGGTTGTGACCCGGTGTTGGTCGTCCTGGGTGCCGCGGCTGATCAGGTGGCCCCGCTGGTGCCCGATGTCGCGAGTACCGTCTTGGCCCCGGACTGGGCGGAGGGCATGGGCGCCTCGCTGCGCGCCGGGTTGAGCGCGCTGGCTCGAAGCGCCGAGCCGCAGGTGCAAGCCGCCTTGGTGCACCTGGTGGACCTGCCCGATGTGAACGCCTCGGTGGTGGGCAGGCTCGCCACGCAGGCCGGCCCGGCGGTGGTGGCCAGGGCCGTATTCGGGGGTCGGCCGGGCCATCCGGTGCTGTTCGGACGCCTGCACTGGCCCGATGTGGTGGCGTCGGCGTCCGGGGACCGGGGCGCCCGGGACTGGCTCGCCGGCCGGTCCGACCTGGTATTGGTGGACTGCTCGGACCTGGCCAGCGGAGAGGATGTCGATCAGGATCCCGCAAGCAGCTAGGGGATCGCTTTGCCTATGGCTGCCTGCTCGAACCGGGGCGCGCGATCGATGCCGCGCGAACCCCGGGCCGATCACCAGAAGGCCATGATTATTACAGTCCCACTTGTTGCACTCTGCTGTGGAATGACCGCAAGGGGTGGATGTAGCATGGGCGCGCCGGGGCAGGGGTACGCGCCCGATCCGGTTGAATTCGACCAGCTGAAGGCCACCCTTAAGGGGGCGAGTGACGCCCTGGGTCTGCGTGACTTCAAGTGAAAGGCGGGTCTCTCGGGCGCCCTGAAGTCGCAGTCGGTGAGCCCTTACGAAAACGCGCAGAAGACCGTCGACGAGGTGATCTTGGCCCTAACAAAGTTCGTCGACCGGGACTACCCCCAGGCTGGCCTGGGGGTGTGGGAGTTCATCAATCTGGTGCACACCACGATCGAGACCGCGATCGACGCGGTCCACCAGACACAGCAAGGGTACCTGCAAGCCGAGGACCTCGTGGCTGATCGGCTACGCGGCGTGTACCCCAACTGATTCTGGGAGTGGGCGGTGGGTCTTCTGCAACAATTGATTACGGACTCGCTCCTGTCGGATGCCAGGGAAATCGACGAATTCATGGCCGAGTACGGCCCCCTGGAGAAAGCCTTGTTCAGCGAGTACAAAGGCGTTTCGCCGAGTGGCGCGGTCACGATCTGGGTGGACATGATGGGCAAGCTCGTGCGGGTACACCTGGCTCCTAACACGCTGTACGAAGGCGGAGAGCCGTGGCTGACCAAGGAGATCCTGGCCGCACACGAGGCCGCCAAGCGGGCCGCTGAAGTGCTCGACTTCAGCATGGCCGATCTGGTGCAGGAGCTCGACGGTGCTCCTCAGCTCAAGCAGTGCGTCAGCCCCGAGGCACAGGCACCACGCGCCAAGCCGAGTAGCGTCGGTATTGCCCAGATCATTTCGACTTACCAGTGGTGCGGGTACGACGCCGCACGACAGCTGGGCACGGGCGAGGCAGCCGCCGAGCTGCGCCTGGGCAGCCAACCGGTCGTCCTGTGCCGCAGCGGGTCCTGGACACTGGAGCTGCCCATCGCCCCCGCCATGGTCACCCTGGTGTTCGCGGCGCTCGGGATGGCGATCAGCCTGTTCACGGTCATCGGCACCGTACGACGTACCCGTGCCGCCCAGCGCTCCTGACACCGCTGTACGTGCTATAAGCCACTGGCCACCCCTTATCAACAGGGCACCGTTCGGGGGAACAGATACCGTGGTCACAGCGTCGTTACCTCTCGGATGCTGTGGGTGAAGTCACGTCCCAGCCGACACTGAAACTCTGCCCCGAGGAGGTACGCAGTGCGTGAGGTGCTCGACGAACTGGTGGCGCAGTGGCGCCAGGGTAAGCCTACTGCGGTAGGCACAGTGGTCTCTACCTACCGGTCGGCACCTCGCCCGGCCGGTGCCGCGATGTTGGTGACGTCGGACGAGCGCGCGGTCGGCAGTGTGTCCGGCGGCTGCGTCGAGGGCGCGGTCTTCGAGCTGGGCCAGCAGGTACTCGCCGACGACACCCCCGTGCTGCAGCGTTACGGTGTCTCGGACGACGACGCCTTCACCGTCGGGCTCACCTGCGGTGGCATCCTCGACGTGTTCGTCGAAAAGGTGGACCAGCTGCATTTCCCTGAGCTGGCGGAGATCGCGACCGCGGTGGCCGAGAAGAAGCCGGTCGCGGTGGCCACCGTGGTCGCGCATCCGGACCCGGAGCTGCTCGGGCGCAGGCTCGTAGTCTGGCCGGACCGGCATACCGGCACGCTCGGTTCCGCCCACGCCGACGAGGCGATCCTCGAGGATGTCCGCGGCGCACTCGCCGCCGGGCGGGTCGTCACGCTGCACTACGGCCCGGACGGGCAACGTCGCGGCGAGGGCATGGACGTGTTCGTGAACTCCCTGGAACCGCCGCCCCGGATGCTGGTGTTCGGCGCCATCGACTTCGCCGCCGCGATGGCCCGGCTCGGCGTGTTCCTCGGATACCACGTGACGGTGTGCGACGCGCGGCCGGTGTTCGCCACCAAGAGCCGCTTCCCCGACGCGCACGAGGTGATCGTGAACTGGCCGCACCGATACCTGAAGGCCGAGGCGGAGGCCGGCCGGATCGACCAGCGAACCGTGATCACCGTCCTCACCCACGACCCCAAGTTCGACGTGCCGGTGATCGTCGAGGCGCTGCAACTGGATCTCGCTTACCTGGGCGCGATGGGCTCGCGCAAGACCCACAAGGACCGGGAGGCCCGGCTACGCGAGGCGGGCGTGACCGACGAGGCGCTGACCAAGATCGCCTCGCCGATCGGTCTGGACCTGGGCGCCCGCACCCCCGAGGAGACCGCGGTCTCCATCGCCGCTGAGATCATCTCGCTGCGCTGGGGTGGCCATGGTGCCCGGCTGGCCAGCGCCGAGGGCGACATCCACGCCGCCAACCCCATCGCCGAACCCGAGCCGGCCAAGGCCTGAGTCCCCCCACGCTGCCCACCCGGCCGGCCGCGTCCTGGCAACAGCGCGCGGCCCCGGGGAGGTGGCCGGTCAGCTACCGCTCATCCGTTCGTCAGGATGCCTTCCGGTATGCCGGGGGCTTCGAAGCCGAGCCACAGGGGGCGCCAGTCGCTCAGTTCGTGGAAGCGGCGCAGCTCGGCGATACCGCTGAGCCAGCCCATCCAGGAGCCGTAGGGCGGTTGCTGCTCGTCGAAGCCACGCTGGACGAAGGTGAGCCGCGTTTTGCCGTCCGAGTCCGCCAGCTCCCAGGCGGCGACCATCCCCTTCCAGGCCAGCGTCATCTTCCGACCTGGTTCCAGCTCGAGGATCTTCGCGGGCTCGTCGTCCAGCTCGAAGCTACCCATGGCCCAGCGCCCGCCCACGTACGGTTCGATCTCGATGTTCGCGCCGAACCACTGGCGGAACTGCTCGGGATCGAGGATCGAGTCGAACACCACGTCCGGCGCAGCACCGATGAGGACCTGTACGCGCTGCTGCGGGGAGGTGAAGTCGCACATCGGCGTGAGCTCGCGGCCCTCGAGGTAGTCGACGAGATTCGCGATCGCCAGCGACCAGAACGTGGCCAGCACACTCCGGATGCCGCGCTCGGCGACCATGTCCGCCCAGCTGGGCAGGTGGGTCTGAGACAGCGTCAGGATGGTCGACTCTGCGCTGTCCTGCTGCTCAAGGCCGATCTCGACGGTCGTGTCCGCGCCGTCGAGCAGCCACGAGAAGCGCAGTGTGTGGTCGTCGACGTGCAGCAGGCGCTGATGGGGCGCCGCACCCTCGGGCGTGTAGCGGCCCCAGAACTCGTAGCGATTCGGCAGGTCGACCTCGGCGTGCTCGGCGAGCCAGGTACGCAACGCTTCGGCGTCGGTCAGGGCGTGGTGCACCTCCTTGATCGGCACCGCCAGGCGCGCACGCAGCTTCATCGGTTCACTCATCGCGTTCTCCTCTGTCGCGTTCTTCTTGGGCGCGTTCTTCTTGGGCGTGTTCTTCTGGGGGACGTTTTCCTCGTGGGTAGCAGGCGACGGCCAGCCGGAAGGCATCACCCTCCACGCCGCCGTAGCGGCTGAAGAGGTCCTGCAACACGGCCTGGAGGTCGTTCAGGAACTCCTGGCGCTGTTCGGGCCGGATCCGGATCTCCCCGGACACGCCCACGGACGGCAGCTCGAGTGCGGTCCGGTCGAGCGTGGCGATGTCGGCCTGGACCTCCTCCATCAGGTCGAGCAGGTAGCCCAGGCTCAACTCGTCCTGCTTCTTGCGCAGCCCGATCCGGCCCACGAGGCGGGGTGAGAGCCAGTACGAGCTGGCACTCGCCTGGTAGATGCCCTCGTTGATGCCGCGTACCCGTCGCTCGGCTACCTGGGTCACCAGGCCCGCGTCGACCAGGCGTTTCACGTGGTAGTAGACCCGCTGCGGCGTCTGGTCGAGGCGGATGGCGACCTCGCTGCACGAGCACGGCTCGGCGAGCTGCCGCAGCACCTCGATGCGCTGCGGCTTGAGCAGCACCTCTGCCTGCTCGATCTGCTCCAGGTACAGGACGTCTCTCATCGCAAAAATTATCCTGTACGTAAAGCAGGATTTTGTCCAGAGCTCCTGCCGATGTCTGCGGCCCTCGACCAGAGCGCGGGCTCGTCCAGCCACAGCCGGGCCCCTGCCCGCGGCGTTTGACCGTCGGCGCGGTCACAGCTTCTCCCGGAGGCGGTCGAGCATCGTGGTCAATTCGCCTGTGGACAGGTGAACTGCCAGGCTCGGCACCCCATGAGGCAGCAGCACCCATTCGTCGTCGTTAACCTTGATCCACAGAATAGTGCATAGTCCATGCCCGTAACGGGTGCCGCAGACGCTGACCCTCGGCATGCGGCTCTGGAAAATCACCTTATCGGCCGGATGCACAGATTCCTCAGTCCCTGCACTATTTCTTGTCGTGTCACCCACAACGCCCCCTCTGGATCGATGTTCCTGTCCCGACTTACCGTGAAGCACATCTGATCGTGGGTGGCAACCGTGAGCCCGTGTTGTCGGCAAGGTCAGGGCAGATCCTGGGTTAGGCTGCGGCGGTGGAATGGACCCCGGCCCGGATGCGCTTGTTCCGTGAGGTGGGGCTGTGTCAGTCCCAGCAGGATTTCGCCAAGACGGTGGGGTTCGCGATCAGGGCCAATCCAAGATCACTGATTGTTGCTGTTTGGTAGCCTTATGTAGCCAAGCGATCGAAGTCTGAATCGAACCAGTGTGTACTGTCGCGCACTAATCCTGTACTCCCTGAAATACTTCGGTTACGTCAAGGTCAGGATGTTGAAGATGACCTTCTTGTGTTGAGATGATGATTGCTGTGACACAAATTCTCATCGCAGAAAGAAGGCCATCCTGTGTCAGTCTCGCAGTCCTTCTCCGGTTCGTCAAACCCTGACGCCTCTGATGACTATGAGGAAGCGGATATTTCCAGTCTGCTCACCATGCTGGGGCACCTGCCTGATCCGCGCAGTCCGCGAGGCCGGCAGCATAGCCTTGTGTTTGTTCTGGCGGTTTCCGTGGTGGCGGTATTGGCGGGCGCGTCCGGTTTCCGGCAGATCGCGGATCAGGTCTCCGATCTTCCCCAGTCTCTGTTGGCCAAATTAGGTGGGACGTGGAATTGGTTCAAATTCAGGTATTCATGGCCCAGCCGGTCGGTGATACGGCGGGTGTTGGTCGACAGCGACGCCGAGGCGCTGGATGTGCTGGTCGGCGCGTGGTTGTGTGAACGCGCTCACCGGAATGACGAGGACTTGCTGGTGATCGCGCTCGACGGGAAGGTGCTGAGGGGGGCGTGGACTGATGATAATAGTCAGGTGAGTTTGTTCTCCGCGATGCTTCATGAGGAAGCGGTCACGATTGCCCAGGTCAGAGTCCCTGACGGCACCCATGAGATCACTCAGGTCGAGCGTCTTCTCGACGGTGTCACCGTATCCGATGGCACGCGTGTCCTGGTCACCTTTGACGCGGCCCATACACAACGCGACACGGCTGAGTACGTCAAGGGAAAGCGGAATTTCGATTATCTGATGACCGTCAAAGGAAATCAGCCGACTCTGCGAAAAGAAGTGTTTGACCGGTGCGTGGCGCTGCTGTCCGGAGCCGCCCATGATGTGGTGGAGGAGCGTACCCGTGGCCTGATCAAACGGTGGTCGTGTTGGATCACCGACGCGACGGGGATCGACTTCCCTCATCGTCGCCAGGTCGCCTGCATCCGTCGCGATGTTTTCGATCTTACCGGGGTCCGTTTCAGTAAGGAGCTCGCGTTCGTCATCACCAGTAGCCCCCGTGATCAGAGTAGCGCCGCCGAGGTGAACGCCCATACCCGCGGGCACTGGAGAATTGAGAACAAGAGTCACTATGTGCGTGACACCACATGGAAGGAAGATGCCAATCAAACGTATACAGGAAACGGTGCGCACACTATCGCGACGCTCCGGAATTTAGCGCTGGGACTACTTCGATTGAACGGAGTGGAGTGCATTAAAGAAACGACGGAGCGTATCTGCCGGGATCGAAACCGAGCACTTCCCTTCCTTGCTACCTAGCGTGACAAAATCAAGACATCGAGTGAACTTGAATTGGCGCTGGGTTTTATCCGCAGACTGCCATAGGGAAGCACACAGTGATGTTATTTCCGGAGAGGGTGGTGGGCGCGATGACAGGATTGAGGAAGTTGGCGATCGTCGTCTCTATGCTGCCGATGCTCAGGATATTGATGTTGCTGAGGACATTTTCCAGTGCGTCGACGTCGACAGGGATCTGAACAGGGAGGTTGATCGTCACGGTGATTGGGCCGTTGGCGCATGTGACGACGACGCCAGCCTGAGTGCACACGAACAAATCCGCTGTCGCGTTCGCGGACGCCGTACTGCCCAGCAGTAAGGTACTCAGGATCCCAAAAACGAATGCGATCGGAGCAAACTTCTTCTTCATCGGCTCACCTTTGCGGGTAGTTGGCTGTCGTCTCCTCGTTCACGAGGATCATCAAGGACGGTACGGACCCGTTCACGGCGAGAGCAAGGTTTTCGCGGATTACTAGCAACAAGGCATGAGAAAAATTTTTGGATACTTTTGTGGGATACATATCTGGCTACACGGTGAGATATGTACGTAAAAGAGCCTACACTTCAGTCCGGACTGAAATTTGCAACGAACCTGAACAGCAGGCCGCCGGCCGGGCACCCTGGCTGTCGACGCTCGGTACCTCCAGCTGCGACCACCGGTGCCGATAAATTCTCCGCAACTGCCGTATACAGTCAGAACAGCGGTTCATGGGTTCATGCACGGCCGGTTGTGAGCGTGGAGATGAATTGGGACGTGCGCAGCCACGAGGTCGAGTCATCTGTTCATATTTCGGTTCGGTCCACCCTGTTCATCACAAGTTTGTGGGTGGGTCAGCAGGGTTCTATTCATGCAGTGGGGACGGCGACAGACGCGTCCACCAATCGCTCCAGCGGTAGCTCCGCCACGTCGGCGCCTCCGGCGTGAAAGTGGTAGGGCGTGTCGACGTATGTGCCGATGTTGGCGACCATTCAGATCGACGTATCTGGACGTCATGCTGCCGTTCCGTGATCGGCTTCACAACGAGGGACGAGTCGTCAGCCGGATACTGTCCGATCGTCGGTTGCATCCTCATCAGGGCGCAAAGGCTGCGGCAGCACCACGTAGCTGTTGCCATCCGAACCCCAGGCAATGCCACCGCTGTCGGAATGGTCAACGACGATGCAGCTCTCCTGGGTGGGGTTTGCGCCCGGTCCAGTCAACGTTCCCAAGTCTCCACCGTCAACACCGTCGCCCATGGTGATCACCTCTGTTCCATCGTGGATATTGCACTCTTCACAGACGATGGTACGGACACGTAGCGACTGGCGGTGAACGTTGCTGCTCATTGTGCCGGGAGCGGGACTCGAACCCGCATGTCCGTTAAGACAGACGCTTTTGAGGCGTCCGCGTATGCCTATTCCGCCATCCCGGCCAGCACACCACGCACCATCTAGCCACGTGAAGGCTAGCAGAGTGCGGGCACCGGGTGTTCGCGCCAGCACTGTCTTCGCGCCAGCACTGTCGCAGGCGCCCGTCGGATGGTGGACAGGCTCAGGGCTGCTGTCGCCAAGATCACTGTACGGGTTGGACCGAGGGGCGTCTGACGGGGACCGGCGCCGCTATCCTTCAGACCATCGTATTTGGTGTGCGCGGACGGGAGGTCTGTAAATGACCCAGCAGGTCCAGGCGAGTCCCCAGTCCTCTGAGTCCGATCTGGCCCGCACCGCACGCTCCGATCTGGCCCGCACCGCACGCAGAGTGCTCGTCGCGGAGGATGACGCCCTGATTCGCCTGGATCTTGTGGAGATCCTCCGCGAGGAGGGCTACGCCGTGGTCGGCGAGGCGGCAGACGGAGAACAGGCGGTCGAGTTGACCGAACGACTGCGTCCCGATGTGGTGATCATGGATGTGAAGATGCCGAAGATGGATGGCATCGACGCCGCGTCGATCATCGCGGAACGGCGGATCGCTCCGGTGGTGATCCTTACCGCGTTCAGCCAGCGTGAGCTGGTGGAACGGGCCCGCGATGCCGGTGCAATGGCGTACCTGGTGAAACCATACGGTCGTCGGGACCTGGTTCCCGCGGTAGAGTTGGCCGTTTCGCGGTTTCGGGAGCTGGTCGCGCTGGAGGCCGAGGTGGCCGGTCTTGCGGAGCGGCTGGAAACCCGTAAGACGGTGGAGCGTGCCAAGGGCCTGCTGATGGCTCGACACGGTCTGGCCGAACCCGAGGCGTTCCGCTGGATCCAGCGGAACGCGATGGATCGCCGGACCACCATGAAAGCGGTAGCGCAGGCGGTTATCGAGAATCTGCCCTGATCCATCGATTACTCTAGGTCACCATTGATGATGGTGACTCGTCTGGCGCGAACGCTTTGGGGTCAAAGAATCACATCTTAGTTACGATAAGCGACTTATTGTGCCCACAGCCGTGCAAGCAGGATTACGGTCTGGTGTCCGAGCGGGATTGCCGCCGTTGGCTCCCGCTGGCCCGTCCTGAGAAGGAGACATGCATGGCGCAGCGCACAGCGCTCCGCGCGGTAGCTCTACTCGGAGCCCTGTCGGTCGTCATGGCCGGCTGCGGGTCCGGTGGTGACAACAACGCCTCCGCGCCTGGCACCGAGCCGCCAGCCACCAGCGTTCCGGCCGAGAAAGTATGTGATCCCCCGGCCAAGGCGAGTGGACAACCGAGTACCGAGCCGTTGAAGATCGGTTCGTTGCTCCCCGAGACCGGCAGTCTGGCCATTCTCGGCCCACCTGAGTTCGCTGCGGTTGACGTGGCGATCGCAGAGGTCAACGCGGCTGGTGGCGTACTCGGCAACGACGTCACGCACTTCCCAGGAGACTCCGGAGACGCCTCGACCGACACCGCGAACCAGACCGTGAACCGCCAGCTCAACGAGGACGTACAGGTGATCATCGGTGCCGCTGCGTCCGGGGTGACCAAGCTGGTCGTCGACAAGATCACCGGAGCTGGTGTGGTCCAGTTCTCCCCGGCCAATACCTCCAGTGAGCTCACCTGCTTGCAGGACAAGGGTCTGTACTTCCGGACCGCCCCGCCGGACGTGTTGCAGGGCCAGGCACTGGCGCAGTTGATCAGCACCGACGGAGCGCAACGGGTTTCCATCCTCGCCCGCAACGACTCCTATGGCAGCGGACTGGCCGACGAGACCGAGAAGAACCTGCTGACCGCCGGCATTCAGCCGGCCGATATCCAGAAAAAGATCTACGATCCGACCGCGACCTCGTACAATGTCGAGATCGATAGCATCAAACAGTTCGATCCCGATGCGATCGCGGTGATCGGTTTCGATGAGTCCAAGAGAATTCTCACTCGGATGAGTGAGGTCCAGATCGGGCCCGCTCAGAAGCAGATCTACGGTACCGACGGCAACACCAGTAACCAGACCGGAGAGGGGCTGGCACCAGGTTTGCTCGAAGGTATGAAGGGCACTTCACCTGCGACCAAGTTGTCCAGTGAATTCCAGCAGCGCCTGCTGACTCAGGATCCTGAACTGGTGGACTTCGTCTACGCCGCAGAGGCTTATGACGCCGTCATGATCACCGCCCTGGCGGCCGAGCAGGCGAAATCGACCAAGGGGGTGGACATCGGCTCGGAGATCAACGGAATCACCAAGGAAGGTGAGAAGTGCACTACCTTCGCGGACTGCAAGGAGATCATCGAGGGCGGAACTAACATCGATTACGATGGTGTGACGGGCACGCTGGACTTCGTCGACGCAGGCGAGCGGAGCTCGGGTTCCTACGGTGTCTTCGAATTCGACGCGCAGAACCAGATCCCGAAGGTCACTACGGAGTTCATCCTCATCGGTAGCTGACGTAGCCGATGTCGCTGACATAACCGCTCCCTGATGCAGGACCGCCAGACTGGGTGGTCCTGCATCAGGGAGCGCATCCGGACTATCGGTTCTCGCCGGATCCGGCGAGGGTGCCCAGATAGAGTTCGACCACCTTGGGATCGTTCATCAGTGCTGAACCGGTGTCGGTGTAGGCATTGCGGCCTTGATCCAGCACGTAACCACGATCGCAGATCTGCAGGCAGCGCCGGGCGTTCTGCTCGACCATGATGATCGAGATGCCGGCTGCGTTGATTTTCTTGCACTGCACGAACACTTCATCGGCGAACATCGGGGACAGGCCGGCGGAGGGCTCGTCGAGCAGCAACACCGACGGTTCCATCATCAGCGCCCTGCCCATTGCGACCATCTGCCGCTCGCCGCCCGACAGTGCCGCCGCTTTGGTCTTTCGTCTGTCACCGAGCAGAGGGAACAGCCCGCAGACCGTTTCGAACCGGGTTGTGAAGGTACGTGGGCGCAGGTACGCACCCATCTGCATGTTCTCCTCGATGGTCAGCGAGGGGAACACATTGTTGTTCTGCGGCACATAGCTCACGCCTTTGGTGACGAGCACGTGCGCCTTGGCTGCAGTGATGTCGGCACCGCGCAGGGTGATGTTGCCACCGCGCACCGGGATGAGTCCGAACATCGCCTTGAGCAGCGTCGATTTGCCCGCTCCGTTGGGCCCGATGATGCCGACGATCTCACCCTCGCGGAGAAAGAAGTTGCAGCCTTCCAGGATGTTCACCCCGGGCAGATAACCGGCCACCAGATCGTCGGCCTTCAGCAGGGCGTCCTGCGCCAACTGGCGATGCCGTTGGGGGGTCGCGGCGAGTTCAGCCGGGGAGAGCTCACCATCGGATGGGGTGTTCACGGCCGACCTTCTTTGCTGTGCCGAGGCGCTCGCGTCGTCATGGTGGGAGGCGTCGTCATGGTGGGAGTCACAGTGGGAGTCACGGCAGGCGCCGACAGGTCCTCACCGCGTTCGATGGCCGCATCGAGTTCGGTTTCGATCTCGGCGACCAGTACCGCGGTCTCGCCCACCGGGTTGCCCTGGGCGTCGAACTCCAGGGCGCGGTCGTGGTGTGCGCCCAGGTAGGCGTCGACGACCGCCTTGTTCGACGACAGTGCCTGCGGCGGGCCCTCGGCGATCACGCTGCCCTGGGCCATCACCACCACCCAATCACTGATGTCGCGGATCACGTCCATGTCGTGCTCGACGAACACCACGGTCATGCCGTCCTCACGGAGCGACTTGACGTGCTGCAGCAGATTCTCGGTCAACGCCGGGTTCACCCCCGCCATCGGTTCATCGAGCATCATGACCGTTGGATCCATCATCAGCGCCCTGGCCATCTCCAGCAGCTTGCGTTGGCCACCGGACAGCGAGCCCGCGAGATCCTCGGCCTTGGTATCCAGCCGGAACCGCGCCAGTAGCTCCATCGCCTTGCCCGTGTTGGCCCGTTCCTGTGATCCCCAGGTGCTGAGCAGAGCACCGAAGAACCGCTCCCCGGTCTGGTTCGGTGCACCTAGGCGCATGTTGTCCAGCACGGTCAGCTTGGCCAGTGCCTTGGTGAGTTGAAAAGTGCGGACCACCCCTCGGCGGGCCACCTGGTGCGGCCGTAACCGGGCCAGCGAGGTTCCATCGAACGTACAGTGGCCGGTGTTGGGCCGATCGAACCCGGTGAGCAGGTTGAACAGTGTCGTCTTGCCCGCGCCGTTCGGGCCGATCAGCCCGGTGATGCTGCAGCGTTGAATCTCCAGATGGGCCACGTCGACGGCCTTGAGACCACCGAACGAGCGACTCATCGAGTCGATCACCAGTATCGGGTCGGGTTTCGCGACACCCGGCATCGGGGGCACTGCGGCAAATGGATCATCAGCGCGCATCGAGCTGCACCTCCTCCTTCTTACCGAGGATGCCCTGGGGCCGGAACACCATGAGTAGTGCCAGCGTTATGCCCGCCAGAATGAACCGGATGGCGCCGATGTCCTGACCGTCGATGAAGGTGATCAGTGGGTCGCTACCCGCAGTGGCTTGACGGAGGAAATTATCGGTGATTGAAAGCAGGAACCAGAAGATCATCGCACCGATGATCGGACCGAAGACCCGACCCGCCCCGCCGATGACGAGCGCCGCATAGACGAAAAATGTCTGCGCTGGGGAGTAGAACTCCGGGATGAGCGCCTGGGTGGTCAGCGCGTAGACAATTCCGCCGATCGCACCGAATACCCCGCCTAGCACCAGCGCCTGCATCTTGTAGGCGAAGACGTTCTTACCCAGCGCCCTGACCGCGTCCTCGTCCTCCCGGATCGCCTTGAGCACCCGCCCCCACGGGCTGCGCACCAGCAAAAACACCAGCAATAACGACAAGGCGACCACGGTCCAGCCCACGCAGATCGCCCACAGGGTCTGGCCGAGAAAGCTCACCCCGGCGAATTCGTAGGATCGGGCGTCGTCGAACGGGCTCAGTGATTGGAAGCCGCCACCGTAGCCGCTAAGCCCCTGCGTTCCGCCGGAGAATCCGGTCATCGAAGTCGATCGGGTGATCAGCCGGAGGATCTCCGAGGCCGCGATCGTGACGATCGCCAGGTAATCGGCACGCAGCCGGAGCGTCGGAATCCCGAGCAGCAGCGCGAGCACCGCGCCCGCGACCATCCCCACCAGGATCCCTGCCCACAGCGGCAGGGCGAAGTTCACCACCGCGATCCCCATGCCGTACCCGCCGACCAGCGCGAAGCCGATCTGCCCGAAGTTGAGCAGGCCGGTGTACCCGAAGTGGATATTCAGCCCGATCGCGAGCAGCGCGAAGAAGATCACCGAGGGTCCGACCAGCTCCGCGATGCCGAAGGTGAGCAGGCTCGTGATGTCGATCATCTGTTCACCCGATCCGTGCGCGGCTACCGAGCAGGCCCTGTGGCCTGATCACCAGAATGACGATGAGTACCGCGAGCCCACCCAGGTATTTGAGGTCCACCGGGATGATCTCGGCGGACGCCTGCACCAGCACCCCGACGATCAGGCAGCCGAGCAGGGCGCCATAGGTGGTGCCCAGTCCACCGAGGATCACGCCGGCGAACATCAGCAGCAGGAGATTGAACCCCATCTCGAACTGCACGGTTCCGGACAGCTCGGACAGACCGAACAGCACGCCGCCGAGCGCGGCCAGCCCACCCGCGAGGATCCAGACGAACAGCACGACCCGCTCCACGTTGATGCCCGATGCGGCGGCCAGGTCCCGGTTGTCCGACACCGCCCGCATCGCCTTGCCGATCCGGGTCCGCTGCAGCAGCAGCGCGATCCCGACCAGAACCGCCGCGCTGATCACGATCGTGGCCAGATCCTTGTCGGTCAGGCTGATGAGCCCATAGTCCCGCTCTACCTGGTTGGCATAGGTGGTGAACGCCTCCGACCGGCCTCCGAAAAAGATCAGTACCAGGTGGCGCAGTGCGATGGCCAGCCCGATGGAGACCACGAGCTGGGCGATGAGGCCGGACCGGCGTCGCCGCATCGGCTGCCAGATACCGAGATTGTTCGCCGCACCGAGAGCGGCGCCCGCCACGATGGCCAACAGCGTCGCCGGGATCAGATGCACTCCGCCCGCAACGTTCAGCGTCCAGGCCACCACGGCCCCGATCGTGACCAGTTCACCGTGCGCGAAGTTGGTCAGCCCGGTGGTCCCGAAGATCAGTGACAGGCCTATCCCGGTGATTCCGATGACCAGGCCGAACCGGATACCGTCGACCAGCACTCGCAGGATCTGGGAGATCACCGAGCTCTCCAGGCCGGTGCGCTCCGCGCCGAACAGAAACACCGCCGACGCCGGCCGACCCTCGGCGACCTCGCGGACCACCTCACCCTGCAGCACCTGCACACCGTCGGGCAGGGACGTCTGGTCGATCCGGAAAGTGTATGTACCTGCTTCTGGAACGGTCAGCCTCCAGCGGCCGCGGTCATCGGAGATGTCGTCGTCGACCTGTCTGCCGGTGGAGTCGAGAGCGAGCACCCGCACACCTTGGAGCGGCCTGCCGTCATCGCGCAGCGTCCCGCTGATCGGCAGACCCTCCGCCAACTCCGCACTCTCCTCCTCTGGTGGGGCAGCGGGTTGCGAGGGAGTGGGCTGGAGAGGGACGGGCTGCGCAGCCGCCAGTGCGGGTGCCGCCAAGCCGAGCAGGGCGGCGCCGGCGAGCAACGTGGCGAGCAGCACGCGCAGCGGGAGAGGGAGCCGCCGGGAACGGCCGGGATGGTCGGACGGCGCCCTCCTCGGTGGCCGGACGGAGCCTGGTGGTCGCAATGGCGCGTGCCTCCTCCTGCGATGGCTCGGGGAGCGAAGACTAACTGCTGATCCTCATGGCTGAAGTGCACCTGTACCCAAGACGTGGCCCAGGTGGTGTGAATACACCGGGGGCGGGGAATCACTCGATCGCTTGGCGTCGGATCAGGCAGGTCAGTCTTGCTGTGCAGATCCGGTGGCCGTCCGCATCGCTGATGACGATCTCGAAGGTGGCCACCGTGCGGCCTCGGTGCAGCGGCGTGCACACGCCGGTGACCTCCCCCTCGGTAGCGCTGCGGTGATGCGAGCAGGACAGCTCCAGACCCAGCGCGACTCCGTCGGGCCTGCTCCACAGCGCAGCCGCGATCGAACCGAGCGTCTCGGCCAGCGCCGCGCTCGCCCCACCGTGCAGCAACCCGAACGGCTGGCGGTTGCCTGTCACCGGCATGGTTCCCACCATCCGCTCCGGGTCCCAGTCGGTGATCCTGATGCCCATCCGTTCCGTGAGTTGCTCGTCGGCCCAGCGGGCGATCAGCTCTGCGGTGGCCGGATCGGCCGCGAACGGTGTGCCGGACGTGGTCACCTGAGAACCTCCGCTGATGCCGGGAATCCGCCGACTTTGGGCGGCCTAGACTCGCTGGCCGTGACGCTTATCCCACCACGGCTGCTCCTGCTCGATGGTCACTCGCTGGCCTACCGGGCGTTCTACGCGCTGCCCGTGGAGAACTTCCGCACCACTACGGGGCAGACGACCAACGCGGTGTACGGCTTCACGTCGATGTTGATCAACCTGCTTCGCGACGAGCAGCCCAGCCATGTCGCTGCGGCGTTCGACGTGTCCCGCAAGACCTTCCGGGCGGAGACCTATGCGCCCTACAAGGCGAACCGCACCACGACTCCCGACGAGTTCCGCGGCCAGATATCGCTGATCCAGGACGTGCTCGCCACCCTCGGCATCCCGGTGCTCACCATGGAGAATTACGAGGCCGACGATGTGATCGCCACGTTGGTCACCCGGGCCGAGCCGGCCGGTTTCCAGGTCCTCGTCTGCACCGGGGATCGAGATGCGTTACAGCTGGTCAGCGATCAGGTGACCGTGCTCTTCCCGCGAAAGGGCGTCTCGGATCTGACCAGGTTCACCCCCACGGAGGTCGCCGAGCGCTACGGCCTGACTCCCGCGCAGTACCCGGACTACGCGGCGCTGCGCGGGGACCCCTCGGACAACCTGCCCGGCATTCCGGGGGTGGGGGAGAAGACCGCAGCCAAGTGGATCAGAGAGTTCGGGTCGCTGGCACACCTGGTCGACCGGGTGGACGAGGTGAAGGGCAAGGCCGGTGCGGCGCTGCGGGAGAACCTGCCGTCCGTGCTGCTCAACCGCCGGCTCACCGAGCTGGTCCGGAACATGGATCTGCCCGATCAGCCCGCTGAGCTGGTGCTCAAACCATGGGATCGCGACGCGGTGCACCGGTTGTTCGACGAGCTGGAGTTCCGGGTTCTGCGAGACCGGTTGTTCGCGACCCTGAGCACGCCCGAGCCGGAGGCCGAGGAGGGTTTCGAGGTGCGGGGCACGGCAATCGAGCCGGGCGCGCTGCGCGCCTGGCTGGACACGCACGCCCGCGGTGGCCGGGTCGGGCTCGCCTTCCGCGGAGTGTGGGCGCGTGGCTCGGGTGACCTGGAGAGCCTCGCGCTGGCCGCGCCCGACGGTGAGGGCGGCTATCTCGATCCGACCGCGCTGAGCGTGGAGGACGAGCAGGCCCTGGCGCACTGGCTGGCCGACCCGGCTGCCCCCAAGGCCGCCCACGATGCCAAACCGCTGCTGCACGCGCTGCGGGCGCGCGGCATCGCGCTGGTCGGCTTGACCAGCGACACCGCGCTGGCCGCCTACCTGGTCCGTCCAGGGCAGCGGTCGTTCGACCTCGCTGACCTGGTGTTGCGTTACCTGGGCAGAGAGCTGCGAGTGGCGGATGGCGACAGCGCCCAGCCGAGTCTGTTCGAGGGCGAGGACGCCGCCGCTCGGGCTACCGGCGAGATCCTGCGGGCCCGAGCGGTTGCCGAGTTAGCCGACGCACTGGACGCCGAGCTGGACCGAATCCAGGGCCGCGCGCTGCTCACCGATCTGGAGCTACCGCTGCTGGGGGTACTGGCCGAGCTGGAGGCGAACGGAATCGCGATCGATGCCGACCTGCTCAGCGAATTGGAAGCCGGTTTCTCCGCTGTGGTGAAGCAGGCCGAGCAGGACTGTTACAGGGTGATCGACAAGGAGATCAACCTGGGTTCGCCGAAGCAGTTGCAGGTGGTGCTGTTCGACGAGTTGGGCATGCCGAAAACCAAGCGCACCAAGACCGGCTACACCACTGACGCCGATGCGCTGCAGACGCTTTACGAGTCGACGGGGCACGAGTTCCTGGCGCATCTGCTCCAGCACCGGGACGCGACCCGGCTCAAGACCACAGTGGACGGGCTGCTCAAGACGGTGGCCGAGGACGGGCGGATCCACACCACGTACAACCAGACCATCGCCGCGACCGGACGACTGTCATCCACCGATCCGAACCTGCAGAACATCCCGATCCGCACGGAGTCCGGACGGCGGATCAGGCAGGGCTTCGTGGTGGGGCCGGGCACCGAGGGCATTCGGTGGGTGGAGCTGATGACGGCGGACTACAGCCAGATCGAGATGAGGATCATGGCGCACCTGTCCGAGGACACCGCGCTGATCGAGGCGTTCACCTCCGGGCGGGACTTTCACGCCGTCACGGCCGCGCGGGTGTTCGGAGTGGACACCGCCTCGGTCACCGGTGAGCAGCGCGCCAAGATCAAGGCGATGAACTACGGCCTGGCCTACGGGCTGTCGGCCTTCGGGCTTTCCGCCCAGCTGCGGATCTCCGCCGAGGAGGCGCGCGGATTGATGGACGAGTATTTCGCCAGCTTCGGTGGTGTCCGCGACTACTTGCATACGGTCGTGGAAAAGGCCCGTAAGGACGGCTATACCGCCAGCATTCTAGGCCGCCGCCGCTATCTACCCGACCTGGTCAGCGATAATCGACAGCGTCGCGACATGGCCGAGCGGATGGCTCTGAACGCCCCGATCCAGGGCAGCGCGGCCGACATCATCAAGGTCGCGATGCTGGGAGTGGCCCGGGTACTGCGTACCGAAGGGCTCAGTTCTCGGATGTTGCTGCAGGTACACGATGAGCTGGTGCTGGAGGTCGCGGAGGGCGAGCGAGCGGCCGTGGAGACGCTGGTGCGCCATGAGATGGGGTCGGCGTACCGCCTGGACGTTCCGCTGGAGGTTTCGGTGGGCTTCGGGCGATCCTGGGACGATGCGGCGCACTAGCGTCGACAGCAGAAGATTGCGGTCCCGGGGAACAGCGCTCCCCGCAGCGGGCTCCACTGGCCCCACTCCCTGCGCAGCTCGGTAGGCCACTCCGGCTCCACCACATCCTCCAGCAACAGCCCAGCCGCGACGATCTCGCGAACCCGATCGCCCAGCGTCCGGTGGTGCTCCACATAAGTGGGCCGGTCTGCGCCGTCCACCTCGACGTAGGGAGTGCGATCGAAATAGGACTGCGCCACCGTCAATCCGGCTTCACCGGGATCGTCCGGGAAGATCCAGCGCATCGGATGGGTCACCGCGAAAACCCATCGGCCGCCGGGGCGGAGCACCCGGGCGACCTCCCGCATCACCTGAGCCGAGTCCGCGACGAACGGCACCGCGCCGAACGCGGAGCACGCCAGGTCGAAGGAGTTGTCGGCGAACGGCAATCGGGCCGCGTCGGCCTGCACGAGGGGCACCGTGATCCCGGTGTCGCGGGCCGCTGTGATCGCGTACCGCAGCATTCCGGCGGACAGATCCAGGCCGACGACGCGGGCGCCCTGAGCGGCCATCCACCGGGCGCTGGGCGCCGAGCCGCAGCCGACCTCGAGTACCCGGAGGCCAGCGAGCTCACCGAGCAGTCCGGCTTCGGACTCGCGAAGTCCCTCCGGGCACCACACGAAGTCAGCGACACCCAGGAAGTCGCCGTGTGTCTTGACGTAGTCCGAGGCGTCTGCGTCCCACCAGCGGCGGTTGGTGGCCAGCGACTCCGTGGCATCGACCAGACGCGCCGCGACGCCTGTGGTGCCCAGCAGCGCCTCCGCCTGCCCATGGGGCTTCGCTGTTCCTTCAAGGGGCACGCCATCGCGCCCCAGTTGCGGCGTGCTCGTCACGAGGGCAGTCTCCCAGACGGTGCATGCGAATTCGGGGGGTCGGGTTTGCCGCTTGCGTACCTGCCTGAGTACGATCGACTTGCGCTGTCATTTCACGCTGCCCGGGTGCCGAGTCCGTGCAGCGCGTCGCATCCGGAATAGCAGGGGTCTGCGGGCGGTTTCGCTAGTAGAAGCTTTGGACCCGGCGCGCGGCACGGGACGATCCGCCGCAGCGGGAACGGCCAGCGCGCCGACTTACAGCGCGCCAACACTGCCCACCGACGACCCTATTCCTCCGGAGCACCCCACCGCATGACCACCGACACCACCGCCGCCCCGTCCACGCAGCAGGTCGCGATCAACGACGTCGGGACGGAGGAGGACTTCCTCGCC
>JBOHHE010000241.1:0-43520 GCA_050700355.1 Pseudonocardiaceae bacterium
AGCGCTCCGCCGGGTTGGTCATCAGTGAGCAGCGCGTGGCCCAGGCTCCAGGTAGCGGCGGCGATCAACAGCGGATCGTCAGTCTCTTCGGCATAGTGCATGGCCCGATCCGACACCAGCCCGCAGAGATCGGTCCTGCCAAGATACTTCAATACCGCCCGCGTCAACATGTAGACTTCGGATGCCTGGCGGCACGCCGTGACCGAACGGCCGGACTCATACACTGCCCGCTCGCTGGCGATAATCAGCCCAGGCAATACCTGCAAGGCGTCGCTGTACTTGCTGGGCGAGGTAAACCAGGTTTTCTGCGTGGCTTTGACCTGCTCGGCCAGTGCTTCCAGGCTGGGAAGCTCACCGGTATCAGCCAGTGAAACTGTGCGGTAGGTGATGAGTGCACGTTCCAGTTCAGCCAGCCGGTGATTTACTGGCCCCTCGTGGTCTTCGCTAGGAGTCGCGCCCAGCAGAGCGGCTGTGCGCACACCGAGGACCTTGGCAATTTTTTCCAAAACATGCAGCGTCGGCGTTTTAGTACCGGCTTCAATCATCTCAAGATAGCGAACCGTGATACCGGCAAGGGTTGCCACGTTGACCGTGTTCTTCTTGCGATCGATCCGATACAGGCGGATGAGCTGGCCGGTAGGCATGTCGGGCACGTCGGAACCCTTCGGAGCTTGACAACGGCTATCCGATCAGGCTACAGACCATCCCCGAAGAACCAGCCCGCCGGACGCGCTTAGCACCTCTGAAATGCGACGATGGCGTCCGGCGCGTTGCCGGGGAACGGCCTCGTCCGGCTTCGGCGATCCACAGTCGGTCCGCCCCACCAGGGCAGTGCGCGGTAGGACCCTGACCTGTTGCCTGTTACCGGATTTTGTTTATTGCACTGGGATGGTAGTACGTGCATCCTCAGCGTGCGCCAACGGTCGACGGGTTCCGGCCGCACCGGGGTAGGAGATGCATTGATGTGAGCCAAGATGCCCCGCAGCCCGACACCCCTCGGCTGACCACCGATCTGGAGGCCTTGCTGCGGTTCGCCCGCCCGGCCAAGGGTGCATTGACGGTTGCGGTGTTGCTGGCGTTTGTCAGCACAGCCTTGGAGCTCGCGCCGTTCTACCTGCTCTACGCCGCCGTGCAGGCATTGGTGACCGGCGGTGGGGCCGACCTGGTGACGCTGGGGCTGATTGCGGCGGGCGCCACCATCGGCCGGTTCGTGCTGTGGGGGCGGGCGATGTTCGTCTCGCACGTCACCGGCGGGAATGTGCTGCGCCAGTTGCGGATGAGCCTGGCCCAGCGGCTGGCCCGGCTACCGCTGGGCTACTTCGACCGCAGGCACAGCGGCGAGGTCACCAAGGTTCTCGCCGACGACATCGAACGGCTGGAGCTGTTCCTGGCGCACGCCATCCCCGAGTTCGTCTCCGCGGTGGGGGTCTGGCTGGCGGTCACCGGGTGGCTGCTGATCGTCGACTGGCGGCTGGCGCTGACCTCGATCGCCGTCGTTCCGGTGGCGGCGGTGCTGGTGCGCCGGAGCATGGCGGGCAGCTCGGGTCACATCGCCACGGTCAGCGCGCGGCGGCCCGGATGAACGCGGCGGTGGTCGAGCTTCTCGACGGCCTGCCGGTCGTGAAGGTCTTCGACCGGAACGCCACGGCACGGCGGTGTGGTTGTCTCTTGACCCAGCCAGCTCTGTGCTGGAGCCGAAGCACGTTCATGGCCGCCACCGGCGCGCATCGGTTGGTGACCACAGGGCTGAGGCGCGGTCAGCGGCAGAAGAGGGCGTTCCTGCCCAGGCTACTACTTCGTCGAGAATTTCGCATTAAACGCGAGCTATGGGCTACACACTTTCTGGCCTTTGGCGATCAAATCAAGCAATTGGCCTTAGTGCTGCAGTCAGCAAGCCCGTTCGCCGACACAAGTCCATGCTTGCTTGGTTAGGAGATACCGCCATCGTTCAATCGGTGTTCGATTGCTGAGCGGATGATGTCTAACCGACGCTGTATGCCCTTGAGCGTGGTCAGTACCTGATCGGCCTCGCCGGCATCGATGGGCTCATCGCTGGGGCCTTCGGCAGTTGGTTCGTCATCGCTGTCGGCGTCTTCGGTCAATTGCTTCCAGCGGTGGCGGCGGTCGGCTTGACGTAAAATTCTCCATATCGATCGCTGGTTGTCTTCTATGAGGTGATTTGTGGCTTCGATCCACGGCGCTTCCCTCGCATCGGCTTCGTCAGCGGCGAGACGGAGGACGTGGATGACGACTTCCTTGGTGGACGCCTCGATATCGAGGGCGAGTCGCAGCGCGGGAACGCTGGCCATGGACTCCTCGTCGGGTTCTTCCTCCGTCCGGAAGGTGTTGTAGAATGTCCAGTCCTGTGGGTTTTCGAGTCGCTCTAGCGCTCGGATGACGACGTCGACGTTGTGTGTAGGGCGGCTGCGCAGGGGTGCGTTGGCGCGGTGGTTCCAGAGCGCCAGGATCGTGTCGCGTGTTTCTTGTCGAAGGGTATCGCCGTCGGGGCCGGTGACTTCCTTGGCTTGAGTGATGAGGTCGCTGATGTGGTGAGCCATCCAGCGGCCTAGGAGGTCACGGTCGTCGAGGTCCTTGGCGAGTGTTGTGCCGAGTTCGAGTGTCTGCCTAAAGCTGGCTTGTTCGTCCGGTCTCATCGATGAGGTAAACGTTGAAGGATGGTTCGAGGAAGGCGAGGTCATCATTGTCTCCTGAGTACAGGTGCGTGGGCCGGGTCTCTTCGTGTGTGCGTTCGATCGTCACGATTACGATGAGACTGTTGCCGGTCTTGGTGAGCAGATCGGTGAGTGCGTCGCGGTGGATCTCCAGCCGGTCGCCTTCGCCTCCGGAGTGTCTTCTTCCTCTGCTGGTGTCGTACAGGTCGCGCCAGACTCTGCTGCGGAACGCTGGGCGTTGATCGCTGCGGGTCCAGGTGCGCATATCGGCGTCAGGCACGAGACCCAGGAGTTGCCTGGTGGCGTCGTCTGGGTGAGGTGGCGGGTAAGGAATAGAGGTGCCAAGGGGGTCGCGGTTGTCGAAGCCGTCGATCTGGTGGTGAGTGCTGATCCAGCCCGTCAAGTCGAACCCTGGAATCGTCGGCCGCCGATCCTCTTCACTGTCAGGCGACTCAGGGATGTTCCATGCCATGGATGACGGCGCCGTTTGGAGCGCGAGGACGAGCGCCCTGGCGCGATCGGGTCGGACTTGGGCGCTGTGCACGTGGACTTTCTGCTGTGCTGTGTCAGTGCTGTCTGAAGATCGCTCCCAGACGGTGATCCAGTCGCCTGTGCTGAGGCGCTCGGCGAAGTCGCTCCGGCTTAATGTCCATATCCAGCTGGCGTCGATGCGTTCGTGCCGGTTGGTGAAGATGCTGGTAGGTGACGGGTCGCGGCGGTCGGCTAGCCACCGGCCGTCGTCTCGTTCCGGTAGGAGCCGACGGAGCCACCCGGTGAACTCGTCAAGGTCTGAGTAGGGCTTCTGGTACACCGGCTGTGTGTCGACGAGCGTGCCGGCGACTGTCCACAGTGCATGGGTGGCGAGGTAGAAGTTGAAGGTTTCGACTTCCGGCCAGCTACTCTTGTACAGGTTCGTCTTCTGGCCGTCGTACAGGCCACGGGTCGCACGAGGGTCATTGATGCGCCCATCAACATGCGGTAGGCGCCACACCTCAGCGACGATATCGCTGGCTCTGCGAGCAACATTGTTGTTGGATAGGCCGAAGGCATCGGCTACGTCATCGCACCAGTAGTCGGCGAAGTCCATGAAGAACCGCACCGTCGGTTTGCTCTCGTCGTCTTCCTCGTCCTCATCCGGAGCTACGTCGGCGAGGTCGACAGGGAGCACAGCGATGGGAATGTTGACCGTGCGAGCGTGTTCGGCTATCGATTCGGTCACGTCGTCGACGCCTGCTGCGGCTAGGCCGATCAGTGCAGAGGCTGCCGCAGCGCGTAGCAGGACGTGTGGCGGATCCTTGAAGGCGACTCTCTCGAGAAGAGGTACGAACGCCCTCAGTTCGGGTGCCGTCTCGGATTCATGAGCTGCGCGAGCTATCGCAAGTAGTAGCCATAGCAGGGCGTGCTTGTCGTAGAACGGCAACTGAGCGTCGGTGAACGGCGCCGCGTTGAGATCGCCTGAGGGGAAGCGTCGAAGGGCGTCGAGCACGTCGCTGCGACCTAGTTCGACTAGGAGGCGCATAGTGTGGGCTGTGCGCCAGCGGATGTCAGTCGCGGGGTCGCCCAGTGCTGTCCACAGGTATCCGGCGATACACTCGGCGGCGGTTGCCGGTACAGCCGGGATGCTGTTGAAGTCGCCATCTGCTGAGTCGTCGGATGCGAGCGGGAGAAGCAGAGTCGAGAGGTCATCGAGCGCAATCCGGGCGGAGCCGCTGGTCAGACGCTGGGCGAGAACTGTGGCGAGCTCGAAGCACTGAGTCGAGGTCAATGGGGCGGAGAGTGAGCCGACGTGAGCGAAGGCGTCGCGCTGGAGATCGCGGTTCACCCCAATGGTGCCGGCGAGTTCGGGAAGGTTGGCATAGTTGTGTTGTTTCGTGCTGAGGTCTAGGCAGAATCGGGCGGTTGCCTGCGTGACCAAGTGACGTAGTTGAGCCCGCGCTGCGTGAGGGAGTAGTGGCAGCGCGGCGAACCGTTCGATCACGGTCCGGTACTCCCACAACGAGAAACCCGGGTGGCTCAGGAACCCGGCGAGCACATTCGCGAGCCTGGCAGGTGGCGTTGTGGCTGCGTGGTCGACTATGGCGTTGAAGTCCAGAGGGCCGCGATGACGCCTGCTTAGTAGGCGGGCCTTGTCCCAGCCGTCGGCAGTGGCGAGATCGAGCGAAGCCAGCTCACGGAGCGCTGTGTCCTGCTCCGCAGCGCGTTCTCGCCTCCATTCCTCACTGTCCCCGGACATTGAGGAATAGTTGGCGTGTTCGTAGGCAGGAGCCACGTGCCGGATGCTGGGACAGCCGGGTGCCGGCTGTGGTCAGACCTAATTCGTCAACCACTCGATCCACAGTGGAGTAAAAGTCTGCAGGGCAACCATGTCGCCAGGTTGCTTCGCCTACAGCCCGCAGGATGCGCGACGCCAACTCCGTGCTGTGCCGCAGAGCTAGCTCCAGTTGGTCTGCGAGATCGCGGGTGGTGTCGAACGGCAACATGGCCAGCGGGGTAATTGGGTCTGGTGTCAGCGGGGAGTCAGCCTTATTGAATGCGTGGATGAAGACCCGCTCTGAGCAGAGGTTCCTGTCTCGCCATCGCGATGCTGCAGCGATGGTTGTGGTGGCGCTGAGGCGGCCTAGGATGGGAAGGACGTCTGAGCGTTCGATGGTTTCGCTGAGGTAAGGCTCGAATCCTTCGACGAGTTGAGCGACTCGATAGGCGCGCTGATCGTCAGGGCGGTCGGGGTCTGCTGCTGCGGTGGTCAGGGCGAGCAGTGCTTGCAATCGAGTGAGGGCGTCGTCACCGACGCGGTCGGTGATCTCGAGCGCATTGCGGAAGTGTTCCTGCGCCTCGATCGGGTCGAATCGGAGGAGGGCGCGTGTCAGGGCCACCATTTTGGTGACTCGTTCCTGCGCTTCTTCATGAGTGTTCTCGAGGTTTGTTGCCACGTCCACGGCTGCGGTCAACACGATCGCGGCCAGGTCGTGGTCTGTGGGAGCTCCTGGTGCTGCGGCTGCCGCGTGAACGATGTCAGTTTGTGCGGCTGTTCCGAGGAGGGTGTTCGCTTGGCGGTACCAGGCCAGGAACCGTTGTCGAGACTGGGGTGAGGGCTCGTGCGCGACGACGCGTGCGCCTATGCGTGCGATGCCTCGGAGTAGCACGTAAGGCGTCTGGTAGTCGGAGTAGCTGCGGTCCGACGCTGGCAGCAGCGTCTCAATCGACATCGGGCCGTCGGGGCCGCGGCTGGGTTCGTTGGTTGGCTGGGCATCGGTGATGGTGTTGACCCAGAGGGTGGCCCATGTTCCGAGAGGCACGATGTTGCGGTTGTGCTCCTCGAGGACTTGGGAGTGAGTGTGCGGCTGCTGTTTGGCTCTGGCCTCCGTGACGTCTGGGCCGGCCACATCGTTGACGTCGAACGGTTGCTGTCGTGCTCGGGCGAGTAGCGCGTAGCCGCATAGCAACGGCTCGATCGGATAGCTCCACCGGTCTCCGGCTCCCCGGGGGAGAGTCTTTGGGAGGTTCCGTCGAGCGACTTCTTCGATCTGCTCTGCGGTCAATGCCTGATGACGTAGGCCCATCGCAATGATCCATACGACAGGCGGTATGTGCTGGGGAATCGACATCGACTCGTGGTATTGGCGGCCTCTGTGGAATGACAGTCGGCGGCGTTGCCGTCGCAGCATCCGGCAGAGACTCCTAGCCAACTCCGGAGTACAGACGAGGTTGCCGTACCAGCCGGCGTCAGCAACTGCGAACTGCAGGTACTTGGCGCGGCGAGCTGAGATGAGACCGAGTTGTTCCCATCTGTCGATGTCACCGGCGTCTACCAGACGTCGTGCGACGATGTGGCCGGCCTCGAATGCAACCCGGTTCGGCCTCCAGCTCGACAGGTACGAGACACATGCTTCGACACTGTTCGCGTACACGAGGCCGTATGCAACCTCGGCGATTTCCTCCACGGTGACCGGGTGTTTCTTGCCTGCCGCTCGCATCACAGCATGCTGCATATCTTGCGCGGTCCGTAGTTTGCTGGCGGCCATGTCGGCCTGTCCAGGCGAGGTGGACAGCATTGCACCCTCGTACTGCAGGTTCGAGCCAGGCCACGTCGATATAAGGCTGCGGGTGGAGACCAGATCCTCGACAACCTGGGCGTCGAGGAACCGACCAGCCAGATCCGGGTTCGTACGGAACATCGCCAGCGTGCGATCACGACCCGCGGCAAGAACACCGGCTTTGAGTGCTACGCGGGTGGCTTCGAGGTCGCGCCCGGACCGTAGTGCGGCCTTGAGCGCGTACTGGGCGCGCTGCTGGGCGATCTCTCGCTGTTCTAGATCGTTGCCTTCCGGAAGCGCGGCGTCGGTCATGGCCAGCTCGACCAAAGCGTCGAGTTGCTGGGCCTCCCACATCAGTTCGGGCAACGATGCGGCCGCGTATGGCTGGGTTGATGCCAGGGGGATGAGCCGCTCGATGAACGCATTCAGCTGTTGGCCCGTCGGCCTGTAGTTGGTCCGGAACCAGGTTTCGGTTGGCTCGTCCCGGAACTGCACGCAGTCGCCATCGACGAGGAGCGGTCGACGGAGGTCGGCGATGAAACTACGGACCGCTGGAGCCGGCACCCTGCACAGGGCGCTGAGCAGGGAGACGGGAATGCGTGGTCGCAACGCTGCTATAGCCTCGCACAGCGAGTCGATCTCAGCCGGTGCTGCGGGACTGAACTCTTTGCAGTGCGCGACCCGGGACCGCAGTAGCTCGTCAAGCTCAAGCGGTCCACCATCCTTAGGGGCCACGCGCCCCAAGGTCGCCAGACATGCCTCGATAGTGTCGGCCGACTCCAAGACGAACGCTTGGATGCGAGGGTTTCCTCCAGTCATCCGATGGAACTCATCGACCTGGATCTCAGTGACGCCCCCGAAAACGGATAGCAAGAGTTCTCGACTGTCGTCCCTGGTGAAGCCCGTGAGTTCGACCTGGCGAGTCTGGGGCGGCGGATCGAGCAGAACGATGTATTCGGTTCTGCACAGCATCACGATCCGCACGTTGTCCGGTACCTGCTCGCGCAGTAGGTCTTCGACGAAGCTGCGATCTCTCAGCGACTGTGCGAGTTGCGCGGCGTTGTCAGCGGCATCAACCACGATCGCCAGCAGTGCGCCCGGCGTCCGAGCGGCAACAGCTTCAGCCGCCACCTGGACACGCATCAAGAACGCACGGACATAGTCCGACGGAAGCGCGTGAGAAGTGGGAATCAAGGGCTCACACAGAGTGTGCGCCGCCAGCTCGTTGGCGAGCTGAGTGAAGCCCTGCCGATGTGGGTGCCGAGGCCGGCTGCCCATCCTGTACTGACCGTTCCCAAAACAGTCATACACCAAAGTCAACGAACCATCCGGAAGACTTTGCTGGATCTGCGTGGTCAACACGGACTTCCCGACACCGCCAGCGGCATGCACGAGGATCGTCCGCGCGTCGGGGGCAGCCACCGCGTCCAGGACCTCGCGCGATCCCGCTGTCAGCACGACATGAGCAGGCACCTCGATCAGATTCAGTGCCGGCAACAAGGCGTCATCGCCGACTCGAAGAGCAGCCAGCACCGTGCCACGGGTAATCCTTGGATCGGGTTCAAGCGACGTAGCTCGATTTCCAACAATCTCTTTCAACAGGATGTGCTCGACGTCCAGAGTGCCTGGCAGCAGCGCTGCAACGTCTGCATGAAACAACGCATCAAGCTTCAGCAAATTAGGGGCTGACGCGTCAACCTTGAACCTACTGAAGAAAGCAGACTGCTCTTCAGCGTCATCGCCGAAACCGCTGTACTGCCGGAGATACCGAACCTCGTGCTTAACGTCCGTAGTAACCTCGCCTGAAGCGATTACGTCGATGGCCCGGAGCACGGACGAACTGACCGGCCTGTTGGATACAAGCTCAAATTTGACTTTGTGTATAGCGTCAGGATAATCTCGACGAATATCTCGAAAAATCTTGGCAAATCCAGCAATCGTTTTCTTGAGGTCGGATGCGGTTTGATCTTCACCGGGACGTTCGGTTGAGTGTTTTAGTTGTCGATAAACGACGCTAGTTGCGTCGTTTATCTTACTGCCGCCGCGGTACTCCGCCATGTCAACAACTTGAACCCCAGGGCTGCCCTCTGTTCCGTCAGCTGCTACGCCTTCGATGGTGATCAACACGAGGTCAGTTCCGGGCTCCAAGAGCTGCAGGGTCTGTCGCGCAGCCCACCGATAGTGGAACTGATCCCCATCCCTGCTCGCGCGCAACGTATCAGTGTCAGACATTCACTCACACGCCCTGCGTCCGGACAACCGTCGGCGTCGCGACCTCATTGGGCGGAACCTACCCGGTACCACCAACACTTGCGTTGAAGTAGACGAGGCGCGTTCCGAGGGTGGCGTCTGGGCCGCCGGTCAAGCGCCTCAAGCCCTTGACGAACGTCCGCACATCGGCATGAGCGAGCACCATCCTATGGGCACCCGGCCTGTCCGCATCGTCTGTGGCTCATCCGGTGATCGCCAACCGTGCCCGCAATCTGCGGTTGCCGTGGCCACGCATGTCGAGGTTCGCACCGCGGCCGCGGGAGTCACCGACACTTATTCTCGACGCGGTACCGGCCGAGGAGTTCCTGCTGGTAGGCATCCTCGGCCACATCAGGGACACCGACTCTGGCCGGGCCATCGTCGCTGCATCGGCGAAACCTCAAGATCAAGGTACATAGAGGTACGTCTGGACATCGCGGCGCAGCCGCCAGGCGGTCGATGATTACGCCACGGCGGAGACTGCTTGGCCGCGGGCCGCGCTGCCGCTGAGCACCGCGGCCGAGGTGCTCGCGGTGGCCAACCCGGTGGTGATCATTCCCATTGGACTGGGGCTGCTGCTGGCCGACCAGATCACCGTGGTCACCCTACTGTTCTTCCTCATCGTCGGGGTCGGATACAGCGCCCCGCTGGTGCGGTTCTACGACCTGGCGTTCCGGTTCTCCGCCATGACCTATGCCGGTGCCGTGGTCGCCACGGTGATGGACGAGGCGACCCTGCCGGACACCGGACGGCGGGTGCCTCTGGACGGCCACGACGTGGAGTTCCGCCAGGTGTCCTTCGGCTACGGCGACACGCCGGTGCTCGACGGCCTCAGCCTGCTGGCCCGGGCGGGTGAGATCACCGCGCTGGTCGGGCCCTCCGGTGCGGGCAAGACCACGATCGCCCGGCTGATCCCGCGCTTCTGGGACGTGGGCAGCGGAGCCGTGCTGGTGGGCGGGGTCGACGTCCGTGACATGGCTGTCGATCAGCTGATGGAACAGGTCGCGTTCGTGTTCCAGGACACGTTCCTGTTCCACGACACGGTGGCGGCGAACATCCGCCTCGGGCGCCCGGACGCCGGCGACGACGAGGTGCTCGCGGCGGCCCGGGCGGCCCAGGCGGAGGAATTCATCAGCGCGCTGCCATCGGGTTTCCAGACAGTCCTCGGCGCGAAGGGAGTGGCGCTGTCCGGTGGGGAGCGCCAGCGCATCGCGATCGCCCGGGCCATCCTCAAGGACGCACCGATCGTGGTGCTCGACGAGGCCACCGCCTTCACCGACCCGGAGAACGAGGCCGCGGTCCAGAAGGCGATCGGGGCACTCACCGCCGGGCGGACCCTGATTGTGGTGGCCCACCGGCTGGCAACGGTGGGCGGGGCGGCCAGATCCTGGTGGTGGACGGCGGCCGGATCGTCCAGCGCGGCACGCCCCCGGAGCTCGTGGCCGGGCCCAGGCTATACCAGCGGATGTGGCAGGCGTCGCTGGAGACCGCCGATATCGCGCTCGGCAAGGCCGTGCGTGGCGAGCCGGGAGCGGCCGGATGAGCCCGCGGCTGGGCCACGCTGAGGCCATCCTGTGGCGGCTGGCCGGTCATTGCTGGACTCGGTCGACCGCATCGCCAACCTGCCGATCGCGGCGGCGAACCTGGCCCGCGCGGACCGGGTGCTCAGCGCCGCGATCGAGCCACCGCCCGACCCGCCCGTTCCGGCGCTGACCAGCTTCGACATCACCTTCGACGGGGTCGGCTTCGGCTACCGGCCCGGCGTGCCGGTGCTCCACGAGGTCAGCTTCACCGTGGCCGCCCGGTCGATGACCGCGCTGGTCGGCCCTTCCGGAGCGGGTAAGACGACCGCCCTGAATCTGGTGGCCGGCTTCTTCCATCCGGACCGGGGTACGGTCCGCATCGGCGGCGTCGACCTCCGGGACCTGACGCCGGATCAGCTCTTCGACGCCGTGAGCATCGTGTTCCAGGACGTCTACCTGTTCGCGGGCACCATCCGGGACAACCTCGTCATGGGCCGGCCCGACGCCGAGGACCACAAGGTCACCGCGGCGGCGAAGGCAGCGAGCTGCCATGACTTCGTGATGGCCCTGCCCGAGGGTTACCAGACCGTGGTGGGGGAGGGTGGGCGCACCCTGTCCGGCGGGCAGCGACAGCGGATCTCGATCGCCCGGGCCATCCTCAAGGACGCGCCGATCGTGCTGCTCGACGAGGCCACGGCGGCCGTCGACCCGCTCAACGAGCGCCTCATCCAGGGGGCACTGGCCGCCCTGGTCGCGGACAAGACCCTGCTTGTGGTCGCCCACCGACTGTCCACAATCCGCTCCGCCGACCACATCGTCGCCTTGGACCGGGGGCGTGTCGTGGAGTCCGGGACCCACGACGACCTGGTGTCCCGTGGTGGGCTCTATGCTCGCTTCTGGGCAGGCCGCCAGCAGGCCGCCCACTGGAGGTTGACCACCGACTCCCGCAATACCTTTAAACGAAACAACCCACTACCTGACCGCCGGGATGTCACGGCCTGAGCTGGGTGGCGACTTGGTAGAGCTGGGGTTGGTTGAGGCATTCCTGCAGGCACCTGCTGAACAACCAGAGCCGCAGGCGCCCGGCGTCGAGATCGAGCAAGCTGGCCATCCGCTGCGCGAAGCCCACCGGGTCGGCGACGAGGCGCTCCTGGCAGTTGAGCATGTGCTGCAGCGCATCGTAGGTGCGGTCGCCGAGGTAGGGCTTGGGGTCGATCACCAGCCACGGCTCACGCAGGGCGGCCAGAACGTTGCCGCCGTGCAGGTCGGTGCACAGCAGCACCGCGTCCTGCACTGACCGGGGCAGTTCGCGGAGCAGAGTCATCGCCGCGCGGGCGAGGCCGGGATCGATGCCAGTGGTCGAGCAGGCGAATCGCACTTCGAATTCGGCGGCCCAGTCTTCGCACATCACTTGCAGGTGACGGAACGGATGCCCGGCCGGCGGGTGGATCCACAGCCGGCTCAGCAGGTCGGCGACGACCGCGTCCTGCTCCGGTTCCGGCGTTGATCGGCCAAGGGGTGTCCCGGGCGTGCATCGCTCGAGCAGCAGTGCGCTGCTCTGCCCGATCGTCTCGGCCGCGTGCAGCCGGACCGCACCGCCGCCACCCCACACCTGCAGCGCGTCGGCTTCGTGCGCGGCCTCGGGATGGCGCCACCCGACCTTGAGCACCAGATCCTGCCCCGCGACGGTTCGGGCCGGTGCGACCCATGAGCACCGCCCGCCCGGTTCGTACGGGCTGCCCGACCCACAGCTGCCAGCGTTGCGCCAGGTCCGCGACCACTTCCGCCAGGGTCGCCACCCACTCGCGAACCGCACCACCGTCCGCACCCGCAGCGGTTTCGTTCAGATAGCAAGGAATCTGCAGCGCCGTCACATCCGTCTGCTCGCCCAGCTCCTGCCTGCGCCAACACCCCCGCGAGGTACACACGCTCATCGGCAGGAGAGTGCGTTGGAGGGGAGAGCGCGATGACGAATTCCGTCGTCCAGGGATCGGTTCAGTGCCTGACCTAAGTGGACCTGGTCCAGTAGTTCGCCACCAGGCCCGGAGTGTTCAACGCCGCGCGCGTGGCGATGATGTAGGCAATTGACGTGGCTCCCATGGCATAAGCAAGGATCACCTCACCCTTCGTGAAATTGTTGCTGTACATGTTGCCCATCCCAAGGTAGTCGAGCATTATCCAGGTCGCCCCCAGCGTGCCGAAGAGTGCGATCGGGTACGCGGGCAGGGATAGGATCGTGGCTACGGTGCGGTTGCGGCGGTACCGCGGATACCGATACGTATGCACCAGCGCCGCCGCGCACAAGAGCACGTAACCAGTCGAAACCCAGTCCCAATTCAGGCTCCTGACGAACTGGTCGACGGTGAGTCTCGACAAGTCCACATCCTCCGAGACGCCTGCCACCCGGGAGATCGCGTTCCCCGCGACATAGGCCAGGTAGGCCCACATCACCTGAATGAGGACCACCGCCACCGAAAGCGCAACGCCGACGGCCCGGTACCCGCGCGAGTGCTGGGAGATGCGCATGAAGAGCCGTACCGCCGATGAATGCCCCACCTTACCGAGCTTGATCGCCGTCACCGCCGCCTTGTACCAGGCGGCGACCGCGGTGACCATGAGGTAGAGGAAGACGACCACGCTGGCAGGTCCGAAGATCTCTGTCAGCAGCCACTCGAGCAAATCATCCGGCTCGGGAATCTCGGGAAACCCCACTCAACCTCCATCGCGCGAAGAGCAACGTTCCTCAAGGAATCGCAAACATCCGTTCCCCGTAATAGCCGCCGGTGGGTCATCATACAAATGATATGAGTCCGCACCCCCCGTCGGCCGTCCGCATCGTCGCCCGGTGGCTGGCGGTGATGCGCCGCGTGATGTCGTCCCGGATCCGAGGTGATCATCAAGCCACCTCCGCGGCGCGCGCAGACGGCCAGGACGTGCGCGTCGACGAGATCGATCGACCCCAGCCCCGTGCAGCGCCGCGCCGACTTGGCGGGCGAGCAAAAAGTCGGTTTCGATGACCGCGACGGGCGGACGCTGACCACGGGTCGGGCGGTGGCGCGCCAACGCCGTCTCGACGCGGCGAGTCCGGGCCGGTCCCCGGCCTCGCGCGGGAAGACTTGACAGATGAGGCTGATGCGTGGTGATTCGCGGGGCGGTCTACCGGGTGGAGGTGGGTGACGCGAAACGCGGGCACGAGCAGCGCGGCAGGCGCCTCGGTCTCATACTCAGCCCGAGTTCCATGCCTTGGAGTACCGCCACGATCGTCCACCTCGACCACCGCGCAGCCCGCCGTCTTCCGCCCCGCCACGGAGATTAACGGACAGCAGACCAGGTTCCTCGTCGACCAGATCCGCAGCATCGACACCGACCACCTCATCGGCGACCCGGTGCACTACCTCGAACACGACGAACTTGGCGTGTTCCTGGCACTGGCACACTTGGATTCGAGCGGCGAGAGTAAAATACGGTGGTGCCCGCGTCCCAGGTCGCTGATCGGTTCCGCGCCGCCCTCGAGCTCTACGAGGTCGGGGAGAACATGCTGCGGCAGCGGTTGCGGCGCGAGCGGCCCGACGCGAGTGCGCAGGACATTGACGCTGAGATCGCCGCGTGGCTGCAGCGCCGGTCCGGCGCCGAGCACGGTGACCACCCCGGTCCGCCGTCTGCACGGCAGCTGTGAACCGAGTCGAAGCAGCACTGCGCCGGATCGCCTCTGAGCTGGATTCCCGGCAGGTCGGGTGGGCGCTGGTCGGGGGCTTCGCAGTGTCAGCCAGGACCGAGCCGAGGTTTACTCGCGATGTCGATGTCGCCGTACTGGTCGAAAGCGATGGCGCCGCTGAGCAGTTGGTCCGCTCACTGACCGCGGCCGGCTACGGTCTCCGTGCCCTGGTGGAGCAGGACGCTGTGGGCAGGCTCGCGACCGTGCGCCTGATTAGCCCTGGTACCGGCGGTATTGGGGTGGTCGTCGATCTGATCTTCGCCACTGCCGGTATCGAAGCCGAGGTCGTCGCACACGCCGACGTGCTCGAGATCCTGCCCGCAGTCTCCATGCCGGTCGCCACCGCAGGCCATCTCGTGGCCCTCAAGCTGCTCGCGCGCGACGATGAGACCCGCCCGCAGGACGCGGCCGACCTCCGTGCGCTGGCATCAGTGCTCGGTCCCGAGGATCGGACCACTGCCCGAATCGCCGTCGGACTTATCGTGGAACGCGGTTTCGCCCGGGGACGATCGTTGTCAGCATTGCTGGACGAGTATCTCGACCACGCCGCGACGGCCTGATACTCGGCCATGCGCTGCACTGACCGGCGGCCGAGCTGGAGGCCGATGGCCTGGGTTGGTCGACTGATCGGGGCCATCATCGTGCTGGTACCCGGTCCGGCGATGCCGCTGGCGCGGCTGTGGCCCTAACTCGACGACTGCTCGTTCCGTCAGGCAGAAGCCTGCCGAACATCGTGAGTCCACGCGCGTAGCGAAGGCGGTCCTCGCTGGAATCCCGATATGAGCGAAGCGGACAACCGCGACGCCAGCAACTTGCTTCTTCTGTGCCTTCCGCACGCCTGGGAAGTAGGCGCCATACCTGAGCAGTACTCCGCGGATGTGGTGCGGTACTGGAAGTGCGCTCAGTTGGCCGAGCACGAGCGTGGCTGACCCTGCCGATGAGGTGATCGCAGCGTTGATCCGGCGCCGTGACCCAAGCGGCGCCACGACCGCGCCCGACCTGGCGATCCGAGCCGACTTGTGGCTCCGGGAGGCGGAGCAGGCGCTGCTGACCGGTCTCGGGCCGCTCGCCGAGTGGTTGGTCCGCCACCGCGACGGGAATCTGGTCCAGTGGGGTGTCTGGTTGCACAACGGTTACCTCACCCTCGCTCGTGCACGAGACACCACCTCGCCACCGGACGTCGTCAAGCTGGCCGAGATCCACCCGAGCCTCGCGGACGGAAGGCACCGCTGGAGGCGGTTCCGGTTTCCCACAGCGAACTTCGGGCGCTGGCTCCTTGCCCGTGCTGGAGACGGCGGTCACCGTAGACCAAGACGCGATCCCGACGTTGGGGAGATTCAGCTCCATCGACGCGTATGAACCACCGCAGCAGGACTTCGACCGCTGCTGGAGAGGAAGCAGGCCATGAGCCGGATCGGGACGATGGTCCCGCTGTTCCTGGTCGGCTTTGTCGTGTTGGCTGGTGCTGGCCGGGGGCGGGGCTGCCCCCGTGCAGGGCGCCCTCGCCGAGCGGTCTCCGGATCGACGCCCTGATCGGTGTGCTTGATCCGCTTGGCCCGGCTGTGGCGACATTCGAGGGCGTGCCCATGGTCGCGCCCGGCAAGGAGGTACTCCTGGGGCAGGAGCCCGACCTGCTCCTCAGCCGATCCGCGGGCACGTCACCGCGATCGAGGAGCGGTTCCGGCTCGACAGACCTGCCTGTTGCAGGATGCTCTTCTCCAACTCCAGGTACAACTTCCGACTCAGCTTGCCCGGTACCGTCAATTAACGGATTAGTGTTGACCGCCGGTATCTACCCCGGCCAGCGTGGGAATAGCTGCGATGAGCTCCTGGGTGTAGGGGTGGGAGGCAGCCATGAAGAGCTCGTCGGTTGGTCTGTCCTCGCAGATTCGCCCGGCCCGCAGCACCACGGCGCGGCGGCAGATCGTGCGGACGACAGCGAGGTCGTGGCTGACGAACACCACAGTGGTGGCGAAGGTGGTGGCCAGTTCGGTGATCAGCTCGAGGATGGTCGCCTGGACGGACACGTCCAGCGCGGAGGTGACCTCGTCGCAGAGCAGCAGAGCGGGTCGGGCGGCGAAGGCGCGGGCTATCGCGACGCGCTGGCGCTGTCCACCGGAGAGCTCGCCGGGGTAGCGGTGAATTGTGCCGGCCGCCAGCCGGACCTGATCGAGCGCCGTAGCCACTGCGCGGGCTTCCACGCGGCGAGCGACGTCGCTGCGGAACAGGCGGATCGGGCGGGCGAGGATTTCTCCCACGCTCTGGCGGGGATTGAGCGAGGAATCGGGGTTCTGGAATACGAGCTGAATATCACGGCATACTTCGAGTGGCCGCCGCCGGGCTGCTGGTGCCAGCTCGTGTCCCCTGAATCGGATGGTGCCTTTTCGGGCCGGATGCAGGCCCGCGATAGCTCGCAGCAGCGTCGATTTTCCGCTGCCGGACTCCCCGACGATGCCTACCGTGTCACTGCGGTCGATGGTGAGGGAGAGGTCGGACACCGCAGGCTCGGTCTGCTGACGGTACTGGCACCACACGCCTGCCAGCTCGAGGATAGGCACCGGTTCGGGCTCGGTGCAGGCGCAGTCGTCGATGACCACCTGGTCCGAAGGGCGACCCATCAACTCATGGACGGTGCGGCGCCGGTGTGCGCTCGGCAGTGCCGCGAGTAGTGCACGGGTATACGGATGACGCGGATTGCGCACTACGCCCCGGGTGAGGCCGGACTCCACGATCTCCCCGGCGGACATCACCAGGAGCCGGTCGGCCACACCGGATATCAGCGCCAGGTCGTGGCTGATGTAGAGCGCGGCGGCGCGAGTGTCGGTCGCGATGCCCTTCAGCAGCGTGACGATTCTCGCCTCGGTGGTGACATCCAGCCCGGTCGTCGGTTCGTCGAGGATCAGTACCCGGGGAGCGCAGGAGATGGCGAGAGCCAGCGCGATGCGTTGTTGTTGCCCTCCGGAGAATTCATGCGGATACCGCCGCAGGGTCTGCCCAGGGTTGGCGATCCCTACCCGTTCCAGCAGGTCGATTGCTCTGACACGAAGCTGGCGGCCGGTGAGACCGAGGTGGGTGATGATCGGTTGGGCGAGCTGCCTGCCGACGCGCATTGCGGGGTTGAGCGAAGTAGCGGGGTTCTGCGGAACGTGGGCCAGCTGCCGCCCCCATAGCGCGCGCAAGGTCTCCGGCGGCGCGGTCAGCAGGTCGAGACCCTCGACAGCGACGCTTCCGCTGGTGATGACACCGCCGTCGAGGGTAGTTCCCATGCAGGCCAGCGCGAGGGATGATTTCCCGCAGCCGGACTCACCGACCAGCCCGAGGACTTGGCCGGGTTTCAGGCTCAGGCTCACCTGGGAGACCACCGTCGCCATCGATCCGTCAGGGCGGCGGTAGGCGACCGAGACCGCGTCGACCTCGAGGGCGGCGTCGATCATAGGATCGGTTGGCCATGTCCGGCATCGCGCACGACATGGCGGGTGATGGCGTCGGCAATCAGCATGAATGACACCGACACGGCGGCGATCCCGATTGCCGGAGCGAGCGTGGCCACGGGATTGGTCGTGAGAAATCCCCGTGACTCCGCGACCATCAGGCCCCAACTGGAGCTCGGTGGCTGGTCACCGAGGCCGAGGAAGCTCAGCGTCGAGATGAAGACGATGCCTGAGGTGAGGTAGAGGCTGAACGCACCGATGAGCGGTGCGGCGACGTTCGGGAGCACCTCTCGGCGAAGTATCCACAAGGTGCTCTCACCGTGGGCCACGGCGGCGTGCACGTAGTCATGGGTCACCACAGCTTGCGCCGCGCCACGGGCTACGCACCCCACCCACGGAATGAACACCAGCCCGACGACGAGAATGATGGCCAACGGCGAGCGCCCGAGGCTGGCGAGCAGAACGAGCACCGTCAGCAGCGGCGGGATCGTCAACAACAGATCGAACACCCGGGAGATGAGCTGGTCGGTGACCCCGCCCCGGTAGGCGGCGAGCAGGCCGAGCGCACCGCCGATCAGGAACGACACCGACACCGCACCCAGTGGAGTGACCAGCACCGACGTACCCCCGGTCAGCAACCGGCTCAACACGTCACGGCCGAGTCCGTCCGCGCCCAGCAGGTGTTCCCCCGATGGCGGTGACCCGGGGATCGCGACACCGATCTTGTCCGGGGGATACGGGGTGATGAACCGGCCGACGGCGATGACGATCACCATGACGGCACCGAGGGGGACGCCGATCCGGCCTTCCCGCGTGCCGAGGATCGCGCGCCACACCTGCGGCCGTCGGTACCCGTCATCGGATGGCGACCCGAATGGGCCAGGTGCGATTGCGACACTCATCGACGTGGTCCGCTCCAGATCACCCGGCGCCTCGCAATCGCGGGTTGAACAGCGTCGCGAGCAGGTCCGTGAGTAGGGAGATCGCGACGAACAGGGCGGCGGTCACCACCGCGATCGCTTGGACTGCGACTGTGTCGCCAGTTGCTACGGCGCTCACCAGGGCCTGGCCGAGGCCCGGGAAGCCGAACAGGTTCTCCACGACGATCGTGCCACCCAGCAGGTGGACCAGGGTGAGTCCGGTCGCGCTGACGATGGGCACCGCGGCGGCGCGCATCCCGTAGTCCCAGATGACAGTGCGTCGGCCAAGCCCGCGCAGCGTCGCCGCGCGGGTGTGCGCTGCGGTCAGGCCCTCCCGCGCGCAGGCGCGGGTCAGCCGCACCAAAAACGGCGCCGCGACGAGCACCAGCGTGAGCGCCGGCAAAAGGTAGGCCTCGGCGATCGCCTCCGGGGTGCCGAAGGCGATCGCCGTTCCACTCTCCGGTGGCAGGACCCCGAGCAGCACGGAAAAGACCAGGATTGCGCCCACCCCGACCATGAACTCGGGCAACGCGCTCAGCATCATCAGCCCACTGGTCGCGGCGACGTCGAACCGAGTGCCCCAGCGCTGAGCGAGATAGCCACCCAGCGCGATACTCAGCGGCACGACGACCAGGAACGACAGCCCGGCCAGCAACACGGTCCGACCGAGCCGGGCCACCAGCTCCGGTTGGACCGGCCGGGCAGTGATCACCGACGTTCCCCAGTCGCCCTGCATGAAATCCCCGAGCCATCGGGTGTATCTCACCGGCAGGGGAGCGACCAGATCGTGCGCCGCGACAAAGGCGGTGATCTGCTCGGGGGTGGCGTGACGGCCCAGCACGCCGCGCTGGTGACCCCTTGGACGTTCTTCTTGGCGAGCAGTAGTTGATCGGCCATCACCGGAATGATGAGACCCATGTTCTGCGCGGCGAGGGCAAGGCCCTGCTTGATGAAGGTCTTCTGCTGCTCGGTATCTGTGGTCCGCAGCGCCTTGTTGTACAGCTCGTCGATCGCGGGGAAATTCAGCTTGCTCTCGTTGGCGACCGACCAGAACGTGTCCGGATTGCCCTGCTGCACGTTCGCGCGGATCCCGCCGGCTTTGGCTACCTCGGCATAAGCAACCGCCAACGGCGAGTAGGTGCCGTAGGTGAGTAGGTCGACGTCCACCCCGGTCGGGAATCCGGCCGCCGCGAGCAGGCTCTTGGCCTGATCCGGGTCGTAGCTGACCTGCTCCAGATCATCCGGGTAGTACGGGTCGGTGGGGGCCATCATCAGATCGCTGGTCACCTCACCGAAGCCGGCGAAAACCGTGTTCAACACCGCCTCGCGGTCGACGGCCAGCTTGAACGCCTGCCGGACCCGGTCGTCGGTGAAGGGTGCCTGCGTGGTGTCCATCACCGCCACCAGCGAGGTGGTGTTGCGCATCCGGATCAGCTGGGCGTTCGCCGATTTGCCGAGCTGATCGGCTGCTGCGTAGGACACCGCCTCGGCGACGTCGAAGTTGCCGCTGAGCACGCCCTGGCTGGCCGTGGCCACGTCGGTCGCGTCAACTCTGCGCAGCCCATCGAGGTAGGGCAGCTCACCATCCCAGTAATTGGGGTTGCGTTGCATCTCCAAGCTCTGGCCAGGGGTCCAGGACACCAGCTTGTACGGCCCGGTACCGATGTAGGTCGAGGCGTCGAACGTCTGCTGGCCCTCCTTGACGATGACGGTGACGGGATCGGTGAAGGCATAGGGCAACAGTGAATCGGGGCTGGTCAGCGTGATCATGACCGTGGATGCGTCCGGTGCCGTGATGCCGGCGGGGCTCATCGTGCGGGAGAACCGGGAGAAGGCCCCCGAGCCGACGTTCTCGTCCAAGATCCGTCGGAACGTCCAGACCACGTCCTTGGCCTCCAGCGGCCGACCATCGTGGAAGGTCACCCCCTGGCGGAGGGTGAAGCGCCACGACAGGAGATCCGCGCTCGGCTCCCACGACCGGGCAAGGCGCGGCTCGAGCTTCCAGCCGTCTGCGGTGACCGCAACGAGCGAATCGAAAACAGAGACATTCCGGAGGTAGCCGGCGGGACCGTTGGCCTTCTGCGGATCGAGTTTTTCTTTCACCGTCGACGCGTTGGCCGCGAACGTCAGCGTCCCACCGTGCCGCGGCGGGCCAGTCGTACTGCCAGCGGCCCCCTGCCGCGTGGAGCAGGCCGGCAACGTGAACGCCGCCAAGGCGAGAGCACCAGCATCCCCCAAAAGCTGACGACGAGAGATCGGCCGGCTAGCCATAGAGAGCTGGATGATGACTCCTCTCCGCGTGCTCGGACCTCGAAGCCCGAGCAGGATGAACACGAATGGGTTAACGGTAGATAGTCTTGGCAATCAGCTCGATGGCCTCGACGACCGCCACTCCGGGGCCTTCGGCGAGGGTGTTGGGCACTCCGACGATTTTGTTCTCGCGGACGGCTCTGCTGTTGGCGAGCGTCTTGACGATTTGGGATTTCTGTTGATCGATGGTTTCAAGTTCGAAGTTGTAAGCGAACACGATGGCGTCGGCATCGAGGGTGAGCACTTTTTCCGGACTGATCTCACCGAATCTTTGAGTGGGGTCGGCGAGGATGTTCATCCCACCGACGCCCTCGACCTGGGCGGCATAGCTCAAGCCGGACAGGGCGTAGAGCTTGTCGTCGAAGACCTGGACATAGGCGATGCGGGGGGCAGGGGCGCTGCCTCGCAGGCCGGCTGCGGCGGCGACTCGCGCGCGCAGGGTGCCGTTCAGGGCTATCGCTTTGTCGGGCACGTTGAAGATGCGGCCGAGGTTGGTGATGTCCTGGTAGACGGTGTCGACAGTGGTCCCACCTTTGGTGTCCTTGCAGTCATTGCCCATGACGTAGACGTTGGTGCCGCTCTGGCTGAGATCGTCCGGGGTAACCGAGCCTTGCGAACCGCTGAGTTGGGTGTCTCCGTTGGCGAGAAAGAAGTCGGGCTTGGCGGTGAGGATCGTCTCTGCCGAGGGTGCGTACTCGGGTGTGAGGGCTTTGCCGGTGGATCCTTGTGGCGCCGGGCCGAACTTGCCGGCGAGGTAGCCGATGAGGGTCGAGCCCACGCCGAGGTCGTTCAGGGTTTCGACGGTCTTCGGCCAGCCGGCGAGGACTCGGGTGGGTGCCTGGGTGTAGGTATAGGTCCTGCCGCAGTTCTCGATGGTGAATGGATAGTTGCTCTGCGCAGCTGGAGTGGACGTCGGCGCTGGGGTGGATGTCCTGGGGCTGGCGTTGCTGCTGCAGGAGGTGACCGTGGCCGCCAGGGCGGCCAGGCTCAGCGCAAGAACGCGCCGAAAAGAAGAGTTCATGGGGTCTCCTTGTCGTGGTGGTCCGGGGCGTGCCTCGGTGTGGTGGGGGCGAAGGCCAGCAGTGGTCGGCCGGTCAGTGGGTGCGTGCCGCAGTGCGCCCGGACCCTGAAGACCTGCAGGAGCAGATCCGGATTGAAGACTTCTTTCGGGTTGCCGGAGGCCACCACCCGCCCGGCGTCGAGCACGAAGACCTGGTCGCAGTAGCTGGTCGCGAGGTTGAGGTCGTGCACCGCGGTGACGACTGTGACGCCAAGCGAACTCACCAGCTCGAGCACGTCGAGCTGCGCGGCGATGTCCAAGTGATTCGTCGGCTCGTCGAGGACCAGCACCTTCGGTTCTTGCGCCAGCGCGCGGGCGATGAGGACCTTCTGCTTCTCGCCACCGGAGAGGGTGCTGAAGCGCCGCTCGACCAGTCCGGAGGCTCCGGCGCGGGTGAGCGAGTCGCTGATGATGTGCTCGTCGGTGATGGTGGTGCGTTGCAGCAGGTTTTTGTGCGGCACCCGGCCCAGTGCCACGATTTCACTGACCGTGAAGTCGAAGTCGACCGGGCTTTCCTGGGTGAGCACTGCGGTACGCCGGGCGGCCTGGCGGGCGCTCATCCCCCACACCGGATCACCGCCGACCTGGATGACGCCCTCGGTCGGTCGCAGCGCCCGGTAGACGGGTGCGCAACAGGGTCGACTTACCTGACCCGTTGGGGCCCACCAGCCCGACGATGGTGCCCGCCGCCGCGTGCAGCACACCGGAGGAGACGATCCGGATGCCGTTGATGTCGACTACCACCGACTGGGCGTCGACCTGCATTATCGGCCTCGCGGATCGGAAAGCTGGCTACGCAGCAACCACATGAAGAATGGCGCTCCGGCGGCCGCGGTCATGATGCCGATCGGCAGCTCGACTGGTGCCTGCAGGGTGCGCGCCGCGATGTCAGCCGCGATCAGGAACACCCCGCCGAGCAGCGCCGATGCCAACAGAACCCGACGATGATCCGCACCGACCAGCATGCGGACGATGTGCGGCACCATCAGCCCGACGAAGCCGATTCCGCCGGCGACGGCGACCACGGCCGCCGTCAGCAGCGAGGTGATCGTCTCAAGATGAACTGGAAACGTCCGACGTTGATGCCAAGTGAGGCTGCGGTCTCCTCGCCCGAGGCCAGCGCGTTGAGCCGCCGGCCCTGCAGGATCAGCCAGGCTGTGGAGATCACGACGATCACACTCGGCAGGCCGAGGCTCTCCCAGCGCGCTCGGGACACGCTGCCGAGCAGCCAATACAACACGCCCGAGAGCTGGTTGGGATCAGCCAGCATTTCAAGGTAGTAGGTGATCGCCAACATCAGGTAGCCGACTGCGACACCCGCGAGGATCAGTCTGGTGGGAGGCCATCGACCGCCCTGGTGGCTGAGCGCGAACGTTGCCACGAAGGCGATCATGGCGCCGACGAACGCCGCGCCGCTCAGGGACAAGCCCGCCGCTGCCGAAGACCCCAGTACGAGCACGAATACCGCGCCGGCCGAGGCTCCGGGGGCGATGCCGAGTAGATACGGATCGCCTAGCGGGTTGCGCACGGTCGCCTGGATCACCGTCCCGGCCACCGCCAGGCCCGCGCCCACAATGAACGCCAGCAACCCCCGCGGCACCCGCAGATCCCAGACGATCTGATCCTGGATCGGGTCCTCGACCGCTCCGATGAGGCCCAGGTGATGCCCGACACTGCGCCACACCACGCCCAGCGGCACGGTGACCGCACCGATCGAGACGGCAACAGACCCGATGAGCACCGCGCTGACCAGCAGGGCGAGCACGAGCACCGAATAACGGGCTGGTTCGGCGAAGGGGGCAGTATCCCGAACCCGCCGGACCCGACGACCAGTTGAGGCCGGTGATGAGATCTCCGACTCTCGTGAGGGTGTGACCGATACGCCCAAGTCGCAGCTCCACTGATCCAGAGTTACTAACAGTCCACGTGACTCACTCGTCAGAGTGAAGTTAACTGCGCGAAGGAGGTAATTGCAACTATCTTGTGGTTGCCGTAGTCCACCTTTAAGGGCTGTGTAGCTTCATCACCTCATACGGGCTGTACACGACACCCGACCTGGCCGGGACCATCGCCGCTGCACCGGCGAACCTCAGCTGCCAGTACGTCGGGATCGAACGACCTCACCGGCCTGTGGTGCGGGGTCACCAGGATCGCCCACAGCCGGTGCTGTCTCACGCGTCGAATTCCAGGCAGAAGGGGTGCCCGGCGGGGTCGGCATAAACCCGGAAGGTGGACTCACCGCCGGGCAGGCGGGTGGCACCGAGGGAGAGAACCCGCTGTTCCGCGGCCTCGATGTCGTCGACCTGCACGTCTAAGTGGAACTGCTGCGGCCGTTGCGGATCGGGCCAAGCCGGCGGTTGGAGATCAGGCGCGAGCTGGAAGGCGACCCGGGGCCAGTCGTCCCCGCCGATCGTCACCCAGTCGCTGTCTCGTCGGGTGATGGGCAGGCCGAGCAGCTCGGAGTAGAACTCAGCCAACGTGGCCGGGTGGGTACAGTCGATGACAACGGTATGTAGGCGTCCAATCATGACCAACACCATGCCCGAAAGCCCCGACAAGAAAACACCACCGCTGGCAGGCTGGTGGGTACCCGGAAGCGGCGGGCTGGCCTGTCCGGGGTTCGGTCTCGATAGGGCTGCGAAAGGGGAGGGCATGGCGTACGAACCCGATGAGCAGCTGCGGGCAAAGCTGGGCGATCGCATCGTGTGGCTCACCACCGTCACGCCGAGCGGCCGGCCGGCGCCCCGGCCCGTGTGGTTCGTCTACGACGACGGTGCCTTCCTCGTGTTCAGTCAGGCAACGGCGGCGAAGGTGCGCCACCTGCGGACGAATCCGCACGTGACAGTGCACTTTCACACCGACCCTGGGGCCGAACATGTCCTGGTGGTCATCGGCACCGCTGAGGTGGCTGACCGGCCGCGCCCCTCCGAGCTTCCCGCTTATCTGGACAAGTACGAGGCCTCCTTCCCGGCGATCGGGTACGACCGGGATAGCTTCGACGCCACCTTCGACACCTGTATCAGGATCACCCCAGAACGGGCGTGGGGCTTCTGACCGCGCCAGGCGTATGGGTGGGTGCCCAGCGGGCATGACCTGCGCCGTCCCGCTGGGGCACCCGCGTGCAGCAGCTGTCCCTTCAGTCGACCCGTTAGCCGTTCGCGTTGTGGCCATCGACCGCCACCATCCGGAACCCCGGACTCGGCATCCAGAACGGCGAGCATTTGCGCGACGACATCCGGCTGGCTCGCCGAACTCGAGATGCTTGACATCAAGCCCGGTAGGCCGATCGGCCACCATTCCGGACGATCTCACATGATATCACGGAATGGTCCCTGTTCAGCAGGCGTCCGATCCACCGGGATGACCGTTCGGCCTTAAGCTCCCGAGAGATGATTTCCCGCTCCTCAGCGATTGCTCGGCACGCCAACCTTATCCAGATCTGCCGTGACGCCATGGCCGAGGTCGGAGTTCTGGAGTACGCCGACCGCGAGCTGCTCACCTACGACCGGTCGGTGGAAACCGGCAATCTCTCCTAGCCCTGCTGTCCAGCTCTGGTGTCCAGCCTCGTATCGTGGCTATCACGCGATTGGGTGGCGGTCTGGTCGAGCAGGCGAACGCCGGGTTTCAGATTGATGAACCTCGCCAGTTCGACGCGCCGCTGCTGTGGCGGCATCAAGGGTATATCGCCCAAGGCGAGTTTCGCCGTGATCAGGCATGTTCCTCCCCGCAAAGCCACCAGCATGCCCTGCCGCACCGCCGCTATGACTCCGTTGAGATCGAATTCTACGGTCACGTCGAAAACGAACGTGTGAACCGTGACTTCCTTGACGATCAAGTCGATGCTCGGCTGGTGTGCCGAGTCGATGCGATGCGTCGCCAGCGTCACCAGTTCCTCACTGCCGGGAACGGCGTGTGTCCGCGCCGCCGCTTCCTTGAGGTCCCTGTGCTTGCACCAGCCATTGACCAGCAGCTCCTTCACATCGAGTAGATCAAGGGAGGTCAGGAGAGTCTCGGCGAGCTGGCTGGATACGGCTCGCACGGCCGCACCGGAAAGGTGACGGAAACCCTTGACCCCGGATCCGACGACACCATTTTCCTTGAACGAACGGGTCAGAACCTCGGCGGGATCAATGGGGGTGTCAGACTCCGGGGGATCCCCCAGAAGGATACTGCCCACCGTCAGCAACCGGCTGCGCTCGATGGTGCTCATTGCTTCACCTCTGTGAGGGATTGGGTCCCACTGTCAGTATGCAGAGAAAATCGCATTATCGAGGTGGGGGGACCGGATTCGTCAATTTGGGGTGCCATCGCGACACTCGCGGCGGGAGCGACTTGAGCCACCGCGCGCACGTTCGCGTTCACCCACTTCGGTCCCTTCCGGGTACGCACGGCCAATGCCAGGGCGGCAGGCACCGCAGCAACCACCACGATCAGGGCTTTGATGAGCCACCCCCAGGCCAGCGGGCCGGTGCTGGACAGGGCGGATTCGGCACTGATCGTCCCGTTTTCCTCATTTTCCGCAGAAACCGAGGCGTCGGACGGGATCAGTGGGTCCTCCGTCGTGCTGGCACCGCCCAGCTCGTCGGGAGCAGCGAGCACGGCATCCACTACCGAAGTAGTCAGGTCGGGCGCGGTGTCGCCGACCGAGGTGCCCTCGACAGGGTTTCCGTCGGGTAGGACAGCCCCCACCGCCGGTTGCGGGGGCACCGTGAAGTCCGCGGCACCCGTACCCTCTTCATCAGCATCTTCGTCGTCGACACACCCACTCACGGGCCGGTGGTCACCCGGTGGCTCAGACTCCCCAATCTTGAGAGTCGCTAAAAGTCCGAATTCTTCATCAAGATGGGTGAGTGTGACCGGATCTATCCCGGCCCAGAAGAGGGAAACGTTACCGCCTGCCGCCAGAGATACCTCCCCGTTTCTGGATGACTTGACCTCACCGTCCGCTGCCGCGCAAATAGCGAATTCCTCGCCGACCACCTTGACCAAGGTCATGGCTGATGAGTTGACGGGCACCAGGGTGAGTGTGGGCACAGCCGGATTCCCCGCTGGTGCGGATGGCTCCGCGGTCGGCGGAAGTGGCGTCCTTGACTCAAAGCTGTCCGCACGTCCAGCGGGCGCGGCAAGAAGCAGAAAGACGCACGTCCCCACTCCGGCAAACACCGACCCGGTCACCCTGATAATGCTCCCCATCCCCACCTCCGTTTCCAACAGTGTGCGGAAACTTACAACAAGATATCCCGGCTGGCAATGTGTGCCATTGTACAACCGCGATCGTCACCTGGCGGGCGCAGCTCTCGACCGTCTTCGGGAAGTCATCGGAGCCTGTTACATCCCCGGTTTGCCTACCGCAGACACAGAAGGCGAACGACATCGTGGTGAAACCGAGTGCGGTCAACCGTTGGTTTCCACGCATTGTGATTGCCTGCCGGGTTGTTCTCGTGACCTCACCCATTCGTGGCTACCTGATAGGTGCCAAAAACAGGTCAGTCCGGCGCGGTCCCCACGTGAACGGTGTGGGCGGTCAGCAAGAACAGGTCATCGCGCCGGCCGACGTAGTGCGGGGCGTCCTCGTCGAGGAGCTCACCGACGACGCGGAGATCGGGCTCGCTGATCCAGGGCTGCGCCACGTCACGTATCCCGGCCAGCCAGTGCAGTACGGCTGTGCGCACCTCGTCCGTGGGAGGGGCCGGCCGGTCAACCAGGTAGCTGAACGAGCTCACGTCCACCAGTCCGGCATCGGTCAGCGCCCGGTTCCAGCCGACCGGCAGGCGCACGGCACCCTCCATCGTGGCGCGCATCTGACGGAACCATTTCCCGTGCGCCGCCAACAGCCGCCCCTGGAGATCCGGCTCACCGAGCCCGATGTCCCACGGCAGGCACCGCTGCTCCAGCCCGCTCTCGACCAGCGCGAGCCGGCCCCTCGGCCGGACCAGCGCGCTCAGGCGTTCGACGCCGCGTTGCTGGTCGGGTAGGTGATGCACGACGAACGAGGCGAACACCAGGTCGGCTCGCGGCACCAGGTCCAGCAGGGTGTCGGCGTCGGCGTCGGCCTGCACAGCCCGGACCTCGACCCGTTCGCCGCTGACCGTCCGGACGTGCGCCGTGGCGGTGTGCAGCAGCTCGGGCGCGGTGTCCACCAGCACCACGGTGCCGCCGGCAGGCAGCGCCTCAGCAAATGCCGCGCCCATCCCTCCCGCGCCGCTTCCCACGTCGATGACCACCCGGGTGTCCGGCCGTACCAGCCGCGCCGCCACCTGCCGCAGCGCATCGGCGGCCAACCCGTCCGCCCGGCGCAGCCGCTCGACCGAGCCCGCCCAGTCCATCCCGTCATGCGAATGCGCCACGACGACCAGGCTACGGTTATGCCGCACCAAGTAGCGATCAGGCGCGTCCGGGCGCACTGAATCAGAATGGTTTCGGCGGCGGCAAAGCTCACCCAGCGCGCGGGGTCCTCAGTCCCTGGTACCGGGCTATAGAGCTGAAAAGCTAACCCCGAGGGGACGTACCGAGGAGGTGTCGGTAGTGGCTGAGATCGACTACGACGTGGTGGTCATCGGTTCCGGGTTCGGGGGCAGCGTCGCCGCACTTCGGCTGACCGAGAAGGGCTATCGCGTCGGCGTGTTGGAGGCCGGACGACGCTTTGCTGACGACGAGCTGGCCACTACCTCCTGGCAGTTGCGCAAGTTCCTCTGGGCGCCCGCGCTTGGTTGTTACGGCATCCAGCGCATTCACCTGCTGCGAGATCTGGTGGTGCTGGCGGGCGCGGGCGTCGGCGGTGGCTCGCTGAATTACGCCAACACGCTGTACCGCCCGCCCGACGCGTTCTTCCGCGATCGGCAGTGGGCCCACATCACCGACTGGCGCACCGAGCTGGACGCCTACTACGACCAGGCACAGCGGATGCTCGGGGTGACGACCTACGCCGGACACACCGCTGCGGACGAGGTGCTGCAGCGGGTCGCGGCGGAAATGGGGGTAGGCGATACGTATCACCCCACGCCGGTGGGGGTGTTCTTCGGCCGCCCGGGTGAGGAGGTCGACGACCCCTACTTCGGTGGGGCGGGCCCTCGCCGGACCGGCTGTATCGAATGCGGTTCCTGCATGACGGGTTGCCGGGTCGGAGCCAAGAACACCCTGGTCAAGAACTATCTGCACCTTGCGGAACGCGGTGGAGCAACGGTGCATCCGCTGACCACGGTTACCGCCATCCGCCCACCCGTCGAGGGAACCTGGCGAATCGACACTGTGCGCACCGGCACCCGACGGCGCCAGACGCTGCGGGCGCACCAGGTCGTGCTCGCCGCGGGCACCTGGGGGACCCAGCAGCTGCTGCATCGGATGCGCGACGACGGTGTGCTGCCTCGCCTTTCGCCTCGGCTGGGGGAGCTGACCCGGTCGAACTCGGAGGCCATCGTCGGCGCCAGCCGCGCCACCGTGGACCCGCAGCGCAACTTCTCCCAAGGGGTGGCCATCACCTCGTCGTTCCACCCCGATGAGCACACCCATATCGAACCGGTCCGTTACGGACGGGGCAGTAATGCGATGGGTCTGCTGCAAACCCTGGCCACTGATGGCGCTTCGGACACCCCGCGCTGGCGGCAGCTGCTGCGTTTCGTGGCTCGGCACCCGGTGCAGGTGGCGCGGCTGCTGTCAGTGCGCCGCTGGAGTGAGCGGACGGTGATCCTGTTGGTGATGCAGTCGCTGGACAACTCGCTGACCACCTACCGCCGCCGCGGCCGCCTCACCTCCCGCCAAGGTCACGGCGAGCCCAACCCCGCTTTCATCCCGGCGGGTCTGCGGGCCACCCAGCTCGCTGCCGAGCACATCGGGGGAGTGGCGGGTAGCACCTGGGGTGAGTTGTTCAACATCCCGATGACCGCGCATTTCCTCGGCGGCTGCGTTATGGGCACGACAGCGGACGATGGCGTCATAGACCCGTATCACCGCGTGCACGGCTATCCGGGTCTCTATGTGGTGGACGGTTCAGCCGTCAGTGCCAATCTCGGGGTGAATCCCGCGTTGACAATTACCGCGCTGGCTGAGCGAACATTCGCTCTGTGGCCCAACAAGGGCGACCCGGACCTCCGCTCCCAACCCGGCCAACTCTATCGGCAACTGGCTTCCATTCCACCTCGGTCACCCGCCGTCCCTTCCGACGCCCCAGGCGCGCTGCGCTGGTGACTGGTTGCGCGGTGAGCCGCCTTCCGTGAAGGCCGAGTAGCAATCATTCGGTGATCGGTCGCAGCTGCGCCTTTCCTTGCGAGAGCAGGGAAACATGATCGCCGAAGCCGGGGTAGCTGGTGGCGACGCAGTCCCACCCAGAAATGACGGTGGTGCCCACGGCCGCCATCGCGCACACTGCGGCGGCCATGGCGATCCGGTGATCGCCCCGGGAATGCACGATCCCACCGCGTAGCTGAGCGCCGCCCTCGATCACCATGCCGTCTGATGTCTCTTTGGCTTGCGCTCCGAACGCCGTAAGCATGGCCACGGTGGATTTGATCCGGTCACTCTCCTTGACCCGGAGTTCCTCCGCGCCACTGATCACAGTCGTGCCGTCCGCTGCTGCTGCGGCGACCGCGAGGATCGGGATCTCGTCGACGATCCCGGGGATTTCCTCGGCGCCGATGGAGGTAGCCGAGAGCCGACTGCTGGCGATGCTGAGCAGACCCGTGGCCGGGTCGAGCTCAATCCATCCTCCCATCCGCTGGAGCACGTCCACGAAACCGGTACGTCCTGGTCCCGTGTAGAGATTCCGCACTCCCACCTGGCTGTCTGGGGCGACGAGCGCACAGACCGCCCAGAAGGCAGCCTGGGAGGGGTCACCCTGCACGTTCACCGTCGCTGGAACGAGGGAGGCGCGGCGTACCGTCACGCTGGTTCCGTCCACTGTCACATCGACGCCGAACAGTTCGAGCATCTCCTCGGTGTGCCTGCGGGTGGGCACCGGTTCGACGACGGTGGTGGACCCGGCCGCGGTCAGCCCGGCCAGCATGATCGCTGATTTGACCTGAGCGCTGGCCACCGGGCTCTGGTAGTGGATGCCTATGAGGTTCCCGCCGCGGATGGCCAGCGGCGCCAGCGTTCCGCCGTGCCGACCGTCCACGCCGGCGCCCATGGCGCGCAGCGGCACCGCCACTCGAGCCATCGGGCGGGCCCGGAGGAACTTGTCGCCAGTCAACACGGTAAACATATCCTGACCAGCACAGACCCCGGCGATCAGGCGCATGGCGGTACCCGAGTTGCCAAGGTCGAGGGGGTTGGACGGCTCGGTGCGAATCCCGCCCACCACCCGTAACGCACCATCCACATCGGTGAACTGCACCCCCAGATCGGCCAGGGCCTGACGGGTCCGCTGCACGTCATCCCCCCTGGAAAGGCCACTTACCGTGCTCTCACCCACACAGAGGCCGGCCAGCAGCAGCGCACGATGCGAGATCGACTTGTCACCTGGCACCATTATCGATCCGCCCAGCGAGACCGGGCCGGTGACCTCGACAGTCGTCGCCTCGTCCAGTTCCTGCTCCACCCTAAGCTGTTCTGCTCTCACAACGATCTCCGTTAGTCAGCGTGCCGCGAGCCGTACCTGATCGCGACCGGCTTCCTTGGCGGCCATCAGCGCACCATCCGCAGCCAGCAGCAGCCGGTCGATCTCGTTGCCATTCTCGGGGCTGATCGCCGCACCGATCGACACCGACATGCCCGCCACCAAGACCGTCTTGCCATTCGGACCGCCGACCGGGACCGAGAGGCTGCTGATTCGCTGCCGAACCCGATCTGCGACGCTCTTCACCTCCTCGGTCCCCACCCCGGGCAGCAGCATGACGAATTCCTCACCCCCGAAACGCCCGACCAGGTCGTAAGGCCTGGTCTCGTCGCGCAGGGCGTCAGCGACAGCGCGTAGCAACTGGTCCCCGACCAGATGCCCCATCCGGTCGTTGAACGACTTGAAGTGGTCCAGGTCGAGCATGAGCACGCCCAGTGGCTCGGCGCCGCGGCGAGCCCGCTCCAGTTCCTTGTCGGCGACCTCGTGCCAGAAGCCCGCGGTGAGTAGACCGGTCTTACTGTCTGTGCGGGCGGCTTGCAGGAAGTGTGGGAGCAGCAGGGAGCGATGCAACGCGATCACGGTCAGCATCAGAACGGCGATCAGAAACGGCTCTCTGGCCAGTATCACGGTGAGCGCGACGCCCAGACCGAGCGCGGCCGCGACCACCACCTGGTCACCTGGGTCGCCCAGGGCACGACGAGCCGGCTGGAGCGGATCGGACAGTACGACGGCTCCGACCACCAGTGAGTAGTTGACCAGCCAGAATGCGGCAGCGGCACCGATCAGGATCATGAGCCCGGACAAGCCCTGCGGGATGATCGGGTATCCAACGGGTTTGGACAGCTGTAGCACCGCGATGGCTGCCGTGGACGCCAGCACCATCGTCGCACCGGAGAACAGCTTGCGGTACAAGCTGCCCATGCTGGTCCGGTACCAGGCGTGCACATAAACCGCCGCGGTCACGGCAAAAACCAACGATGGTGGCACGGATAGCGACGCAGCGAAGATCCATAACGACTTCAGGTTCGTGAGCAGGCCGTTTCCTACTGCCCGCTCACGCAACTGCTCGATAGTCCGGACCGCTTCTTGATGTACGACGGCTCCGGCTACCAGCAGGCTGAAGTGGAGCAGGTCCCCGATATTCACCGGTACGGCGAGAGTCAGCGCGATCATCAGGACTAGGGCGGCGAGATCTACGGCGAGGACATAGCCGACAACAGGTCGCCGTTCATCCCAGAGTTTCCACCTTCGTGGGTCCAGAAACGAGACCCGGTCGTAGCGATGTTCGATCCGGTTGACTCTGCGGCCCACACTCACTGAGTGCCCCCGATGGTGGCGATAAGCAAGCTACGCCACCGTAATCGGTACGCGACTCGTTGTCATGCCCCCGAAAGGTGGGACACGTTTGGGGATAAGTTCAGCACTTAGAGTAACGAACTGTGCACTCACCCTTTGGAGGACCGGCAATGGACACCATCATGATGTGGGTCGCGGCGCGTATCCCGGGTAACGACTGGGTCGGGATAGCTTGCTGACACCCGGGCGGCTCGGCAGGGGGACGAGCCGCCCGGCCCCTAGATGTCGACGCCGTTGCTGCGCAACCAGCTCAACGGGTTGACCTTCTTGGCTCCGTCCAGCCATATCTCGAAATGCAGGTGTGGACCGGTGGATTGACCTCGATTGCCCATGGTGGCGATCTGCTCACCTGCCGCAACGCGCTGGCCCTCGGAGACCAGCGACTTGCTGATATGACCGTAGATCGACATGGTGCCGTCGGTGTGCTGCAGCCGGACCCACATTCCGAAGCCGCTGACCGGACCGGACTCGACGACCACCCCGTCGGTGGTGGCGTAGATCGGGGTGCCGATCGCGTTGGCGATGTCGATGCCGTAGTGGGTGGTGCCCCAGCGGGCACCGAAGCCCGAGGTGAGTCGGCCCGCGGCGGGCATGACGACATCGCCGGCGGCCACCCGGAGCCGGGACACGGCATCTTTGGCGGTGCGCTCAGCCTCCTCCTGAGCTGCTACCGCAGCGGCTGCCACCTCAGCGGCTCGCTCGGCGGCCGCTACGTGGAGCGCGCGCTCCTCGGCGATGCGCTGGCCCTTCGCCAGGCTGGTGACGTCCTGGGCTACGGCGTCGGGGGCAGCGGGCAGAACCTCAGGCAGTGGCAGGGGCTCCACGGGGGCGCGCCCCCCCAGGCCGTTGTAGGCGGTCATGTCGGACCCGAACGCCAGTGGAGTACTACTTTCCGTGCTCTCGGGCTGTTCGAGACCGTGGCCGGCGGCAGCGACCGCGCCGACCGCGACGGCCGCGGCCAGCATGCGTCCTCGTGCCGCCGGGCCGGGGGTGGGAATGCGGTGGGCGCCTCCGCTTCGGCCGGTCGCCTTCGCGTCGGCGGTGTCGCTGCTGGTGCTGTGGGTTCGGCCGCTGGGGGAGCGGTGACGAGCCAAGACCTGCCCTTCCGTTCGGGGCCGACCGGTGAGGTGGCCCGGGCCAAGGGGCGTGACAAGGACTCGCGGACGCTAACGACACCTCTAACCATCAGGCAAGCAGGGCAACCCTACCCACAGCCAGTAGCCGGTGAACGGCATAGAGGAATCGGCAAGCGGTCCATCCCGCCTTCGTTGCCGCTCATCACGACGAGTGCGTAGGGTGTCACCGGCTGTCGCAGGGGTTGTTCATCGGTGGTACGCACGCGTCCCGCCACCACACGACAACACCGGAGGTGCTGGATGGGCAGGCGAGCACGCGGGGGTCGGTCGGGGGTCGTTGTCGCTGTGCTGGTCATGACGCTGATACCCAGCTTGCTGTCCTGTTCCGGCGCTGCCGAGTCCGCTGGCGCCGGGCCGACCGCGCTGCCGCCCCCCGCCACGCTGCCCAGCGTGCCTGCCCCGCCGACTACTACCCAACCCGCTCCGGCTCCGCTTTCACCGTTCACCGGACAGCCTGGCGACCTCAGTGCACCGGTGCTCGGCGTCAAGATCGACAACGTCTCGCAGGCCCGCCCGCAGAGCGGGCTGGAGTCGGCCGACCTGGTCTATGTGGAGCCGATCGAGGGTGGTTTCAGCCGGTTGCTCGCGGTCTTTCAGTCCCAGCTCCCTCCGGAGGTGGGGCCCGTGCGCAGCGTCCGGCAGAGTGACCTGGAGCTGCTGGCCTGCTTCGGCCGTCCCGCGTTGGCGTTCTCCGGCGAGGCGGCCGCGCTGCGACCGTTGATCGCGGCGGCGCCGGTGCTCGACGTCTCGGCCACGGCGCGCCCGGGTGCCTACTCCCGGAATCGGAACAGGTCGATGCCGTACAACCTCTACGCCGACCCACTCCGGCTGCGCGAGGGCGGCGCCGCGCCGCGCGACATCGGATTCCGCTTCGGCCCTCCTCCACCCGGTGGTGACCCGACCTCCGGCACCGAGGTGCGTTACCCGGCGACGCGGATCGGGGTGCAGTGGCTGGCCGCGGAGTCCAGGTGGGTGCTGGAGCTCGACGGTGCGCCGCTCACCTCCGCCTCCGGGCCGCGACCGGGCGCGGCGACCGTCGTGCTGCAGCGGGTGCAGGTGCAGGATACGGACATTCGCGACGCGGCCGGGAACCCCTCGCCGTTCGCCGTAACCGTGGGAACGGGCGAGGCGGTGGTGCTGCGCGACGGTCTGGAGTTTCCGGGGAAGTGGTCCCGCTCGGCGGCGCGGGACGGCACCACGTTCACATTGCCCGATGGCGCACCGCTGCCGTTCGCGCCAGGCCCGGTATGGGTGGTATTGGTCCCGGCCTGAGCCGTTGCGGCGGGTCCATTTCCAAGTTGGGCTGAATGGGAGAAAGAACGCCCGATTTGGGGTTGTTTTCTTGCTTAGGATGAGCTAGGGGATTGGTGCGGCTTGCGAAATGCATACCGTAGGGGGGTATGCTACTGTAGGCAGTGTGGGTGACGCCACCCAGGAAAGGACAGTGGATGGCGAGCTATACCAAGGACCGAGACGTCTACCTCAGACGCCTACGTCGGATCGAGGGTCAGATTCGCGGGCTGCAGCGGATGGTCGAGCAGGACCAGTACTGCATCGATGTGCTGACCCAGGTCTCAGCTGCCACCAAGGCACTGCAATCCTTCGCTTTGGCCCTGCTCGAGGAGCATGTGGCCACCTGCGTGGTCGACGCCGCCGTCGCCGGCGGAGCCGATGCCGACATCAAGATCAAGGAAGCGGCGGACGCGATAGCCCGCCTGGTTCGTTCCTGACACACAGCGCCTGGTACCAGTACGAGTCGGAGGAGGCACCAGATGGCGAAGACCGCCACGGTCAGTGAGTTCACCATTACGGGGATGAGTTGTCAGCACTGTGTCACGGCGGTGACCGAAGAGGTCGGCGCCATCGTCGGTGTCACCGACGTGCACGTTGACCTGGACACGGGCCTGCTCCGGGTCACCAGCGCCGTCCCGCTGGACGCCTCAGCGGTGCGTGCCGCCGTTGACGAGGCGGGCTACGAGGTGGCGGGGGAGGGCTGATGCGCACCCCCGTGACTATGGTGGCGTTCGTCGTCGGCCTGCTCGTGCTCTTCGGCTTGACGATCAGCCTGGGTGAGTCGTTCGGTCGTCTCCTGGGACTGCGGCCACCCGCGGACGGGGGTGGGTCCGATGGACATGGGACGGGCGGCGATGACCATCGTGATGAGGAGCCCGGTGGGCTGTCGATCGCCGATCAGGGTTACATCCTGTTGCTTGCGACGAATCGGTTTCCGGTTCGTGAGGTCGCGGAACTCCGCTTCAACATCTTCACTGTCGATCGCACCCCGGTTACCGAGTTCGCCACCGGCGAGGACCAGCGGATGAATCTCGTCATCGTGCGCCGGGACTTGACCGAGTACCAGCAGCTACGTCCCACCATGAGGCCGGACGGCACCTGGACGACGTCGATAAGGTTCGACGAGCCGGGCAGCTACCGCGCATTCGCCACCTTCCGGCCGGGGGTCGCCGAGGAGCCGATCACCCTCGGGGTGGACCTCGCCGTGCCGGGCCTGGTCGAGTCCGCGGCGGTGCCGCAGCCCTCGCCGCTGTCCCGGGTGGATGAGTACACCGTGATGCTCGACGGAGATGTGATCGCCGGTGGGGTGGCGCGGCTCTACCTGAGTGTGCTGCGGGGCGACGAGCCGGTCACCGACCTGCAACCCTATCTGGGAACCAAGGGGCGTCTGGTGATGCTGCGCGAAGGGGATATGGGTTATCTGGAAGTGAATCCCATTCCGAGCCCCCGGTCGGGCCCCACGATCGCCTTCGACGCCGGCGTTCCCACTCCCGGCTTCTATCGGTTGTTCCTGGATTTCCAGCATGTCGGCGAGGTCCGGACCGCTGAGTTCACCGTGCTGGCGAGTTGACCATGACTGCTTCGCCCACGATGCATCGAGTCGAGCTGGTCATCGGTGGCATGACATGCGCATCCTGCGCAGCGCGTATCGAGAAGAAGCTCAACCGGCTCGACGGGGTCAGCGCGAGCGTCAACTACGCGACCGAGAAGGCGAGGGTCAGCTACTCCGATGATGTTGCCCCCGAGGATCTCGTCGCGGCGGTGCAGCGCACCGGCTACACCGCCGAGCTACCCCGGTTTCCCCAAGCAGGCGGCGCTCAGTCCGGGAACACCTCGGCCGGGGACGGTCGGACCGGGGATGATGTCGACGAGACCCGCTCGCTTCGTGACCGGCTGGGAATCAGCGCCGCTCTCGCCATCCCGGTAATCGTGATGGCGATGCTGCCGTCATTGCAGTTCACCCACTGGCAGTGGTTGTCCCTGGTACTGACCGCGCCGGTGGCGGCGTGGGGAGCATGGCCGTTCCACCGTGCCGCGTGGCGCAACCTGCGGCACGGCGCGACCACCATGGACACGTTGATCTCGATCGGAGTGCTGGCCGCGTTCCTGTGGAGCTGCTACGCGCTGTTCTTCGGCGGCGCGGGTATGGCGGGCATGTACCACGAGTTCAGCTTCGCCGTCCAGCGGATGGCAGGTGATTCCCAGATCTACCTCGAGGTCGCCGCAGGCGTCACGGTGTTCCTGCTGGCGGGCCGCTACTTCGAGGCGCGCTCCAAACGGAGGGCGGGCGCGGCGTTGCGCGCACTGCTCGACCTCGGCGCTCGGGATGTCGCGGTGCTCCGGGCAGGTCAGGAGATCCGTATTCCGGTCGAGGAGTTGGCAGTCGGGGACGAGTTCGTGGTGCGTCCTGGCGAGAAGATCGCCACCGACGGTGTCGTGGTGGACGGGTCCTCGGCGGTCGACGAGAGCATGCTCACCGGCGAATCGGTCCCGGCCGAGGTCACCGGAGGTTCGGTGGTCACCGGGGGGACGGTCAACGCCTCCGGGCGGCTGCGGGTGCGGGCGGAGCGGGTCGGCGCGGACACCCGGCTCGCCCAGATGGCGCTGCTGGTGGAGAACGCGCAGAGCGGCAAGGCCGCTGTGCAGCGCCTGGCCGATCGGATCTCCGCGGTCTTCGTGCCGATCGTCATCGCACTTGCGGTGGCCACTTTGGGCTTCTGGCTCGGCGCGGGTACCCCGGCCGCGGCCGCGTTCACCGCGGCGGTCGCCGTGCTGATCATCGCTTGTCCCTGTGCCCTCGGGCTGGCCACCCCCACCGCGCTGCTGGTCGGCACCGGTCGGGGTGCTCAGCTCGGCATCCTCATCAAGGGTCCCGAAGTGCTGGAGTCCACCCGTCGGGTCGACACCGTGGTGCTGGACAAGACCGGCACCGTCACCACCGGCACCATGACACTGGCCACGGTCTTGCCCGGGGCCGGGGAGGACGCCGACGAGGTACTGCGCCGGGCGGCCGCCGTGGAGGACGCCTCCGAGCACCCCATCGCCCGCGCGATCGCCACCGGCGGCAGGCAGCGCCTGAGCGCGCTGCCGGAGGTCACCGGGTTTCGTTCGACGCAGGGGCTGGGCGTGCAGGGTGAGGTGGAGGCCGAGGTGGTACGGGTGGGTCGGCCCGCCTGGCTGACTGACCAATGGTCGCTGCCCTTGCCCGGCCCGCTGGTAACGGCGGCAGAGGATGCCGAGCGGGGCGGCCACACGATCGTGGCGGTTGCCTGGGGCGGCCAGGTGCGAGGGCTGCTGGCGGTGGCCGACACCGTGAAACCGAGCAGCGCGGAGGCAGTGCGCCGGCTTTGCGCGCTGGGGCTGACTCCGGTGCTGCTCACCGGGGACAACGAAACGGTTGCCAATGCGGTCGCCGCCGAGGTCGGGATCGATACCGTGATCGCCGGGGTGTTGCCCGAGGGCAAGGTCGACGAGGTTCGCCGCCTGCAGCAAGCCGGTTATGTCGTCGCCATGGTCGGGGATGGGATCAACGACGCCGCCGCGCTGGCCCAGGCCGACCTCGGGCTGGCCATGGGCACTGGCACCGACGCCGCTATCGAGGCCAGCGATCTCACTCTGGTCCGAGGCGACCTGCGGGTGGCTGCGGATGCGATCCGGCTGTCCCGGCGCACGCTGGGCATCATCAAAGGCAACCTCTTCTGGGCCTTCGCCTACAACGTCGCCGCGCTGCCGCTGGCTGCGTTCGGCCTACTCAACCCGATGATCGCGGGCGCGGCGATGGTGCTGTCCTCGGTCTTCGTGGTGTCCAACAGCCTGCGGCTGCGTCGTTTCCGGCCGTTGTAGACGCCTGCGGCCCTGATCAGGACATGACGATCAGTCAGGCACCCGGGCGCCGTGTCCTGCGGTGCGCAGCGCGGTGCGCAGGGCGGCGGCGGCATCGTCGAGGTCATCGGGGTTCGGTTCATGATCGGCCTGAGCGAAGTCGAAGTCGTCGATTCCCCAGGAAGGAAACACGTGCACGTGCACGTGGGGCACCTCGAACCCGGCGACCATCAATCCGGCGCGCGGTGCGTTGAAGACGGCCCGCTGTGCCGCACCGATCCGCTTGGCCACCAGCATGAGCTCGACGAGCAGGCTGTCGTCGGTATCGGTCCACTCGTCGACCTCCTCGCGGGGGACGACGAGCGCGTGCCCTGGCCGCAGCGGCGCGATGGTGAGGAAGGCGACACAGCGCTCGTCGTCCCAGACGAAGCGTCCGGGGAGCTCACCGGCGATGATCCGGCTGAACAGGGTAGGCACGATTTCCTCCGGGACGGTGCGGACGGCACGGGTGCGGGGAGCATATTGCGCCCGCCCGTCGAGCCGCGCGTGTCAGGCTTCGGCGTGATATCCCCGGCTGTTCAGATGTGCGACGCTGGAGCTACGCGCAGTACGCCGCTTCACTCGTTGGGGCAGCTGATCGGGGGAGAGGCGTGAAGGTAGTGGAACGAATCAGGCTCAGTGGACTCGATACGGCCTTTCTGTGCCTGGAGCGTGACATCACACCGATGCAGTTGGGCGCGCTGGCGATCTTCCGATCCAGTGGGCCGGTGCTTGCCGAGGAGGTCGCCGCGTTGCTGACAGACCGGGCGCGGCGGCTTCCTCGGCTGAACCGGCGGGTGCAGAACTCCTGGTTCCCACCCGGTTCGGCAACCTGGGCCGCTGATCCGGAATTCCGCCCGGAGGACCACATCCACACCCACCACCTGGAAGGTCCCGACGGTTACGGTCAGGCGGCGGCACTGGCTGCGGAGCTGATGGTCCGGCCACTGCCCCGAGACCGTCCCTTGTGGGAGTTCCATGTGATGTCGGGGCTCGGCGCTGGTCGTTTCGCGCTCCTGGGCAAGCTGCATCACGCCTTCGTCGACGGGTTGGCCGCGCTGGAGATCGGGATCGGGCTGCTGGACGAGCTGGGCTCGCTGGTCCCGCCGCGCGGTGTCACCCGGTCGCGCCGGGCCACTCACCTCGTCTCGACGGCGCCGAGCAGGTCGAGGGCACGGCGCATCCTGTCCGCACCGTGCCGATTGGTCAGCGGCGTGCGGTGTGCCGCAGGCGGTGCGGTGGGGCAGACGGCTGAGCTGGTGGGCATCGCCGCTTCGGTGCTCGGTAGCGCCCGGCTGCCCTCACCCGGTTCCCCACTGGTGATCACCTCTTCGGGTCGTCGTGGACTGGGATTGGCCCGGCTGGACCTCCAGCGTCTGCGTCGGATCCGAGCCCACTTCGGTGGCACCGCGAACGACGTCCTGCTGGCGGTGGTGGCAGGGGCGTTACGGAACTGGCTGGATACCCGCGGCCATCCCGTCGAAGGCCTGTGCATGCGGGCGCTGATCCCGGTGAGCTATCGGGCCAGGTCCGGAGGCCGGGTCGGGGGTAACCAGATTTCGGCCTACCTGTGCGAACTGCCGGTAGGGGAGCCGGACGCAGGCAAGCGGGTGCGCATCATTCAGCAGTCGATGCGGCACAGCAAGGCGGCAGGCGTCACGCGCGGTCCCGGGGCGATCCCGCTGCTCGCGGAACGGCTGCCGGCCGCGGTGCACCGGGTCGCGGCTCCGGTGGCCGGTCAGGTCGCTGCGCTGCTGTTCGACCTCATGGTGACCAACGTGCCCATACCGGGGGTCTCGCTCCGGTTGGCCGGCGCAGAGCTGGTTGAGGTATTTCCGGTGGCGCCCTTGCCCTCCGGCCATGCGCTCGGTGTGGCGCTGTCCTGTTACCGGGGTACCGCCTACATCGGCCTGCACGTCGACCGGGATGCGCTGCCGGACGTGCAGGGTCTCGTCGACGCGATCCCGGCCTCGGTGTCCATGCTCGACCGGGTATGCGCCTGATCGGACTACCCTAAGTGACTGATAACCTGTTTGGGTGAAAGATCGTGATCTTCACGCTCGATCCGGCTAGTCTCCCTGCGTGCCTTCCTTTAACGCTGATCAGGTCAACTGTTGCGTATCGGTCTTTCGCGAGGGTGTTGCGAAGTCCATGGGTCACGATGTCGACCTGCGGGTGACGTCCTTGTCCTTGGAGGTAGCGGACGACGACGCGATCACCGCCGAGTTCGATGCGGATTCACTCCAGGTGGCGAGCAAAGAACCTTCCTCCGAGTCCGACCGCAGGAAGATCGCGAGCAACGCGGCGGACAGCTTGGATGCCCGCAAGTTTTCCAAGATTAAATTCAGCTCCACGTCCGTAACGCGCAACGATGACAGTGCGACCATCGAAGGGGAGCTAACGCTGCACGGCGTGACGAACCCGATCTCGGTTCAGGCGCATAACGACGGCAAGCACTGGAACGCCGACCTCACCCTTGATCAGACCAAATACGGCATCAAGCCGTTCTCCGCCATGATGGGCGCGCTGAAGGTCAAGCCCGAGGTCAAGATTCACATCTCCGTTCCGAGCGCCTGACGGTTCGGCGCGGCCCACAGGATCGCGCCGAGCGCGATCGAGATCGACGAGGTGATCCACCCCGTCGGCGGAACATCATGCGCTACCCGCCCCGGCGCCGATGCGCTGAAGGTCTGATACCGGGCGCTGAACCACCCGAGCATGGTCAGCCATGGCGAGTACGCCGGGCAACGCTGCGCGTCCTTCGGGTCGTACGCTGCTGAGTTCGACCAGCCCTGGGAGCGCACGCAGTGGCCAACGATGACGAACGCATCGCCCTGTTCCTCGACTACGAGAACCTCGCGATCGGAGCGCGCGATGGATTGGGGGTCGCACCCTTCGACTTCGGTCCGGTGGCTGACGCGCTGGCCGAGCGGGGGCGGGTGGTGGTGCGTCGGGCGTACGCCGACTGGTCGTCGTTCGATGCCGATCGTCGGCTGCTCGCTCGGGCGCATGTCGAGCTCATCGAGATTCCCCAGCGCATCGGCGGGTCACGGAAGAACGCTGCTGACATCAAGATGGCTGTTGACGCGATCGTCCTCGCGTACGAGCGCGGATTCGTCACGACGTTCGCCATCGGCACGGGAGACTCCGACTTCACCCCGCTCGTGCACAAGCTGCGCGAGCTCGACAAACGTGTCATCGGCATTGGCGTGCAGTCATCGACGTCGGCTCTGTTACCGCCCGCCTGCGACGAGTTCCTGTTCTACGACCGCCTGCCCGGCGTCGAGCTGTCGCTCGCGTCGCGGCGGGGAAGGGGGCGTGGCCGTCAGTTCAGCACCGCGCCACCTGCGGTGCCGATGCCGTCGAGCTCGGTCGAGGTCCCGCCGCTTCCGATCGACGAGGCGCTCCCGGCGAGCGAGGAGCGTGATGTCGGCCTGCTGGTGACGCGCACCCTCGCCGGCCTGCAGCGCCACGCTGACGGGCCGGTGCGCGCGTCGGCGCTCAAGCGGGCGGTCCTGCGTAAGGACCCCACCTTCGACGAAGGCGACCAAGGGTTCCGGGGGTTCGGCGAGCTGCTCCGCCATCTTGAGAGCCAGCGCGTGGTGGAGCTGCGGCCAGGATCGGCGCAGGGCGACCCCGAGGTGCGGTTCCATGAGGACGGCTCAGCCGACGACCACGCCTTCCGGCTGTTCGTCGAGGTCGTCCGTGAGCTCCAGGCGTCGGGTGCGCCACCCCAGCTGAGCGGGCTCAAGAACCAGCTGCGTAAGCGCCTACCCGACTTCAGCGAGAAGCGCTACGGCTTCAACAGCTTCCTGTCCTTCGCCAAGGCGGCTCGCGCGCGTGACCTGATCGCCATGGAGTGGGACGACGACGCTGGCGACTACCTCCTACGCATACCCACCTGACGCTGAATTTTTTCGGTGTGGATCGGGAAGGACTACGTCTTCAGACACCGCGGAGGGCAAGCGCAGCCTCCTCGAGTTGTTCGACGGCCGACGCCAGTTGATCGTCTACCTTGGTCCTCTTATTGGTGAGCAATATGTAATCCTGCGAGTCAAAGTATGGGAATACTATTGGTCCTTCAAGTCGCTGGTGCGCGAGGTAGAGCGGACATTGGTGATCGTTGCCGGTTCCATCGGACACTTATTGTCGGAGTGGGTTGTGCAGGGGGCGGTGTTGGGGGTCGATGATCTGGGGTGGGGTGAATTCGGGGAGGCCGTGTCGGTCGAGGCGGATGTGCCAGCCCTGACGGTGCACAATGACATGGTGGTACTCACACAGTAGGCACAGATTAGTCAATGTCGTCGCGCCGCCGTCGAGCCACGGGATGATGTGGTGGGCGTGGCAGTAACGGGGTGCGCGATGACAGGAGGGGAAGCTGCATCCCTTGTCCCGCTGGGCCAGCGCGA
>JBOHHE010000242.1:0-27271 GCA_050700355.1 Pseudonocardiaceae bacterium
CTCCAGCACCCAACGCCACTCACGACCTACCGGGGCCTGGGCACAGCGGGCCGTGCCCTAGCAGTAGCTACTGGGCTCTAAGCGAGTGGGCGGATACGGTCGAGCATGTTCGGCTGCTCAACCAGTGCCCAGATGACGAGGAGGATATCCAGTGTAACACTATTCTCAAGGTGTTACACTTGGCCATGCCAACTACCCGTCCACGCCACGTAATCACGGAAACCGAACAGGTGGCCCGAGCCTTGGACGATGCAGCCAGGCGGTGGCCCACCGATAGCCACAACCGCGCCAAGCTGCTGCTGCGTCTTGTTGAAGAGGGGCACCGAGTCGTGGTCGGGCAGCAGGAGCGGCTGGTGTGTGATCGTCGGGACGCGGTGGCTCGCACCAGCGGAGCGTTCACGGGAAGCTACGGCGAAAGCTACCTCACCAGGCTTCGCGAGGACTGGCCCGCGTGATTGTGCTGGATGCCTGCGTGCTCATCGCCCACCTTGACGCGACCGACGCTCATCATGAACGCGCAAGTGCTTTGTTGCTGGAAGTCGCGGATGAACGCTTGGGCGCAAGCCTTCTCTCCCTTGCCGAAGTGCTCGTCGGTCCAGCCCGCGCTGGTCAGCTGGATCGGGCTACCGCTGCGCTGCACGATCTCCAGGTAACCAGCGTGCTTCTCGGCGAGGATGCGCCCGCGCGGCTGGCGGTGTTGCGGGCCGGCACCAGCCTGAAGTTGCCTGACTGCTGCGTGCTGTTGGCGGCTGAGCAGACCCACGGCGTGGTAACCACCTTCGATGACCGTCTGGCCACCGAAGCCCGCCAGCGTGGGTTCGTCGTCCGAGATCGATAGGATCTCCTACTGAAGGCTCGGAATCGTGATGGCGTTCGGCTCCCGTTGTGTCATCCACTCCCGCACGTCCATCAAGCTGCATTTCTTGTCTATGCTCGTGAACAACTGCCAGCACACCACGTCTAGGCCCTGGTCTAACGCGAATGCCAGAGCACGGCACACCGTGCAGCGCGGCCGAAGGCGCCGGAATCGCCACGTCCATCGTGGCCACCTGCAAAACTGGCATCGGCCTCGCCTGTTGACTTCGTGCTGTTCCAGCAGGGTGGTAGCGAATGTGAGTAGCCGCACGGTACGCTCGTCCAACGCAACCGCGGGTTGGGCATTGCGGAGCCCATTCGCTAACTGCTCCAGTTGTTGTCGAAGCATGCGATGTCTCGTTTCCCACACAGTGCTCATGAGCGTAGGTGGCGCACCGCGTTGGTTCCGGTATCCAGGGGAAGGCTGTGAGCCGCCGTGAAGATGGTCACGCCGTCAAGGACCATGCGCTCGCACTCATCGGTCCGGCGATGAAGCCGCTGACCGGCAGTGACAAGCCGCTGCGCAAATACCCGTTGCTCCTGCGTCGTCGCGCTGCCCTCGATGATCCGCATTGCCAGCGGCACGACATCGGAGTTCAGCCGGGCCAGTTCAGCTAGCAGTTCGCGGTCCTCCCGGATCACGGCTGTGCCTGCACCGCAGTGGGCTTGTCGGTGATTACCGAGTCACTGCCGAACGCCGTTGCGAGTGCCTCCCGCAGTGGAGCTGTATTCGCGGCACATACGTAGGCGCTCGGTCCGACTGGCCAACCCTGCAGCAACATCGCGCCGTTGGCCATATCGGCCACAAGCACTGTTGGTGGCACGGCCGAGTCCGGGTGTATGCAATATCCGATACCGCTCTGGCCCACGACGGCGGTGGCAGTCTCTGATTCGTTCATGTGCTCCCTCGGTCCGTTCTTCGTGCTCGTCTCCTGTGGATCGGCGCCCAGCGCCGGGGGCGGCAAGGCCGATCGGACGTGCGGCGCGTCCGCGGGGGGTATCGGCTTACGCTCAGCCCGGCGCTGGGGCCTTGGCGGTTAGCGTCGTGTGTTTCACTGCCAGTAGTCGAGCGACCACGAGCGTGTGTCGAGAACCGTCAAGGGGGTCCAATGCCAGGTGATAGCAGGCTCGGAGCGGTACTGCGTGGGCTTCGGATGGCGCGGTGGTTGTCGCTGGCTGCGGTGGCCCGGCAGGCCGGATGTGATCAGTCGCTCATCTCGTTCATCGAGTTGGGGCAGCGCCAGCTGCACCTATGGCTGGCCGAGAAGCTGGATCGGATCTATCGAACGGGTAGCGTGGTCGCATCCCTCGCGCGGACGTCTGGCGGCACGCCGCAGGACAAGTCCGCTTCCGGGGTGCCCAGTACGGATGTGTTTGTGGTGCTGCTGCCACAAGGAGGTATCGCAATGCCCCTTTCCCGGCGTGAGGTGCTGGCGGCGCTCGGTCTCGGAATAGTGACCGGCAGGCTGCAAGGCGAATTCGAACAGGCGCTGGACAGTATCGAGCTCGATGGTGATGTCCTGCAATATCTCCAGGACGCTTTTGACGGTTTCAAGGAGGCTGCTCGGATACTGCCGCCGCATCAGCTTATTGACGGAATGACGGGTAACGTCGCAATTTTGGATGGGTTGCGCCGACGGGCAGCCAACGAAGATCGTAACCGTTTCAGCACGCTGCAGGCTCACTATGCCGAATCGCTGAGCTGGTTGAGCGAAGAGGCGGGGGATCTCATGGGCGCGATGTGGTGGCTTGATCGGGCATCGCAGTGGGCGGAGGCTGCAGGTTGGTCGGGGATGACGACGGGTGCTTGCGTCCGGCGCTCGATGATGGTGCTGAACTTCTCCGGTGACGGGATTCGCGCTATCGACCAGGCGCGACCCGTGCTCGATATGCACCAGGCGTCACCGCGTATGAAGGGGTTGGCGGCCAAACAGATGGCTCACGGATATGCGCTGGCGGGTAATCGGGATGAGAGCCGCCGTGCCCTTGACATGGCGATGAGCTGGCTCGCTCAGCCGGTTCGCGAGGACGACGCCTTTCTCGGCCAACTCGTCGTGATAAACGATGATCTTTTTGCGGTCTATCAGACGACGTGTGATGTCTACCTTGGCTATGGCGCGCGGGTCATTCCACTACTGGAGCCCTGCATAGAGTCACTGGCCGGGTCGTCTTTCCGCAGAGCTACCATTACCCGAGCGAAGCTTGCGCGGGCCTACGCAAATGCAGGTCAGCCGGAGCAAGCATGCGGCGTGGCGTGGGACACCCTCGACGCTATTGACCAGATCTACTCTTTCTCTGCCCGCAACGAGCTGCGCCGCGCTCTGCCCGCTCTGAATCAGTGGCATGGCCGCAGTGATGTGCAGGACATCGCGCATCGGCTGAGTGAGTAAGGGGTGTATCACCGCTGGAGATAAGTGACGTCAAGTGGTTCCTCGGATACCCCGCCATTGGCTGATCTCCGGGTGATGCGGTAGGCACCGGCGTGTTTATGATCGGCAATAGCGGCGACAAGATCGTTTCCTTCGTAATGTAATCCGGCGCCCGCCTCGGTCGCGTATCCATCAGGTAATTCCCCGGAAGCGATAGATCGCTGGAAGAGTTCGCGTCGTTCGGCATAATGCACCGCGTTCGAGTATGGCAGGAAACCCATTCCATCATTCAGGGTACGCACGTCACCGAATGAGTCGGTGGTGCCTCCGGTGTGCCAGCACAGTGAGCCTGCCGACTCCCCACCGAGCACCACACCACTTTGCCAGCAGTCGCGCAGCACTTTATCCAATGCATGCGTTCGCCAGACGGCAAGCAGATTGGCCAGGCTGCCCCGGTCTACCCAGATCACGTCTTGTTCGCGCAGGTGAGCGGCTACGTCCGGCACGTTCGGCTGCTCGAAGAGTGACAGATGACTGGTGGCCACACCACTATCCACGAAGGCGGCGTAGAAGCTGTCAATGCTCGATTGCCGATCGCCGGTACCGGTCGTCAGGAAACATAGCTTCGGACACGCTGGGCTGCCCGCCAAGTCAAACGCATATCGAAAGATGGGCGATGGTTGCCACGGCTTTCGCGCTCGGTTGAATCCCATGGACGTGGCGAGGATCGTAGGTTTCTCAGTGGGGATGGAACTTCTCCCTCGCATCAGCCACGAGGAACCCAACCACAGGTCATCCGAACGCTACCCGGCGCGCTGCGTCCTCCGTCGCGACCGCACCGCAGTTCACCAGACGCGGCGGCCAGGTGAGCTGGACGGCACGTCGCGTTCGCACCGCGTCGCGGTTCACTAGGCTGGGTGGTCGTGACCAACCCGAATCGACCACAAGTCCTGATCGCCGAGAAGCTCGCACCGTCGGTGCTGGAGGTCTTCGGCGACGAGTTCGACGTCAGCTACGTCGACGGCACCAACCGTCCAGCCCTGTTCGAGGCATTGGCCACCGCCGATGCGCTGCTGGTGCGCTCGGCCACTCAGGTGGACGCCGAGGCGCTCGGGCATGCCCCCGTGCTCAAGGTCGTCGCCAGAGCCGGTGTCGGGCTGGACAACGTCGACGTCCCCGCGGCCACCGAACGTGGCGTGATGGTGGTCAACGCGCCCACCTCCAATATCGTCTCGGCCGCCGAGCACGCTGTCGCCCTGCTGCTCGCGGTGGCCCGTCGGATCCCGGCGGCCGATGCCAGTCTGCGGGCTGGGCTGTGGAAGCGCAGCGCGTTCTCCGGTGTCGAGCTGTTCGGCAAGACCGTCGGGGTGGTGGGGCTGGGCAAGATCGGCTATCTGGTCGCTCAGCGCTTGGCGGCCTTCGGTACCGAGCTGATCGCCTACGACCCGTACGTGTCGCCCGCGCGGGCCGCCCAGCTGGGGATCGAGCTGGTTGCCCTGGATGAGTTGCTGTCCCGTTCCGACGCCATCTCCGTGCACCTGCCCAAGAGCCCGGAGACGCTGGGACTGATCGGCGCCGAACAACTGGCCAAGACAAAGCCGGGTGTGCTGATCATCAATGCCGCCCGGGGTGGCCTGGTGGATGAACAGGCGCTGGCCGACGCGATCCGTGACGGGCAAGTGGGCGGTGCGGGGATCGACGTCTTCACCACCGAACCGTGTACCGCCAGCCCGCTGTTCGAGCTGCCTCAGGTCGTCGTCACCCCGCACCTGGGTGCCTCCACCACTGAGGCGCAGGACCGCGCGGGCACCGACGTCGCGCGCAGCGTGGCGCTGGCGCTTCGGGGCGAGTTCGTGCCCGACGCGGTGAACGTGATCAGCGGGGGGCTGGTCGGTGAGGAGGTGCGACCCTGGCTGCCGCTGACCCAGAAGCTGGGTACCGTGCTGACCGCACTGGCCGGGCGCACGCCATCGTCGGTGACCGTCGAGGTGCGTGGTGAACTGGCCGCCGAGGACGTGTCCGTGCTGCAACTGGCCGCGCTGCGCGGGGTGTTCGCCGGTGTGGTCGAGGAGCAGGTCACTTTTGTCAACGCGCCTCGGTTGGCCGAAGAGCGGGGGGTGGTGGTCGGCGTGATCACTGCTGCGGAGAGTCCGAACCACCGCAGTGTGGTGCGCGTGCGAGGCGGCTTCGCCGACGGCACCGTGTGCTCGGTCTCCGGATCGCTGTCCGGGCCTGCGCAGATCGAGAAAGTCGTCGAGGTCAACGGCCGGAACTTCGATCTGCGGGCACAGGGCGAGGCGGTCTTGATGGAGTATCCGGACCGGCCGGGAATGATGGGTAACGTCGGCACGCTGCTCGGTCAGGCGGGCATCAACATTGAGGCCGCCCAGATCAGCCAGACGACCGCAGGTACCGATGCGCTCATGCTGCTCCGGGTGGACCGGCCGGTTCCCCAAGAGGTGTTAGCGGCGATCGCACCGGCGGTTGGCGCGCGTATGGTGCGTGCCGTTACTTTCAGTTGATACTTTCGTCGCTATCTTCACCCGTTTGCGTGATCACAACTCGCGTTCGACTGGGTACGTTCCGTCGAACGAGGTATAGACCGGCGTTGTAAGGCACGGCGCCGCGCCGGGGGACCCCATTATCGGGTTTACCGGGTGAGTCCCCGTGGGGATACCCCGGTCTCCAGCGCTGTCGCGAGCAGCCTCGGGTGAGGTGTGTACACGGTGGCTGGGCTTGCCCGGGGATGGCGCCGGTGGGCGGTCGTGGTGCTGACGATTACGGGAGGAGCGTGGGCAGCTGCGTCGGCAGCGGCTATCGGTCAACCTGACAACGCTGCCCTCTCGCCCGGCTTGCCGTCGGCGAACGGTTTACCACCGGCATTGCTGTCGGGCGATGGCCATCCCTCGCGGGGCGCTCCCTTGCTGGGCACCGAGGAGGGCACAGTCACCGCGTTCATCGAACTCGCCGTAACCCCCGCGGTGGACGTCTACCATGCTGAGCGACGCGCCGGGCGATCCGCTCCGGCCGCTGCCGATGCGGTCGTCATCGCCAGGAATCAGGTGGAGCAGGTCGCCGAGCGGGTACTCGGTGTCTTGCGTAGCCGGGACCGGGGCGTCAACGAGCTGTTCCGGACGGTCAACGCGGTGCCGGGGCTGGTGGTCACCGCTGAGGCCGACCGGATCCGCGAACTCGCCACATCCCCCGACGTCCGATCTGTTCGCAAGGTCGTGCCGAAGGCCACCACGAACTCCAGCGCCATCCAGCTCACTCAGACGGTGCGTGCCTGGCAGCGGGCGGGGGGAGTGGGCGACGGCTTGCGGATCGGCATCATCGACGACGGGATCGATTACACGCACGCGGACTTCGGCGGTCCCGGCACCGACGCGGCCTACGCTGCGATCGACCCGACCAAGGTCGCTCCGGCGTATTTCCCGACGCCCAAGGTGATCGGCGGCATCGACTTCGCGGGCGACGCCTACGACGCCAGCGGTGCCGCCGGTCCGGACGCGCTCACCCCGAAACCGGATCCCAATCCGCTGGCCTGCGGGGAGCACGGCACCCATGTCGCCGGAACTGCCGCTGGATTCGGCGTCAATGCCGACGGCACTTCCTTCCGGGGCGACTACCGGCAGTTGGATTCAGCCGCGCTGAACGCCCTGCGGATCGGCCCCGGCACCGCTCCGCTGGCGTTGCTCTACGCGGTGAAGGTGTTCGGCTGCGACGGCTCGACCAATCTTGTGCCCCAAGCACTGGACTGGTCGTTGGATCCGAACGGCGACGGTGACTTCTCCGATCGCCTCGACGTGGTGAACCTGTCGCTGGGCTCTGACTACGGCGCCCCGGATGATCCGGACAGTCTCTTTGTCCGCAAGCTGGCGGAAAGCGGCGTGTTGTCGGTGATCTCAGCGGGCAACGGCGGCGACCTCTACGACGTCGGTGGTGCACCGGGCAACACCCCCGAGGCACTCACCGTGGCCAGCACCCGGGATTCCTCGGTGTTGCGCGACGGAGCCGAGGTCATCGCACCCGATGCCGTCGCCGGGATCAAGGGTGGTCAGTACAGCCTGAGTTTCACCGGGTTCGACAACCTCGACCGCACGTCGCCGGTGGTGGCCCTGACCGACCCGGCCAACCAGGACGGCTGCGATCCCTATTCGGCTGCCGACGCCGATGCGGTGGCGGACAAGCACGTCTGGCTGGAGTGGGATGACGAGGCGGCCACCCGGCGCTGTGGCTCGCTGGTGCGGGCGGACCACGCGTTGGCCGCGGGAGCAGGCGGGGTACTGCTCACTTCGACCTTGGAGCAGTTCACTGCGGCCATCGCGGGCAACGAGGGCCTTCCGATGTTTCAGTTCACCGGCCCTGATACCGCCGCGCTGCGCCCGGCGTTGGAAGCCGGAGCGCTACAGGTGCGGCTGACCGGGACGTTGCGGGCTTCGGTAAACACCAACTATCCGGACATCGCCGACACCCCGAGTCTGTTCACCTCGCGCGCCGTGCGCGGACCGACCGTCAAGCCGGATGTGTCCGCTCCCGGTGACACCATCGCATCAGCCCTGGTGGGCACGGGATCCGACCCATTGGTGATCAGCGGCACGTCGATGGCCGCCCCGCACGTCGCGGGCATCGCGGCGCTCGTTCGTCAGGCGCACCCGGACTGGAACGTGGCGGAGGTCAAGGCCGCGGTGATGAACACCGCTGGGGGAGACGTCTATTCGGAGGAGGGTCGGCGCGGGCCGATCCATGCTCCGAACCGGGTCGGCGCGGGCCGGGTGGATGCCGACGCCGCCGTGCGCACGCCGGTGCTGGCGATGGTCGCCGATGAACCGGGTTCGGTCAGCGCCACCTTCGGCGTTGTGCAAGCCGCCGGTCCGGTCTCCCGCAGCAAGGTGATCAAAGTGGTGAACAAGGGGAGCTCCCCCGTCCGCTACACCGCTTCTTACGAGCCGATCACTACTGTGCCTGGGGTGCGCTACGAGCTCTCGGCGCAGTCGCTGGACATCGTCGGCAGCGGAGTCGCTGAACTGGTCCTGACGCTGCACATCGATGACCCGGCTGCGCTGCGCAAGACCGCGGATCCGACCATCGAGAAGACCCAGCTGGGTCAGGCCAGGCAGTTTCTCGCCGATGCCTCCGGGCGGGTGGTGCTGACCCCGGCCGGCCCTGATGCGGCTGACCGGCAAGCGCTGAGGGTGCCGGTCTACGCCGCCCCGAAACCGGTGGCGGACATCGCCGTGCCCGACGAACTGCGGTTCGACGGTACCGATCAGCAGGCGACACTCACGCTGTCCGGGAACGAGTTGGATCAGGGCAGTGGGGACGCCGCTTACCGATCGCTGATCAGCGTGCTGCAGTTGCAGGTCGAAAGCGGGCGATTGCCGGAATGCAGTTCCCTCTTCACCGCTGACTGTGTGCCGAATGATACCGCCAGGGGCGGCGACATCCAGTACGTCGGCGCCACGTCCACCGCACCATCAGCTGTCGCGCAGGGTGAGCCCGACCAAGCGCTGCTTGCTTTCGGTATCACCACGTGGGGTGAGTGGTACAACCTGGGCGGCAATACCATCCCCTTCATCGACATCGATACCAACGGGGACGGGACAGCTGATTTCGAGGTATTCGTGACGAAACCGGATGGAACCGACTTACTTCTCGCGGAGACCATTGACCTCAGAGTGCCGGATATGCCCACAGTGGATCTGCAGCCGATCAATGGCCAGTTCGGAGATGTGGATACTGGGGTATTCGACACGAACGTCGTCTTGTTGCCGGTGTCGCTGGCTGCGTTGGGAATCGATCCCGCAGCCACGAGCGCCCCTATCATCTACACCGCTGGGGTGGCCGGTTTCTACACGGGTCCTGGCGACATCGACAGCACCATCGACTCCACCACCCCAGTGCTGTTCGACGCTGCCCGACCCGCCCTGTGGACCGAGGGTGCCGGGGCTCCCGCGCTGAGCTACCTGGCCCGCGCCGGAGACGAGCTGGTGGTTCACCGGGACGCCGGGGTGGGCGGACTGCTCGCTCAGCTGTCCTCGCAGCTGCTGGTGCTTCACCTGCACAACGCCACAGGCGACCGGGTGCAGGCGGTCCGGGTGGCGGCACTCGACGTGCTACCCGCCCTCGCCCCGCTGCCCCCACTTCCGCTCCCGGTACCCGCACCTCCAGCACCGCCGCCCGTCCCGTTCACCCGGCCTACCTTGCTCGAGTCAGGGGCGATACTTCCCGCGCCGCCGACACCACCCGCAAGCTAATAGCGCGATCCGGCCGGGTCGGGCCAGAATGTCCAGCAGGTATCACCCGATCCAGGGTCGCCCATTCGCGTGTCCGTCAGGTGGTGATCCCCATGGCTGCGGGTAGCCTTCCCGCGACGGAGGGTCCCACGACCGGGGCCCAGACAACGGAGGTGGCGCATGCGGCTCGCTGTGGTCCCCGGTGACGGGATAGGCCCGGAAGTAATCAGCGAGGCGCTCAAGGTGCTGGATCAAGTCGCGCCTGACGTCGAGAGCACACCGTATGACCTGGGCGCCGCACGGTGGCACTCCACCGGAGAGTTGCTGCCCGAATCAGTGCTCAACGAACTCCGCCAGCATGATGCCATCTTGCTGGGCGCCGTGGGCGACCCTTCGGTGCCCAGCGGCATCCTGGAGCGGGGATTGCTGCTAAGGCTGCGATTCGAGCTCGACCACCACGTGAACCTGCGGCCCGCTCGGCTCTACCCGGGTGTGCGCAGCCCATTGTCGGATCCGGGGATCGTCGACATGGTGGTAGTCCGGGAGGGCACCGAGGGTCCCTACACGGGTAATGGTGGTCTGTTGCGTAAGGACAGTCCGCACGAGATCGCCACCGAGGTCAGCTTGAATACCGCATTCGGGGTCGAGCGCGTCGTGCGGGACGCATTCACCCGAGCTGCGGCACGCCCGCGCCGCCACCTGACACTGGTGCATAAGACGAACGTGTTGACCCACGCGGGCTCGCTGTGGTCGCGAATCGTGGAGGAACTGTCGCTCCAGCACCCCGAGGTCTCCGTTTCCTACCAACACGTCGATGCCGCGACTATTCACCTGGTCACGGATCCCAGCAGGTTCGACGTGATCGTCACCGACAATCTTTTCGGCGATATCCTTACCGATCTCGCGGCTGCCGTTACAGGTGGAATCGGGCTGGCCGCCAGTGGCAATCTCGACGTGACCCGCCGCAACCCGAGCATGTTCGAGCCGGTGCACGGCTCCGCCCCGGATATCGCGGGTCAGGGCATTGCCGACCCGACAGCGGCGGTATTGTCGGTCGGATTGCTGTTGGCCCACCTGGGCATGGAAGAGGCCGCCCGCCGGATCGAGGCCGCTGCAGCCTTCGATCTCGCGACCCGGGATCACGCCAACCCGGGTGGTACCGCAGCCATCGGCGATCGGCTGGCGGCCCTGGTGTCGACCCACGACGGCGTCGAGCGCGCCGGGCTGGGATACGTCTGACGAGCGGCTCACCGAGTCGGCCAAGGCGGGATGGCAGACGCTTCCCGAGGTGTGCCGGATGCGGCACCTGCAGCGGATCACGCTCAGCCCGGCAACCAGGAGCTTCCAGCTCGTCATTGAACCGGAAAATCTCGAAGATCATCAATATCGTCAAATGGCTATGTATTTCCATGGGTCAAGCGCATGTGTTTGCAGATGTACTTGCAGAGATAATTTACGAACCTGTCACAACCAGTAGTGCTAGCACTGAAACGGGTGAAGCTTCTCAAGTATGCTTGCCCTGAACCTGTTGCGTTTAATAGCGTGCTGTCTGTTCGAAGTTGCGCGACCTGGACCAGGCGAATCTTCGCATTGATCTGGTCCGATATACCGGAGGCCTGGTAGATTATTTCTCTACGTACCGGAGTATATACCGGACTTCCGACTTGGCCCTCTGGTCGACCGATGGGTTGATGAGGCGCTATTCCCAGCATTTATCAGTAGTTTTCTTCCATGCGGAAGACCACTGCCGAGCACTTGTAACCCTCGGATAATCATGCTTCGGGGGCGCAACCCCACCTCGAGTGGCGATGGTGCCACGAGCGACATCGCCCTCCGGGATGCGGGTGGTGAGTCGTTGCAAACCACGGTTTTCGTCTTCAGCGTCCGTCATCCACCTGCATAGCCGGTCAAGCGATCGGCGGGCCGGGCAGATCGAGGGGCACTGCCCGGCCTGCCGGGCGCCCTCCAAGGCACGGCCGGTGAACGCCGGTGCCTGGGCAGCCAGCCGTCGGGGTCACATCACGTCGAATTCGCCATCCTTGGCGCCGAGCACGAATGCCTCCCACTCGGACGGGGTGAAGAGCAGCGTTTCGGAGTCCACGGGGTTCTCGGAGCTGCGCATCGCCACATAGCCGTCCTGTACGAACGCGATCTCCAGATGCGGCCCTTCGAGCTCCTCGGAACCCGCCGCGCGCTGCCAGACCGCGTTCGAAAGGTCGATCTTGCCGCGGATGTTCTTCTTGTCGTCGACGATGTCACTCATGAGGTCTACCGTAGTGAGCCGCGCGTCCCGCCCCGCCTCTGGGAGGGCTGTCGCGCGCCGGCTGGTCGTGGGTGGGTTTCCGTTCTGGGGTCCGGTGTGCCAAACTGCGCTTCATGGTCCGTTACAGTGTGATCATTATTGCTGAGCGCGTCGGGTAGCAGCACCACTACTCGACGCGCAGACCTCTCGCACCCGCGGGAGGTCTTTTTTGTTGCCCAGCTCGATAGGGAGCACCCGCTGATGTCCCGCACGACGCCCGCCGGCACCCCGCTCGGCGACTCGTTCCACCTCTACGACACCACCCTGCGCGACGGTGCCCAACGAGAGGGAATCTCGTACTCGGTGGCGGACAAGCTGGCGGTGGCCCGGTTGCTCGATGACCTGGGGATGGGCTTCATCGAGGGTGGCTGGCCCGGTGCGCTGCCCAAAGACACCGAGTTCTTCGCCCGGGCCGCAGCCGGCGAACTGGAACTGAACCACGCCGCGCTGGTGGCGTTCGGCTCAACGCGCAAGGCCGGGCTGACTGCGGCTGCCGACCCGCAGGTGCAGGCGCTGCTCGCGGCGCAGGCACCGGTGATCACCCTGGTGGCCAAGTCCGATCGCAGGCATATCGAGCGTGCACTGCGCACCGACCTGGCTGAGGCGTGCGCGATGGTTCGTGACACTGTCGCGCTGCTGGTCGCCGAGGGCCGACGGGTGTTCCTGGACGCTGAGCACTTCTTCGACGGATACGCCTTCGACGCGGACTGTGCGCTGCGGGTTTTGGAGGCCGGGGTTACTGCGGGCGCCGATGTGGCGGTGCTGTGCGACACCAACGGTGGCCAACTGCCACTGGGGTTGGCGGAGACCGTCGCCGAGGTGGTGGCTCGCACCGGGTTCCGAGTCGGGATCCACTGCCAGGACGACACTGCCTGCGCGGTCGCCAATTCGATCGCTGCGGTGCAGGCCGGTGCCACCCACGTGCAGTGCACCGCCAACGGTTACGGAGAGCGGACCGGCAATGCGGATCTGTTCGCCGTCACTGCCAATCTCGCCACCAAGCTCGGGATGGCGGTGCTCCCGGAATCCGGGATGACCGAGCTGACCCGCACCGCGCACGCGCTGGCCGAGATCGCCAACCTCGCTCCCGACACCCACCAGGCCTACGTCGGGCGTTCGGCCTTCGCTCACAAGGCGGGGCTGCACGCGAGTGCGATCAAGGTAGCTCCGGAGTTGTACAACCACCTGGACCCCGCGGTGGTCGGCAACTCACAGCGCGTGCTGGTGACCGAGATGGCCGGCCGGGCCAGCATCGAGCTCAAGGGGGCCGAGCTCGGGCTGAACCTGACCGGCCGTTCAGCCGAGATCGGCGTGGTCACCGCGCGGGTCAAGCAGCTGGAGTCCCAGGGCTGGTCCTTCGAGGCCGCCGACGCATCCTTCGAGCTTCTGGTGCGCAACGAGGTCGACGAAGTGCCTCCCGCCCCACCGTTCCGGTTGGAGTCCTACCGGGTCGTAGTGGACCATCAGGCCGACGGGGCCGTGGTCGCGCAGGCCACGGTGAAGCTCCACGTGGCAGGGCAGCGGGTGATCGCTACCGCGGAGGGCAATGGGCCGGTCAACGCGCTGGACGGCGCATTGCGTCAAGCTCTTGGAGGGCATGTGCCCTGGCTGGACACGGTGCAGCTGTCCGATTACAAGGTCCGGATTCTGCCCGGTGCATACGGCACCGACGCAGTGACCCGGGTACTGGTCGACACCACCGACGGCACCAGATCCTGGACCACGGTCGGGGTGCACGCCAATGTGGTGGAGGCATCCTGGCTAGCCCTGGTGGACGCCATGACCTATGCCGCGCTACGGCATGCTGGGGCGCCCAGCGGTGCGCGGTAGCGTCCACGTCCATGCGCATCGCGCGGATCGCCCATTCTGAGGGAGTGGCCTTTGCCGCTGTGGAGAAGGGGGCGGACGGGGCAGAGGTGGCGGCTGAGCTCGCAGGGCACCCGTTCGGACCGGTGAACTTCACTGGACGCCGCTGGCCGTTGCCGGACGTCCGGCTGCTCGCTCCGATCCTGCCTACAAAGATTATCGGAATCGGCCGGAATTATGCCGCGCATGCCGAGGAGATGGGCAACGGGCCACCAGCTCACCCGATCATGTTCCTCAAACCCAACACCAGCGTTGTGGGGCCAGGCATGCCGATCAAGCTGCCTCGCGATGCCGAGCGGGTGGACTACGAGGGTGAGCTGGCGGTGGTGATTGGCCGGGTATGCAAGGACGTCCCGGCTGCGCAGGCGGCCAAGATGCTGCTTGGCTGCACCGTGGCCAACGATGTCACCGCTCGTGATCACCAGCGCAGTGACGGCCAGTGGACCCGGGGCAAGGGGCACGACACCTTTTGTCCGCTTGGTCCGTGGATCGAGACCACCACCAATCCCACCGATCTGGCCTTGCGTACGGAGTTGGACGGCACCGTGGTGCAGGAGTCCAGCACATCGTTGCTGCTGCACGGCGTGCCAGCACTGGTCGAGTGGGTCTCCCGGGTGATGACCCTGCTGCCCGGCGACGTGCTCCTCACCGGTACCCCCGCAGGTGTTGGCCCCCTGCATGCCGGCCAAAGCGTCTCGATCATCATCGACACCATCGGCACGCTGACCAACCCAGTCACGCGTTAAAGGCCACATGCTTGTGGGGCCCGGGGATTCGGCGGAAGTCGCAAGTGGCCGCCCGTGCCGCGCGGTATTGTTGCTCGCGAGGGGTGAGCGTTCACTTCTGCGTAGCGAAAAAATCTGGCGGCTTTTCACCGGGTCAGCAGAGTCGGCGCAGGGGGTGACGATCTAGCCTGCACCGGGTGACCCTTGCCCCCACGCTGGTTCCTTCCGTTTCCCGTCTCGACCAATCGGCGCCGCCGGTGATCGCGGCTGTCTGCTTCGATGTCGATGCGACCCTTGTCGACTACGAGACCTCGACTCGTGCTGGGCTCTGCGAGCTTCTCGGCACCGATGAAGCCTGGGCTGACTGGTGCGCGCTCACCGACCGGCACTACCTGCGCTACCTCGCTGGAGACATCGACTTCGACGGCATGCGTCGCCAGCGGACCAAGGAGTTCTTCGCGTCCCGCGGGGAACTACTGGGCGATGGCGAGGTGTTCCAGCGCGAGGAGCGCAGAGCGGCCGCCATGCGGCGGGCCTGGCAACTCTATGACGACGCCCTGCCATGTCTGGGTGCGCTGCGGGCCTGCGGTCTGCGGCTGGCTGCGATCACCAATGCGGCCGGCGACTACCAGCGCGCGAAACTCGAGGCGCTGGGGCTGGAATCAGCCTTCGATGCGGTGCTGATCTCCGGAGAGCTCGGCGTGGCCAAGCCGCACCGAGCGATCTTCCGGGCGGCGTGCGCCACTCTCGGCGTGCGTCCTGGACAGGCCGTCCACGTCGGGGATCGGCTCGATATGGACGCCGAAGGCGCTCGAGACGCCGGGATGCACGGGGTGTGGCTGGACCGATCTCGGCGTGGTGTGCTCCCGAGGAGTGCAGGGATCTCGGTGATTTGTCAACTCTCCGAGCTTCCCGCGCTCGTTAACAAGCTGGTCGGGTGAGCTATCGGCGGGCGAGTGGAACGAGACGTGGGTGGTCGGCTAACATCCGTCTTCGGCGCTGCTTCGCCCGCCGGGCCCGGGCCCGGAATCGAACAGCCTGTGGGGTATGGTGTAATCGGCAGCACGACTGATTCTGGTTCAGTTAGTCTAGGTTCGAGTCCTGGTACCCCAGCGAACGCGATCATTGCGTTCTCGCGGCCCCGTCGTCTAGCGGCCTAGGACGCCGCCCTCTCAAGGCGGTAGCGCGGGTTCAAATCCCGTCGGGGCTACAGAGAGTGGGAGAGGTATGCCCGTGGAATGCGCGGGCGTACCTCTCTTCCGCATCATGTTGGGGGGCTGAGCCCCCCAGGCCCCCCAACAGGCGGCTGGTTGCTTTCCGGCTCAAGGGGTGGCTGGTTGCTTTCCGCTCAGCGGGTGGCTGGTTGCTTTTCGGTCAGGGGGTGGCTGGTTGTTTTCTGGTTCAGGGGGTGGCTGGTTGCTTTTTGGGGTGGGGTCAGAGTCTGTTGTGTAGGGCTTCGGCGGCGGCTAGTAGGTCGGCGGCCCAGCGGGCGCCGGGGCGTCTGCCGATTCGGTCCACTGGGCCGGATACCGATACTGCGGCCACTACGGTGCCCGCGCCGTTGCGTACGGGGGCGGACACGCTGGCCACTCCGGACTCGCGCTCGGCGATGCTCTGTGCCCAGCCGCGTCGGCGCACCTCCATGAGGATCCGTTCGCCGAACACGGCCTCTCCCAGTACGGCACGCTGCGTGGCCGGATCGGCCCACGCCGCGAGGACCTTCGCTCCCGATCCGGCGGTCATGGGCAACCTGGCGCCGACCGGGACCGTATCCCGCAGACCACTGGCGGGTTCCGCCGCCGCGACGCACACCCGGATCAAGCCCTCCCGCCGGTAAAGTTGAACACTCTCTCCGGTGAGGTCGCGCAGCCGGGGAAGTATGGTCGCGGCGGCGTCGAGCAACGGGTCCAGTGCGCCGTTGCCCAATTCGTGCAGGGCCGGTCCAGGACGCCAGCGTCCGTCGCTGGAGCGACGGAGCAGCCGATGTGTTTCCAGCCCCACCGCCAGCCGATGTGCGGTGGCCCGGGGCAGCCCCGTACGGGTACAGAGTTCCGCGAGGCCGCACGGGCTGTCGGCCACCGCGCGCAGCACGGTTACCGCCTTGTCCAGCACCCCGATACCGCTATGCTGTCCCACAAAACGATATTAGCGTCCCGCAATGTGAGAAGTCCAGCCTGGCGGGAACCATGAGACTAAGGAACCGGTGCGATGGGCCGCACACTTGCAGCCAAGGTCTGGGACACGCACGTGGTGTGCCGTGGGGAGGGTGCCTCGGCACCTGACCTGCTCTACATCGACCTGCACCTGGTGCACGAGGTCACCAGCCCGCAGGCGTTCGACGGCCTGCGGCTGGGAAATCGGTCGGTTCGGCGACCGGATCTGACGATCGCCACCGAGGATCACAACGTCCCCACGATGGACATCGGGCTGCCGATCGCCGACGAGGTGTCCCGCACGCAGGTGGAGACCCTACGGCGAAACTGCGCGGAGTTCGGCGTGCGGCTGCACCCGATGGGCGATGTCGAACAGGGCATCGTGCATGTCGTGGGACCCCAGCTGGGTCTCACCCAGCCGGGAATGACCGTGGTCTGCGGTGATTCGCACACCTCCACCCACGGGGCGTTCGGGGCGCTGGCCTTCGGCATCGGCACCTCCGAGGTGGAGCACGTGCTGGCCACCCAGACGTTGCCGCTGAGCCCTTTCAAGACCATGGCGGTGACCGTGCAGAGCCGCGATGGGACGTTGCCCGCAGGCGTCACCAGCAAGGACGTGATTCTGGCTGTGATCGCTCGGATCGGTACCGGCGGCGGCCAGGGATATGTGCTGGAGTACCGAGGAAACGTGATCGAGCGGTTGTCCATGGAAGCGCGCATGACGATCTGCAACATGTCGATCGAAGCGGGCGCCAGAGCCGGAATGATCGCACCGGACGCCACCACCTTCGACTATCTGGCAGACAGGCCGCATGCCCCCGTCGGCGCGCAGTGGGATGCGGCGGTGCGCCACTGGCGCTCACTGCACACCGATGACGACGCGACCTTCGACGCCTTGGTGCACATCGATGCCGACACCTTGACACCGTTCGTAACCTGGGGCACCAACCCTGGCCAGGGTCTGCCGTTGTCCGAGCGAGTGCCGGATCCCGAGGACATCAGCGACGACGGTGAGCGGCTCGCGGCGCAGAGAGCGCTGTCCTACATGGATCTCAAGCCCGGCACACCGCTGCGTGATATCGCCGTGGACACAGTGTTCCTCGGATCATGCACCAACGGGCGGATCGAGGATCTGCGAGCTGCGGCGGCAGTGCTGGCTGGGCGTCGGGTGCGTGACGGGGTGCGCATGCTCGTGGTGCCCGGCTCGATGCGGGTGCGTGCACAGGCCGAGGCCGAGGGCCTGCATGAGGTGTTCACCGCAGCCGGCGCGCAGTGGCGCTCGGCGGGCTGCTCGATGTGCCTGGGGATGAACCCCGATCAGCTCGCCCCGGGCGAGCGCAGCGCGTCGACCTCCAACCGCAACTTCGAAGGTCGCCAGGGCAAGGGCGGGCGCACTCACCTGGTCTCCCCGCTGGTGGCGGCCGCCACCGCGGTGCGCGGCACACTGTCCACCCCCGCAGACCTGGAGTCGTGAGTGGGTAACAGTGCTATGGCACCACACGCCACTCACGAGCAAAAGGAGTGAAGCGACGATGGAAGCGTTCATCAGGCATACCGGAGTCGGTGTGCCGTTGCGACGATCCGATGTGGACACTGATCAGATCATTCCTGCGGTGTACCTCAAACGCGTCAGCCGTACCGGCTTCGAGGACGGGCTGTTCGCGGCCTGGCGCGCGGACCAGGATTTCGTGCTCAATTCTGAGGCATACCGGGCCGGGAGTGTTCTGGTCGCCGGTCCGGATTTCGGCACCGGATCGTCGCGCGAGCACGCGGTCTGGGCGCTGCTGAACTACGGATTTCGCGTGGTGATCTCATGTCGATTCGGCGACATTTTTCGGGGCAACGCGGGCAAGCAGGGTCTGCTCGCGGCGCAATGCGAGCGATCCGACGTCGAGTTGTTGTGGAAGTTGCTGGAGAACGAGCCGGGTACCGAGGTCACCGTCGATCTCCAGGAGCGGACCGTGCAGGCCAAGGACCTCACAGTGCCTTTCGCCATTGACGACTACACGCGTTGGCGCTTGTTGGAAGGGTTGGACGATATCGCGCTGAGCCTGCGGCACGCCGATCAGATCGACGTTTTCGAGGCCCGGCGCCCGTCGTGGCTGCCGACCACGACACCCGCGCGGTAGTGTCATACCCCCGAACGCCACCCTGGCTGGAAGAACCGAAGGAGCGTGCGGGGGTATCGCCTACGGCCGGCTACCCATCTTCGCCGTCACCGTAGCTCACCGCGAGGTGGTCGGTCCGGGTAATCGTGTAACTGTCAAGGGCCGTGTTGCTGTCGTCCCAATTCGTCCACGATTCCACGCCAGGCGGGTAGTGCAGTGGGCCACCGTTGACCCGGCCCGCACCATAGTGTTCGAAGAGGAATAGCCGGGTCTCCAGGCTGAGCCCGAGCGCCCTTGAGAAGCTGTCGGCGTTCACATCGATCCGTTCGATGGCCGCCAACTCGGTTCGGCTGATCATTCCGCTGACCGAGGTGGATATCTCGTCGGTCTCAGTGGGGGTGGCCAGGGCATGTTGCGTGGTCAGTAAAAGCCCCAGCGCGACGGTCACCCCTATTGTTGACGCTCTTCGACCCCAACGTCGTCCATGTCGCTTGTCAGAGCTCTCTAACATAGCTGACCCTCCCCTTGCGTCGAGTCTTGCTGGCACGTCATAAATATGACAGAGAGCCGAAATTCCTCCGCTGTCATGAGCGCATCCACTCCATAGGGAGCTCTATCCCTTGGTTTTGTGAACGGTGTCCAGTGTGCGCCAGATGGGCGAGAGATTCTGTAGCATTTTGACATCCGACAAAAGGCTGTACCGTATGGATGCCACATCGACACGTAGCGCTTACCGCCTGTAACAGGATACGAGTGGGTCAGCGCAACGGGTCGTCGTAGTAGTCGGCGGCGAGCAGGGTCATCCCTGTCGGCTGATCGCCACCGAAGGACAGCACCCAGAAACTTCCTTTGCGGCTGGGCGGTACCGGTGCCGGTTTCAGCCCGGTCTCATCCGCGAGGCGGCTGAGCGCATCGGGGATCACTTCGCCTTGGCTGCATATCACGGCCGGGCCCCCTCCTGCCACCACGTCGGTCAACCTGCGCAGGCCTGCCGGCGGATCGGCCAGGTAGCCGTCCTCGGACAGCAATGGCTCGTCGATCACCGGCACGTCGAGATCCGCGGCGAGACCTTCGACGGTTTGACGGCACCGCGCCACCGGCGCGGAGTGCACCCGCTGCGCGCCGAACAACGGAAGCAACTCCCGCAGCGCCGCAGCCTGCTTTCTGCCTACCGTGGTCAACGGGCGCAGGGCGTCGTCGCCGGTCCAGTCCTCACGCCGGCCCGCCATGGCGTGCCGGACCAGCGTCGAGGTGCGGGTGACAGCCGTGGCGAGTTCGATACCTGCCAGCAGTGTCCGATCATGCGGGTAGGTGAGTAGGTCGGCTGCCTCGGACGGAGGCAGCCAGCGCAGTTCGTCGACCTCCTCGCCGGCGGTGAAACAACCGCCCGCCGACCGCGCGGCCCAGTAGTGCGCCACCTTCGGTCCGGCGGCGATCAGATAGCGGGTGCTGCCTAGCCGGGGGCCCAGGATGGCGGCGTGCCCCGTTTCCTCGGCCACCTCCCGGACCGCCGTACCCGGCAACAGCTCGCCCTTGTGTGGCTTGCCCTTGGGCCATGACCAGTCGTCGTAGCGTGGGCGGTGTACCACCGCCAGCTCCACATGGCCGCCGGGGGACTGGCGACGCCACAGGACAGCGCCGGCCGCAATGAGTTCGGGCACTGCTATTCACTCCTGCGGCGGCGGTGGATCTCCTCCACCTGGTGGTCGCGGACGGTGGATTCGGCGGAAGGAGAAGGGCTCCAGGAGCCGTCCGGTTGCAGGATCCAGCACCGAGTCGTGGGGTCCAGCTCCGAGGCGAACATCGCGTCCAGCTCGCTCGTCAATTTCGGGTCGGCCACCCGAACCAGCACCTCGACTCGGCGATCCAGATTGCGGTGCATCATGTCGGCGCTACCGAGCCAGTACTCGTTCGCGCCGACGAAGTGGAACACTCTGGAGTGCTCCAGGAAGCGGCCCAGGATGGAGCGCACCCGGATGTTCTCCGATAATCCCGCTCTTCCCGGAGTGAGCGCGCAGATGCCGCGGACCACCAAATCGACCGGAACGCTGGCATAGGACGCGTGGTAGAGCGCGTCGATCACCTGCTCGTCCACCAGGGAGTTGACCTTCATTCGGATACCCGCCGGGCGGCCTGCCCTGGCATGGACGCTTTCGCGCTCGATGCCCTCCACGATGCCGCGGCGAAGTCCGTAAGGGGCCACCAGCAGGCTGCGGTAGGACGTCTGCCGCGCATAGCCGGTCAGTGAGTTGAACAGGTCGGTGAGGTCGGCGCCGATCGAGGGTTCTACGGTGAGCAGCCCGATGTCCTCGTAGAGCCGGGCGGTCTTCGGGTTGTAGTTGCCGGTGCCGATATGGCAGTACCGGCGGATCATCGAGCCCTCCTGGCGAACCACCAGCGAGGTCTTGCAGTGTGTCTTGAGCCCCATCAGCCCGTAGACCACGTGCACGCCGGCACGTTCCAGTGCGCGCGCCCACTTGATGTTGGCCTGTTCGTCGAATCGCGCTTTCAATTCCACCAGCACAACGACCTGCTTGCCTGCCTCGGCGGCCGCGATCAGCGCGTCCACGATGGGGGAGTCGCCGGAGGTGCGGTAGAGAGTCTGCTTGATCGCGAGCACGCGGGAGTCCTCGGCGGCCTGTTCGATGAACCGCTGCACGCTGGTGGAGAACGAATCGTAAGGATGATGCACCAGCACGTCGCCTTCGCGGAGCGTCGCGAACACGCTCTTGGGTGTCTCGCCCTCGCTGAAGGCGGGATGGGTGGCCGGGACGAACGGTTCATCCTTCAGCTCCGGAGCGGGCAGCCGGTATACCTGCCACAGGCAGGACAGATCGAGCAGCCCGGGTACCTGGACCACATCGTGCTGGTCCACCTCCAGCTCGCTCTGCAGCAGATCCAGTGTGTCCGCGTCCACCGTGTCAGCCACCTCCAGACGCACGGGTGGACCGAATCGGCGCCGAGCCAGCTCCCGTTCCAGCGCCTGCAGCAGATCCTCGTCGCGATCCTCCTCCACCTCGAAGTCGGCGTTGCGGGTGATCCGGAAGACATGCCAGTCCACCACCTCCATCCCGGCGAACAATTCCCCGAGATGGGCGCCGATCAGCTCCTCCAGTGGCAGGAAGGTCGCCTGAGGTGACCTGCGGGCGTTCTCGGTGTCGTCCACTCGTACCAGGCGGGGAACGTTGTCGGGCACCTTGACCCGGGCGAAGTGCTTGACCCGGGTGTGTGGGTCGCGCACCGTCACAGCCAGGTTCAGCGACAAACCTGAGATATAGGGAAACGGATGCGCTGGATCCACCGCGAGCGGGGTGAGAACCGGAAAGATCTGGTCGGAGAAGTAGCCCGACAGGCGCAGGCGCTCATGGTCGTTGAGATCAGACCAGATCACGAACCTGATGTCGTGTTTCTCAAGCTGTCTGCGGACCGAGTCGAGGAACACTCGGGCGTGTCGCTCGGCCAGTTCCTGGTTGCGCCCCGCGATCCGGGCCAGCTGCTCGCGAGGTGCCAGCCCGTCCGCGCTGCGGACTGAAAGCCCGGTCTCGTCACGGCGCTTCAGCCCGGCGACCCGGACCATGTAGAACTCGTCGAGGTTCGAGGCGAAGATCGCCAGAAACTTCGCCCGTTCCAGCAGCGGCTGGCTGGCGTCCTCGGCAAGTGCGAGCACGCGCGCGTTGAAGTCCAACCAGGACAGTTCCCGGTTGAGGTAACGGTCATCCGGCAGATCGGTGCCGACCGGCACCGGGGTCACCGCAGGCGGGGCGGTCGGTACGGTGGCCGCGGTGCCCACGCCGACCGCGGAGGACCGCTCAGGCAGAGGGATGGTTCCGTTGCGAGCGGTGCGGATGGCCGGCCGGGGAGCGCGGCGGATTCGCGGCTCACTCTTCGCCGCGCTGTGGGACTGTTTCTCTGCTGCATGCGGTGGGCTGACGTTGTCGTCTTCCGTGCTCACCTCGTCCATTGTTCCGTACAGCGTGCGCTTGTTCGGATAACCGGTAGAAAGAAATCCGGCAGCGCGGAGCGGGTGAACGGGCCAACTCCCAGGTCGGTCGCCACGGCGAGATCAGCCACCGTGTCGACGTCGCAGCGCAGTCCCGGCCAGCAACCGGACAGTTCCCGGGCTCCGCGGGCCCGATGCGCCGCGGCCGATTCGGGCCCGAACTGCGGGTCCAGCCGCAGCTGTGGTGCGGCAAGCAGCAGGGTGGTCCCGATTCCCGCCCGGTCGGTGCAGAATGCCCGGCTACCGGTGGCCAGTCCGTCACGGACCGCGCAATCCAACTCTGCCGGACGCAGCGCGGGCAGGTCGGCCTGCAAAGCCCCGATAGCGGCTGCGGGGTTCGTCGCGCGCAGCACCGCCTCCCCGTACCGCAGCGCAGGGTTCAACCCGGCGGCCGGCTCATCTTCGATCACCTCCACCCCGTCCCGCACCAGGGCCTCACGCACCATCGCGTCGGAACAGATCGCGACCACTCGGTGCACCATGGCCGCTCCGGCCGCCGCCGCGATGGTGTCCCTGGCCAGTGCGAGGGCGAGCATGAGATGAGCCTGTGTCGAACCGATCCCGCCGTCGGCGGCTCTCCGCAGCCGGGTCTTGGCCCGTGCAAGCGACTTCACCGGCACGAGCAGCTCGACTAGCACGCCCCCAGCATCCTCCTGCGGGGCGGGCAAGGGATGCTGAGCCTCCGGTCTGGGCGAAGGGAAGGGTTGTGCGGCGAGCACGCGAGAAGGGCGGCTTCTGGATTTGGCTGTGCATCGCGATGTTCTACCCCCTCACCCGCCTGCTGGCCCGGCGTCGCTTTGAGGGCCTCGAACACATTCCGGCGACCGGACCTGTCCTGGTGGTGTGCAATCACCTCTCCTACCTGGACCCGATCTACACTGCGGTATTCGTACATCGCAGGGGTCGGATTCCCCGGTTCCTGGCCAAGGCCAGTCTCTGGCGGACGCCGGTGTTGCGCCGGTTGTTGATCGAAACCGGCCAGATTCCGGTGTACCGAGGACACCGGGAGGCCGGGTCCAGCCTGCGGGCGGCGAAACAGGCCCTCGGGGCAGGCAGAGCGGTGCTGATCTACCCCGAGGGCACCATCACGCGGGACCCGGATCACTGGCCCATGGCCGCCCGTACCGGCGTCGCTCGGCTGGCCCTGGAGGCCGGAGTTCCGGTGATCCCGGTAGTGCACTGGGGCACGCAGCGTGTCTACGACCACTACGGCAGGCGCTTTCGTCCACTGCCTCGGGTCGACGTGGTGGTGCGGGCAGGTGCACCGGTGGATCTGACCGACCTCGGGCACCGGCCGGTGGAACGGCAGCTGCTGCGTGAGGTCACCGACCGGGTGATGGGCAGGGTTCGGGACCTGCTCGCCGAGGTACGGCAGGAGCAGTCCCCGGCCGGATTCTTCGGCCTATCGGGGCCTGGGGAGGACAGGGGGCAGGAGTGGTGACCGATCACCAGGCGCAGCTGATCGCGCCGATCCGGCGCATCGCGGTGATGGGTGCGGGCTCATGGGGCACCACGTTCGCCAAGGTGCTCGCCGACGCGGGCCGGGACGTCGTGCTCTGGGCTCGCAGGCCCGAGGTCGCCGACGCGGTGTGCCATCAGCACGTCAATCCGGACTATCTGCCGGGGGTACGCCTGCCGGCGTCGTTACGGGCCACCGCCCACCCCGACGAGGCGCTGTTCACGGCGGACGCGGTGATCTTCGCCGTGCCGAGTCAGACGTTGCGTACCAATCTCACCTCCTGGTGTTCTCTGCTGCCGCCTCAAGCCACCCTGGTCAGCCTGGCCAAGGGTGTTGAACTCGGCAGCCTCAAACGGATGAGCGAGGTCATCGTCGATGTCACGGCCGTCCCGTCCGACCGTGTCGTGGTGGTGACGGGTCCCAACCTGGCCCGCGAAATCGCCGTCAAGCAACCTTGCGCGACCGTGGTGGCCTGCGCCGACCACGACCGTGCCGTCGCGGTCCAGCTCGCCTGCATAACCGGCTACTTCCGGCCCTATACCAACACCGATGTGGTCGGCTGTGAACTCGGTGGCGCCTGCAAGAACGTCATCGCGCTGGCCTGCGGCATGGCCGCCGGCCTGGGATACGGGGACAATACGCTCGCGACCCTGATCACTCGGGGGTTAGCCGAAACGGGTCGGCTGGGTGCCGCACATGGCGCCGATCCCATGACCTTCGCGGGTCTGGCCGGCCTGGGTGATTTGGTCGCCACTTGCGCGTCACCATTGTCCCGCAATCGGTCTTTCGGCTACCGGCTCGGCCTGGGAGAGACGATGGAGCAAGCCCAGCAGGCGACCAGCGGCCAGGTCGCCGAGGGTGTCAAGTCCTGCCTGGCGATCGCCGAACTGGCCGCTCGATGCGGCATTGAAATGCCTATCACCGACACGGTGCACCGGGTCTGCCACAACGGCCAGTTGCCCAAGGAGATGGCCGGCGACCTGCTGGGCCGTACTCCTAAGCCCGAGTGAGGGACGGGGGCCTGCGACCCTTGTCAGGACGGCACCCATAACGAACTTGTAGGTTCGACGCCAACCTATAACAAACTGGCCGAAAAGCCACAGGTTGACCGCGTGGACCCAGTGAAGTTGAGGTCCACGCTGGGGTCGTGCGGGTGTCAACCGGTGGTCCGGCTGCGTATCACGCCTTCGTGTCCGCACCGGTGCCTCGCGAGTAAATGATCACCTAATGGTCATCGCCCTGACGAAGTTAGCTGCCTCCGCTTGATCTCAGATACGAGCGAACCAGGTGCGCCACACTGTCCGGGCACTGTACGTGGGTGTCTACCCGTAGGTCGAAGTCGCCAGTGCTGCTCTGCTCGATGTCTCGCCAGGTCTCGTCCCAGGCGGTGAGGCGGGAATCGACATCGGTCGATCCTCTCGCTGCCATTCGCTCTTCGGCGATCTTGCGGGGACACCACAATAGTACTGACAGCCAGTTGGCCGGATACGAACCGATGGCGCGTACTCCGGCCACCTGGCCCAGGTGGATGATCGGAATGAAACCATTTTCGAACATACTGATCAAGCGTGGCCGATCGACGAGATAGAGGTTGCCGTAGCGCGTGTTTTCGTAGAGGATGTCCCCGCGCCGCCGCAGTGTGGACGCTTCGTCTGCGCTGATCAGCTCGTACCCCGTTGCCCGCCCATCACCTACCTTGAAGCGCAGGAAGTGGGAGAAGACTGAGTCCATTCTGGTGAGGGCCCGGGTCACGGTGTCCTTGCCGCTGGCCGGTGGACCATAGAGAATGACGCCCTGGTTCCTCATGCCTGCACTTGCGCCGCGATCTCACGCGCCTGGTCGGCCAGGGCAACAGCAGCGTTCAGCCGATTATCTACGGTGTAATGTTCGAACGATGGCTCAAAATCAGGGTCGATCGTGTCACGATAGTCCGCCCAGTTGGTGAGCTTCCAGCTGTCCCGCGCGGCACCACGATACGCGATGTAATCACGCATCGACTCCTCATCGCACTTGATCCACACCACGCTAAGCCGGGCACGATGGGTGGCGCACCGGTTTCGGACCCGGGTCAGCCAGTCGACGTCGGTGAACTCGCGCACGAACGGGGCGGTAACTACCGTGGAGATACCGCAGCGCAGGTTCTCGGTCATGGCGTCCATCAGGCAGCGATACTCGAACGGTCTTACATGCTCAAGGTAAACGGCGCTCTGGCGATCATTCGAGTCTTGACCGAGGGCTGGCAGTAGGCGCTCAACAAGAGCGTGGGTCATGGTGTGCTTATCCAAGATCGTCCATCCAGTCACCGAAGAAAGAAAACGGGCGAATTCGCGCTTTCCTGAACCAGCGAAACCTCCGACCAGCACCACGGACAGCGGCCCACGATTACCGTTTCCTTGTTGTTGGTAGGCATTGAGTACACAGGTCTCCAGGTTATCCATTCCAGCGGCCTCGGTATAGCCGGAGGTGTGGTCAGCGAGCGTGGCCAGTGCCCGCCTGATCGCCGATGCGGCCGGGCCGCCGGAACCGTTTGCCACCGGGCCAGCCGTAGGGGTCCGCGTGATCTCATGCCCCTGCTGGCAGGCTTGAATCTGTGCCCGGCGATCCTGTTGGGCTGATGCGGCCGCCCGGCGATGCAGCTCACGCTCCAATTCTTCTATCTCCTCAAGCGCAGCACGGAGCACACCGCCCGAGGACAACGCATGGTCGCACTTCCGGCAGAACTCGGGACTAGCGGACTGGTATCCAGCCTCGATGTTGGCGACTGTGGAGCGTGAGTAACCCACAAGCCCAGCAAGTTCGGTTTGGGTCAGATTCGCCGCCCCCCGCAGCTCGGCGAGTTGCCTGCCGAACGCCTTGCGTGCCGCTGTGATCGTCTGATGGGTGGTCACCAGGTCACACTCCACCAATGTCGGCGAAATGACAGCGAGTCGTTGAATCGTCGGACTTCATTGCTGAAGCTGGCCAACATAGCCATCGACGCCCCATCCTCTTCCGCATGCCGCACCACACCACGTCATATTTTCGGCGGTTAGCGAGTGCAAGACTCGCCCGCGCCACAGGATCGTACAGCGACCTGAATACGCGTAACTGCGTTGACGCGGTGTTTTCACAGACCCCGGCCGTCTCGTCTCCGCTTCCCCGCGGTGACTCCCCCCGGCGGGACGGCCGGCCCCTGAGCACGGCGAGGCCGGGGAGCCC
>JBOHHE010000243.1:0-6520 GCA_050700355.1 Pseudonocardiaceae bacterium
TCGTTGGAGGATGCGCGGGGGACCTTCGTGCTCGAGAGCGCCGTCCTCGGGACCGGACGCCACCCTGCTTGCTTATCGCCTACATACCGGGGCCGTGCCCATGGCCGTGGCCGCCTGGTGCGGCGGCCTCTGGCTTGTCCACCACAGCGCTCTCCGTGGTGAGCAGCATCCGGGCGATCGAGGCGGCATTGACTATCGCGGAACGAGTCACCTTCACCGGGTCCACGATGCCCGCGGCGACCAGGTCGCCGAAGGTCTGGGCCTCAGCATCGAAACCGTGACCCCAGTCCAGCTTCCGCACCTTGGCGACCACCACGGAACCCTCGAGGCCCGCATTGGTCACGATCCAGCGCAACGGAGCGGCACTGGCGGTCCGCACAATCTGGACACCGGTGCGCTCATCACCCTGCAAACCGAGATCACCAACTGAATCGGCGGCATGCACGAGCGCCGCGCCGCCACCGGGCACGATGCCCTCCTCGACGGCGGCTCGGGTGGCCGCCACCGCGTCCTCGATCCTGGCCTTGCGTTCCTTGAGCTCGGTTTCGGTGGCCGCCCCGACCTTGATCACCGCGACGCCTCCGACGAGCTTGGCCAGCCGCTCGGCAAGCTTCTCGCGGTCCCAATCGGATTCGGTGTGCTCGATCTCGCGCCGCACCTGCGCGGCACGGGTCGCCACGTCAGCCTGTGCCCCACCACCGTCGACGATGGTGGTGTCGTCCTTTGTGACGACGATGCGGCGGGCCTGACCGAGCACCTCAAGGCCAACCTCAGAGAGCGTGAGACCGATCTCTGGATTGACCACCTGTGCCCCGACGACGACTGCCAGGTCGTCGAGGAAGGCCTTACGGCGGTCACCGAAGAACGGCGCCTTCACCGCGACCACCGAGAGAGTCTTGCGGACGGCATTGACCACCAGAGTGGACAGTGCCTCTCCCTCAATGTCCTCGGCCACGATCAACAACGGCCTGCCTGCCTGGCCCACCTTCTCCAGCAGCGGAAGCAGGTCCATGATGGAGGAGATCTTGTCACGGTGCAGCAGGACGGAGGCGTTCTCCAGCACCACCTCCATCCGCTCGGGATCGGTGACGAAGTGGGGCGAGACGTAGCCCTTGTCGAACGCCAAGCCCTCGGTGATCTCCAGCTCAATGGCCAGGGTGGAGGACTCCTCCACGGTGATGACGCCGTCCTCACCGACCTTGGTCATCGCCTCACCGACCAGCGCACCGATCCTCGGATCACGCGAGGACACCGTGGCGACCTGGGCGATCGACTCCTCCCCCTGCACCGGGGTTGCCTTGGACTTCAGCACCTCGGCGATCGCATCGGCGGCAGCCGCGATGCCACGTCCGAGCGCGGTCGGGTTGGCGCCGGCAGCCACATTGCGCAGCCCTGCCCGGACCATCGCCTGGGCCAGCACGGTAGCGGTCGTGGTGCCGTCACCAGCCACATCGTTGGTTTTCGTCGCCACGCTCTTGGCGAGCTGGGCGCCGAGGTTCTCGAAGGGGTCGGTCAGCTCGATTTCCCGCGCGATCGTGACACCGTCAGTAGTGATTGACGGGCCACCGTATTTCTTGTCCAGCACTACGTGCCTGCCGCGCGGGCCGAGCGTGACCTTGACCGCGTCGGCGAGCTGGTCGACACCGCGCTCGAGCGCCCGCCGCGCGGTCTCGTCGAACGTGATCTGCTTGGGCATTTCCTGCCTTCCTCACGTATGAACCAGGAGCCTCCGGTTGCGCCGGGGCCGAATATGCGACCGTCCCGCGAGCCCGATAGGGCTGCGGGACGGCCGCGACGACATTTAGGTAGCCGTCAGTTGACGATCGCGAGTACGTCGCGCGCGGAGAGGATCAGATACTCCTCGCCGTTGTGCTTGACCTCGGTTCCGCCATACTTGGAATAGATAACGACATCGCCTTCCGACACATCCAGCGGGATGCGATTGCCGTTATCATCGAAACGACCGGGACCCACAGCCAGGACCTTGCCCTCCTGGGGCTTCTCCTTGGCGGTGTCCGGGATGACAATGCCGGACGCGGTCATCGTCTCAGCCTCACTGGCCTGAACGATGATCTTGTCTTCGAGCGGCCTGATATTCACGCTCGCCACGGTGTGACCTCCACCTTCTGGGGTCTTCGAAGAGTTGGCAGGTTGTCTGGTGCCGGCTTCTGCCACCCCGCCGTCGCGGGTGCCGAGGAGGCTGGGCCGTTACTAGCACTCTGGTCACCAGAGTGCTAGTTGGCAGACTACTGTGCCGAGTGCCAGCGCTCAACCGGGGTCCTCTTCGGCACTTTCTTACGCATGGTGAAGGCATCCGCACCGCTGGGCCGATAGTAGCCACGGCGAGTGGCGATCACCGCGAAACCCTCGCTGCGGTACAGCGCGATAGCCGCGTCGTTGTCGGTGCGCACCTCGAGGAACACCGTCGTGCCTGTGGCGTGGTCCAATAACGCCCGGAGCAGTGCCCGGCCGATTCCCTGGCCCTGGTGCGCGGGGTCCACAGCAAGGGTGTGTACCTCCGCCTCCGTGTCGATGCGGGCCAGGCCGGCGTATCCGGCCAGCGAATCGCCCACCCGCGCGACGACGTAATAGTGACCCTCGGTGAGCGCCTGCAGGAAGGCGTCCGAGTTCCACGGGTCATCGCCTCCGAACAGCGTTCGCTCCAGTTCGGTGCACCGCTGCACGTCGGCTCGCAGCATCGGCTCGATCAGCACACTCGTGCCACTGGAACTTGCTCGGATGCTCATGCCACCCCCCGGCTGCCTGGCTGGGCACCGGTTAGCTGGGCCAGCAGGTCCAGCACGTGTTCGTTGACGAGTTCGGGTTGTTCCAGCATCGTCATGTGACCCGAGGCGGGCACCCGGACGAGCTCGACGTCGGGCAGCAGCGCCGCGATCGCCTCGGAGTGTTCGTACTGCACCAGCAGGTCTGCCTCCGCGCCGATGACCAGCGCCTTCACGTATTGCAGACCGGCCAGAGCGGCATACCGATTGTGTGCTCCGAGGGTGGGCAGAAAATCGGTCATGACCTCCAGCGACGTCTCTCTCATCATGGCGTCCATCAACTCGACCCGTGCCGTATCCACCGTCTCATGACCGAACGCGAGGCGGCGGATCAGGCTCCAGATCAGATGCCTGGAGACGTGGCGGACCTGCTCGACCACCTCGGGCTGCCAGCGGGCCAGCCGCGCGGCGGCCAGCATCACCGGATTGCGCCGGGACAGGAACGGCCGGGGCAGGCCGGAGCGACCGATGTCCCCCGCGCTGGTGTTGAGGAAAACCACCCCGCAGATCCGCTCGGCGAAGATCTCCGGGTTGTGCTCGGCCAACGCCATGATCGTCATACCGCCCATGGAATGCCCGATGAGCACGACCCGCCCCTCTGGGGCGGCCGCGCGGATCACCGAGTCCAGGTCCCGTCCGAGTTGCTCGATGGTGCACGCCCGGCGTAACGAGTGGCCGGAGCGGCCGTGACTACGCTGGTCGTAGAGCACCTGCCGAACCCGGGGCGCAGCACACTCGGCCAGGTCGAGCCGCTGAAAGTGCCAGCACCGCCGGTTCAGCGTGTAACCGTGCACCAGGACAACGGTGAACGCCGGGGCTCCCCCGTCGGCCGGGTCGACCTCCTCGACAGACAGTGGCACCCCGTCGTCGGCGGTCACGGTGTACTCACGGTCGGGGGGGAGCTCACCCAGCTCATAGTCGCCGAGCCGGTCGGCGGCGAGGCTGCGCAGTTTCGCGACGCAGAGGTGGTGAGTGGCTGCCGTCACCGCGGCGGTTCCCACTAGGCCGCCGACCACCCAGCCGGTCGCCTTCAGGAAGGTCCTCATCGAGCGACCCGCCCAGGAGCCGCTCCGGAGTCGTCCCACGCCGCGAGGAACTCGCGCCTGCCCAACACCGTGCGGGTCACCCGGGGCCGCACCATGCCGGCAACCACCTCGTAATGGATGGTGCCCAGCTTGTGTGCCCACTCGGCGGCCGTGGGTGCGCCACCTGCACCGGCACCGAAGAGGATCACCTCGTCACCCACGGTGACCGGATCGTCGCCGCAGTCCACCATCACCTGGTCCATGCACACCCTCCCGACAACCGGGTAGCGGCGCCCGCTACACCACACATCGAGCCGACCGGTGAGCGCTCGAGGTATCCCGTCGGCGTAGCCGACGGGCACCAGCGCCAAGGTAGTCTCCCGCTCGGTGTGCCACACGTGTCCGTAGGAGACGCCTTCTCCCTTGGGGACGCGTTTGAGCAGCACGACCAGTGAGCGCAGCGTCATTGCAGGTAACAGATCATAATCCAGTTCGGGCACCGGTGAAAGCCCGTAGACGGCGATGCCGGGGCGCACCATGTCGTAGTGCAGATCGGGCCGGGTCAGCGTCGCCGCGGAGTTCGCCAGATGCCGCAGCGGTCGCAATCCGGCATTTCTGGCCATCTGGTACGCCTCGTCGAAGTACTGGGCCTGCTGGTCGATGGTCGGGTGCCCGGGATCGTCGGCATGTGCCAGATGCGACCAGATCGCAACCACCTCGACACCGCGGGTCGCCGCAGCGGCACACACCAGATCGGGCCACTCGGCACGGTAGGCACCGCCGCGGGTCAGCCCGGTGTCGACTTTGAGGTGCACCCGGACGGAACGACCGCTTTCCCGTGCGGCCCGTGCGGCGGCCTGGAGCTGGCCGAGGGAGTAGACGCCGAGGTCGACACCTGCCGCCACCGCCGAGGCAAGATCATCTCCAGGAGTGTGCAACCAAGCCAGTACCGGAGCGCCGATCCCGGCGTTGCGCAGCGCCAACGCCTCCCCGACGCTGCACACTCCCAACGCATCGGCTCCCGCCTGCAAGGCCGCACCAGCGACGTCGATCGCGCCGTGGCCGTAGCCGTCGGCCTTGACCACCACCATGGTGGCCGCACCCGTCTCGGCAGCGGTTCCCGCGAGAATCCCGACATTGCGCCGGATCGCGTCGAGATCGATCACTACCTCGGCCCGGGGTCGCGGGACAGGCCCAGAAGCTGACGCCACCGACGGCGCCATAGCGTCATCCTCCCGTGCCTGCGATCTTCCGAAGGGTACGGATTGCATGACTGAGCGTAATCTGTATCGCCGAAGCGGGGACCGGCGCGTCGGATCCGGCCTCATCCCGGGCCGCCAGGGTGGCCGCCAACTCGTGGACATGCACCGCAGCCGCGGCCGCAGTGGTGGTTTCCAGGCCGGCGGCGAGCAATTTGCCGATCACGCCGGTGAGGACATCCCCGGATCCGGCGGTGGCCGCCCAGGCCGAACGGGCCGGATGCACCAGTACTCGACCGTCCGGAGCGGCCACGATGGTCGTGTTGCCCTTCAGGACCAGCACGGCGCTGAAACGGGCAGCCGCCCGTCGGGCGGCGCCGACCCGATCGGCGCCAGGTGCCGCCCCGGTGAGCCGCTCGAACTCCCGATCGTGCGGGGTGAGCACCAGGGGGGTGTCCGGGTCACGGAAATCCGCCAGCTCGGGATGCCGAGCCAACAGAGTGATCGCGTCGGCGTCGGCAACCACCGGTACTCCGGCAGCCAACACATGGGCGAATATCTGACGCCCTGCTCCGCCGGTACCCATCCCGGGGCCGACCGCCCAGGCCTGCACCCGACCTGCGTCGGACACCGACCCGGTGGCCACCACCTCCGGCCAGCGGATCCGTACCGCGTCAGCAGCGGTTCCCGCGAAGCGGACCATGCCCGACGTCGCCAGTACCGCAGCACCGGCGCAGAGCACCGCCGCGCCCGGATAGTCAGCTGACCCTGCGGCGATCCCCAGGACACCTTGACTGTACTTGTCGCTGGCCGGTCCGGGCGTCGGCCAACACGCGCCGACTTCGGATGCGGTAAGCATCCGCAGATCGGGATCACCCAGCTCGGCGGACAGCCCGATATCCACCAGGTGCACCCGGCCGCAACGCCACGGGGTGAGCAGGTGCACAGGCTTGAGAGCGCCGAAGGTGACGGTCTCGGTGGCCGTCACGGCGGGACCGTCGGCGACGCCGGTGTCCGGGTCCACTCCGGAGGGCGAATCCACGGCGATAATCGGCACCCGGATGGAACTCACCAGCTGTGCGGCGTCCGGGCGCAGCCCGCCCTTGCCGGACAGCCCGACGATCCCGTCCAACACGATGTGAGCGTGCTCCGGCAGCGTGACGCCGACCCGGCCACCGGCCCGGTGCAGCGCGGCGAGACCCGCCGGGTGGGCCCGGTTCGGCGAGAGCAGCACGGCGGTGACGGCGACGCCCCGGCGACGCAGCATCGCCCCGGCCCACAGCGCGTCACCGCCGTTGTTACCCGCGCCGACCAACAGCCCGACGTGCCTGCCGGATACCCCGCCGGTGCGCGCCGCGAGCATCGCGACGGTCCGAGTGGCCAATCCGAACGCCGCGCGGCGCATCAGCGTGCCCACCGGCACGCGCGCGAGCAACGCGTCCTCAGCTCCCCGCACCCGCTGCACAGACCAGGCACCACCCCCCCGTGAGTGGCATTGAGTGCCCTGGCACTC
>JBOHHE010000244.1:0-2366 GCA_050700355.1 Pseudonocardiaceae bacterium
GACCGCCTCTCCGAGGTGGTATCGGAAGTGGAGCGCACCCACCACCGAGTCACCATCACCCGGCATGGTCACGCGGCTGCCGTGCTGATCTCTCCCGACGATCTGGCGGCACTGGAAGAGACCATCGACATTCTCACCACGCCAGGAGCTCTCGCCGCCATCGCGGAAGGCATCGCTGATGCCGACGCCGGGCGCTTCGTCGATTCCGAGATACTCAGAGCCAAGTTCCAGCGGTGACCGAAGAGGCCGACGGTTACCAATCCAAGATCACCGAACGGGCCGCACGTGACCTTGATCGGCCGCCGGAGAAGGTCGCCACCGCATGCGTCGAGTTCATCTTCGGTCCTCTCACCGCAAATCCACTACGGCTCGGCAAGCTGCTTACCGGATTCCTCACCGGGCAGCATTCCGCCCGGCGAGGCACCTACCGGGTGATCTACCGCATTCGCGACCAGACCATTGAGATTGTTCACATCAACGACCGAGCGGACTCGTACAAACCGTGACCAGCGAGCAACCAGGGCAACGTCATGTTCGCTGGTTGTGTGTGGTTTGTGACTTTGGGCAGTCACAAGGTACGGGGTTCTGGCATCTTCGCGGGATGGGGGATCGTGATGATCATCGCAGGGAGGGGAGAGCGCACGGTGGGTCCGGGACGACGGTTGCTGATGTCGCTGCCGGTCGGGCAGCGGTGATGCTGCGGTGTTGTCCCGTGTGGTCGTCCTGTTCGGCTGGGTGATCGGGGAGATGCCCGGCAGCTCCTGTTCCACGACTGAACGTTACGGCTGCGCCACGTCGAGCGACCATGACGTTGCCCTGGAGCAACACCTGCCGTGAGCACAGCTGGACCGAAGGCGCCCTGGATCCGCGTTCCGGGCCACCTGCGGCTGACGTACGCCACAACCACGGTGCCGATGGGGGAGACTGACCGCCATCGGCTACGGATCGGAGACAACAGTGACCGCGCAGCCCGAACACCCGCATGCCCCGGAGGCTGCGCCTCGCGTTCCGCGCACCATCAACGGCATCGCCGACGCCCTGACCGGTGCCCGCCGCATGGAGTTCTACCGCGTGGTCGGCCAGGCCGAGGCAGGTCCGGATCTCCAGCACGTCATCGCCACCTGGTGGGGCCAGGCCATATTGGACACCGACTCGGACCGGGACCGGCTCATCGCGGCCGTCCAGGACAGCGCCCTGCCGACTGTCACGATGGCCGAGGTCCCGCGGCGCCGACGCGCCAACGGCGGCGCGATGCCCGGTGAGTGACGACGAAGACCGGACCTTCTCTTTCTGACTCTTCGTGATCGGCCTTCGGCTGCCGACTGGGTCAGCGGCAACGTCTGATCGCTCAACTTGGCACAGTCGTGACGTTCAGTCGCAAAGCAGAGGCTGCCAGGTCCTCTCCCGGGTCGCCGCTGGACCATGATCAGCGAAAGTGAGCGGTTGCCGTGCAGGGCTGTACGGTCACAGCTCACTTTCGCCGATCATCGGGCAGATCAATGCAAATACGCGAGATGATTCGCCCGATCACGACACAATCAGCGAACGTGACGTTGCCCTGCGGTCGGTTTCACCCGTATGGGAATCTGACCGGGTGATCGACGGTGTCGGTGATAAGGCCGAGTGGGATTTCTTCGTGTCCTATACGCAGGCCGATCGGACCTGGGCGGAGTGGATCGCCTGGCTGTTGGAAGAGGACGGGTACCGAGTACTGATCCAAGCCTGGGACATGGTACCGGGCAGCAACTGGATCAACCACATGGACCAGGGCGTGCGGTGCGCGGCGCGGACTGTGGCGGTGCTGTCCCCGGACTATTCCACCTCGGTATACGGCACCGCAGAATGGCAAGCGGCCTGGGCCGCAGATCCGCACGGCCAGCACCGCAAGCTGATCACGGTGCAGGTCCGGGGGGACCGGCTGGCGGGTCTGCTGACCGGGGTGGTGCGCATCGAGCTGATGGGCCTGCCCGAGACGGCGGCCCGGCGGCGACTGCGGGAGGGCATCGCCGCCGCCGTGCGGGGCCGGGCCAAGCCGGGCGCACCGCCCCCGTTCCCGGCGTCGCAGCGGGCGGTGCAGGCGCAACCCCGATTTCCCGGTGCGCTGCCGGAGGTGTTCACCGTTCCGAACCGCAATCCGCACTTCACCGGCCGGGCCGACGAACTCAGCACCCTGCGTACCGGCCTGGGCGCCGGGACGGCGATGACGGTGCAGGCGGTGCATGGCCTAGGTGGGGTCGGCAAGACCCAGTTGGTGATCGAGTACGCCCACCGCCACGCCACCGACTACGACCTGGTGTGGTGGGTCAACGCCGAGCAACCCAGCCTGATCCTCAGCCAGCTCGCCACACTGGCCGAGCCGCTGGGCC
>JBOHHE010000245.1:0-15500 GCA_050700355.1 Pseudonocardiaceae bacterium
ACGTATTACTGGCGGAGGCGAAATCCTCGGGCACACCGCTTGACGGGTCTGAGGGATTGCTGGCTCAGCTCACGAAAGCCGTCCTGGAACGTGCGCTGACCGAGGAAATGACTGAGCACCTCGGCTATGAACACGGTGACTCGGCGGGGAACGGCTCGGGGAACTCCCGGAACGGTCATTCAGAGAAAACCGTATCCACGACCGCGGGGCCGGTGCGTCTTGCGGTGCCCCGCGATCGCAATGGTTCTTTCGAACCCCAGATTGTGCCGAAACACACACGACGGATCGGCCAGATCGACGAGATGATCCTGTCGTTGTACTCCCGGGGAATGACCACCCGCGACATTCAGGACCATCTGCGGGAAGTCTATGGCGTGCAGGCGTCACCGGCGTTGATTTCGAACATCACCGACGTCGTCGTCGACGAGATCACACTGTGGCAGAACCGGCCGGTCGATGAGGTCTATCCGATTGTCTACGTCGATGCCATCCGGATTCGGGTCCGCGACAAGGGCGCGGTGACCCAGAAGGCCGCGCACCTGGTCGTGGGCGTGGACGTCGACGGCCGCAAGCACGTGCTGGGCATCTGGATCGACGACACCGAATCGGCGAAGTTCTGGAATCAGGTCCTCACGCAATTGCGTAACCGGGGTCTGAAAGATATTCTCATTCTGTGTTGTGACGGATTGACCGGACTGCCCGACGCGGCGCGGTCGGTGTTCCCGGACACGGTCATTCAGACCTGCGTGGTGCACGTCATCCGTAACGCCATGAAATTCGTGTCCTTCGGTGACCGCAAGAAAGTCGCCGCCGCGATGCGGGCAATCTACACGGCCCCCACTGTCGAGGCCGCTGAGCTCGCGCTGAATGATTTCCGCACGGAGTTCGGAAGGCAGTACCCTGGGTCGGTTGCGGTATGGGAACGCGCCTGGCCCGAGTTTATTCCGTTCTTGGACTATCCACCCGAGTTGCGCAAGGTGGTCTACACCACGAATCTTATCGAGTCGATCAACTACCAACTCCGGAAAATCACCAAGACTCGTGGACACTTCCCCAGCGACGAGGCGGCGATCAAACTGCTCTACCTGGGAATCCGCAACATCAGTTCCAAACGAGGAGGTGATGCCGGCACTGGGACCTGGGGCTGGAAACAAGCCCTGAACTCTCTCGTCCTGCTCTTCCCCGGACGACTTCCCCTCAACTAACGAACCGATAACGCTTTACCCGACCTTACACAGAAAAATTGACAAGCCCACGGCATGGCCTGCCAGTGCGGAGGTGTAACGCTGAACACCGGCCCGTCAAGCAACTCCTCGTCCTCTCGGACCACGACGACCCGAGCCAGAAGGACAGTGACCGGCCGGCGGGAGCGGGTCTCGATTGCTTGCCCGGCCGCCCATTGCAACACGGCGTGATCGACGACGTACGTCTGCCGGCAACGGCCGCAGCTTCCAAAGGCGCCGGACGGCATCCGGTCACGAAGCTGCTCAAGCAACAACGAGTGGTACGCCTGAACCGCATCACCGAGCGGATCTACCTCGGCAGGAAATTGATCATGATATACCTCAGTGACCCTCTCCTCAGCACCTGCCACCAGCTCACTCAGGTCCGTGGAGTCGTCACCCTGCTCGCGCATTGTCCCATACTCCATCGCCGCCATTTCGAACACCTCACGCCGAACCTGCTCACGCGTCCGCCGTTCGCCCACCCGCCACAGCCAAAATCCATCACGCAAGCGGTACACCGCTGCAAGCAACCGGTTATCTGTCGGACAGCGGCCCTCAGCGAGTGGCCGGAGACGGTGACGGTTCTGATTGATGTAGCGTCGAGCCTCGCGTTGCCGTGCAAAGTACTCCCCGGCCGTAGGCATAGGATCCCCAAATAGTCGATCATGAAATTCGAAGAGCGTTGTAACCAGGCTACTGTGTCGCGGGTCTCTGTGGCTTGTTACCTCGGCCGGCCCGCCAGGTTTCTCGCCTTAGCAGTCGACGATGGGCGCAAGCAATATGCTCGTAGGTGCTACGAGATTGCCGAGCGGGTCAAGTAATGATGCATCCTCGCAATCCAGCCAACAAACAATCTGGACATGATCATAGCCAGGTTATTTTTTACGAATTTCCCCGCACTGCCCGTTCTTCTACCCATTGTCGCGCTTTATCTAACGTGGTCTTTTGTCCCACGCAGCTAAAAAATTGCCACCACACTACATCAAGACTTTGACTCATGGCAAAGTCTAATGCCTGACACACTGTACATCGTGGCCTTGGATGCCAGAACCGCCATTTCCACTGCGTCCACCCACAGTATTGGCACTTCCCGCGTTTGGTCACGTGGTGTTGCTTTACCAGAATCAAGGCAAAGACGGCCAGCCGCACCAACTGCTCTTCGGCTGCATCCGGGGTTATCGGCTTGTCATCGCCGAGTAGCTGCGCCAGTTTCTCAAGCCTCTCCCCAAGTAATCGGTACCGCATACCCCATACGTTGCTCATTTCTGCCAGTCCGGCTCAACTGTCTGCGCGGGAAGGGCAAGTGGCCCGCTGGTCTCAACCTCACCTTCAACAACTGTTCCGCCCATTCTTCCCGCTCTACGCTGCAACCGCTCTCCGGCGGTAATGAGCCGCTGCGCATAGCGCACCTGCTCAGGAGCACTCGCACTACCCTCCATCATGCGCAGACTGAAGTTTCGCGCTTTTCAAGATCTGTTGGTTCGGTTGGTTGCGGAGTGTGGCAGGGGGGTGTGTCGGGGTGGTGTGGTCGGCTGGGTCTGTGAGCAGTGTCTGTGAGTAGTGGATCGTGTTCGGTGTAGATCTGTGTGTCGTGGGTGGTCGAGCGTGCGGTGTTTTTTCTTTTGTTACCGGCAGTGAAGGGTTTTATCTTATTGGTGATGGCGATAATCCGCAGCGTGTCCTGCGGGGCACGTTGGGGATTGCGGATTGACGGTCGGCACCGGAGTAGGGGGAGCATCGGGGTGCTTAAGTGCCTCAGGGATTGAGGGGTCCGCCGATGCTCCCGATGGTGACTTTACCGTCCTCGCTGATGGCGTTGCTGGTGGTTTTCGAGTCGTGTTTCACCGCGCCGTCGTTTCGGACGTTCTGCGCGTTGTTGGCCGGGCTGGTGGTCCAGACCGGGCCGCGCACCGTGTGCGGGATGCTGCTCGGGGCGGGTTACTCGCGGGTGTGGGCTCATGACCGGGCGCACCGCTTCTTCGCCCACACCCGCTGGTCTGTTGATCGGGTGGGCCTGGCACTGGCCGAACTGGTGATCACCCGGCTGCTCGCCCCCGACGCCCCGATCACCGTGGTGATCGATGACACGGTGTTCCGTCGGCGGGGCCGCAAGGTCTGGGCGGCGGGGTGGTTTCACGATGGTGCGGCACCCGGGAAGACCACGACGGGATTCGGCAACACCTGGGTGATCGTCGGAATCCTGGTGCGGTTGCCGTTTCTGTCCCGGCCGGTGTGCCTGCCGGTGCTGGCCCGTCTGGTGATCAAGGACACCATGTCGGCCTCTCGGCTCTGGCTGGCCACCGAGTTGGTCGAGCTGTTGGCCCGGACCTTCTCGCGGCGCCGGATCGACGTCGTGGCCGATGCCGCCTACGCCGGCGGGCAGCTGCGTACTCTTCCCGAGCGGGTCAGCTGGACCACTCGCCCCCGCAAGGACGCCGCACTCTATGAGCTGGCCCCGCCGCGCACCGGGAAACGGGGCCGGCCCCGGCTCAAGGGTCCCCGACTGGGATCTTTGGCCAGCCTGGCCACCAGCGCGCCCTTCACCCCCGCCACCGTGACCCGCTACCAGACCAGCGCCACCGTGGCGATCGCCACCGTGTGCTGCCTGTGGTACACCGTGTTCGGCCCCCGCCCCGCCCGAGTGGTCTTCCTGCGCGAACCCGGCACCCATCGAGGCTACGACCTGGTGCTGATCACCACCGACCTCACCGCGGATCCGGGCACCATCGTGGAACGCTACGCCGCCCGGTGGTCCATCGAAGTCATGATCAAAGACGCGAAACAACTCTTCGGCGCCGGCCAGACCCACACCCGCACCGCCGCCGCGGTACAGCGCGCCGTGCCCTTCGCGCTGATCTGCCAAACCATCACCACGCTGTGGTACACCACCGCCGGGCACCACCCCGACGACCTCACCGACCGCCGCGCCGACGCCCCCTGGTATGTCGGCAAGTCCCAGCCCACCACCCTCGACATGATCATCAAGCTACGGCGGGTCCTGATCACCACCCGAAATCGGCCCGCTCAGCCCGAACAGCCCACACCCGAAGAAATCCACACCCTGCGACTGGCCTGGGACAACCACACCGCATGATCGCGAAACTTGAGGCAGAGCCAGGGGCGCCATATCACTGTTGAGTCGGGCCAGCTCAGCCAGTAACTCTCTGTCTTCCCGGATCATGACATGTATTCTTTCCTTCTTGCGCACCAAAGAGAGGGCGAGGAGGTCATCGATGGCGACGGAGGCCAACAATCATGCAAGTTTCTTCCCAACACCGGTCGCAGGTAGGCCAGAGCCCTTCCATATCACCATCAGCGCCTCGGAGATGCGTGGCAGACATAGCACCGCATCGGTGCGCCGAGGGGACATTGCGGTCTCGCCGATCAATGGCGTGCCGTTGCCTGGCAAGCGGGAACCACACAAATAATCCAGGCTTTGGATACGGTGGAGGGACAATCAGCAACGGCGACACCTCCACTTTTTATCGAATGGGTTCAAACCACGGAATGGGAACAGTTTCCAAACAGGGACGAACCAGCTTTGACCTCAGCCCGACGCTGGAAGTAGCCACGGATGCGCTGGCACAGCCGCAGGCAGCCACCTCCCAAACCAGCGGACTTATGGCTCACGATTGTGGCTCCCCGCGTCGAGCCCACTGCCGTCACCGTTGACAGGCTTGCCTGCGGGGTGCCCAAATGCCCCTTCCAGTCCCTGCCGTAAATAACTGGCATCCTCGGCGATGACCAGTGCTGCCGGTTCACCCTCCGGATACTTGACCAGGAGGTAGCCCCCCGTGGTCATCGCCACGACCAGCACCGTTGCCGGACAGCGCACTCCGGGTCTGATGCTGTGGGTGACGCCACCCATGGCCACATCGTCACTGTGACGAAAGTCGTCACCTGGTTCCTGGTCATCCATCTCATGCACTGCGTTCGTACCCCCAAGCTGCTTCGTCGTCTCAGGTGAGCGGCGCCCAGGACCGGGGCCGGGTTCACCGGAGACGCGAGACGGGGAGTCGATGCCTGCCGGTACATCTCCCACGCTCAGGGGATGGCGTGAGAGAGCAGTCAGGCACCCTGCCGCGTCCCCCGGATGGCTCGTACATCCCGGTCCTGGGGCCTGAGGGTAAAACTAGGACGCAGACAGTGATCCAGCCCGTACAATCTGTCTAGCGCTCTGCCGGTCGAACTCTGCTCGGGGGGTTACCCTGTCCGGGTCTCAAGGACGACGCGTGTAAGGAAGGATGTCACGCATGGCGGACTATAGCTCTGGCCAGCACCAGCAAACGGCTGATGTCGTGCTGTACTGGATGCAACGACGGGGGATGACACGTCAAGTCTTTGCCGATCGCATGGGCAAGTCATTGAGCTGGGTCGATAAAATTAGAGCTGGTGACCGACAACTGGATCGTTTGTCGGTGCTCCGCCGAATTGCGAGTGTGTTGGATATTCCCCTGAGCATACTCATTGATCCGGAAGAAGCCGAGCGTCGCCGTATCTGCCCTGATGATCACGAGATTGAGGCTGTACGGTTGGCCTTACGTCGCTACGATGCCATCACTAATGTGTTTCGACCCAATGGTGACATACTGCCGGAGCCTGATCTGCCCAAGCTGGAGCGTACGGTTCGCTATGGCTGGATGGCTTTTCAGGCTGCCAACTATCAGGCAATCGGGCAGATTCTCGCCGACCTCATCCGTGAGGCTCAAGCGGCAGTGTGGCAGCTTGATGACGAGGACCGCCGCAGCGCGCAAAGATGGTTGGCCTGGACATATCAACTTACGGCGGCTACCGCCTTCAAACTAGGTCATCCCCAGCTCGGTTGGGTGGCTGCCGATCGCAGTATTCAGATCGCTGAGCAAACTGGTGACCTGACGCTTATCGGGAGTGCGGCCCGCCGCGTTGCCCATGCCCTGAGCGCCACGCACCAAAGCGTTGATGCGGTGCATCTTGTACAGTCAGCGGCAAATCGTCTTGAGCCGCACCTTTCGGTGGCAAACTCGGCATTCATGTCTGCCTATGGCATGTTGCTCCTCAAAGGGAGTATCGCGGCCGCCCGGCTTCACCAAGCAGCCGTCGTGCGCGATATGCAAGACGAGGCACTGTCTGTTGCCACTTGTCTCGGCGCGGACCGTAATGAGCACTGGTCAGCCTTCGGTACGACCAATGTCCTGGTACATCGCGTCTCGGCGCTCGCGGATATGCAGAGCGGAGGAAGGGTGATTGAGGCGGCGCAAGAGATACCAAAAAGAGATCTTCTGAATCTGCCGCGTGAGCGCCGGGCCAGTCACTTGCTTGATGTGTCTCGAGGCTATCTGCAAGTTGGTCAGCGCGACGAGGCCGCCAGCATGCTCTTGGATGCCGACCAGCTGGCCCGTGAAGAGGTGCGTTGTCGTTTTTTTGGACGGCAGATTATTACCGATCTGGTGCGCAGCTATCCGTGCGGCACACGTCCGCTGTCCGCTGTTACGCTGCTCGCTCGGGCAGCGGGAGTTACGGTATGAATAACGGCCCTCAATTGCCCAGCCGGGTGCTATACATCATTGTGTGCGCCACTCCGGCCGCCCGGGACGTGGGAAAGCTCGTACACCTCGCGCAAGAACGCGGCTGGCGAGTATGTGTCATTGCGACTCCCTCGGCTCTGGCGTTCATCGACAAAACCTCGCTCGAAGAACAGACTGGTTTTCCAGTACGGCACACATACAAGCAGCCAGGCACGAAGGATATCTTGCCTCCCGCTGAGGCCATGATCGTGGGTGGCGCCAGCTTCAACACCCTCAACAAGTGGGCACTTGGGGTATCAGACACGCTGGCACTTGGTCTGATTACCGAAGGTATCGGGCTTGGCATACCCATCGTCGCTTTGCCCTTTTTGAACGCGGCTCAGGCTGCGCACCCTATATTCGGCCGCAACATCGAAAATCTTCGGAAGGCCGGTGTTGCCGTGCTGCTCGGTGGTGAAGGCTACGAGCCTCATGTGCCGCATCAAGGCTCGCGGCACTTGTCTGAGTATCCTTGGCGGGCTGCGCTTGATGCGGTTGAGGCTGCCCGTGAGCACACCTAAGTGGTCTGCGCTGGAAGTCCTTCGGGGGTTGACGGTCATCCGCTCGTGTGCTGTTCGTGATCAGGAATCAGCGTTCACCACATGCAGATCGCAGACCAGATCGAAGACCTTCTCAACGGTGCCGCTGAACCAGATCTGATCCTCGTAACTGTCCTTGCTCGCCACATAGATGGCCGATCCCCACCGGTGGGCTGATCCGCCGTAGCGCAGCCGCAGCAGCGGCAGCCGTTCACCATCGACCAGTTCACCCTCCACGTAGGCGAACTGGCTGCGGTAGCGCAGGTGGACCCCGGCCAGTTGTGGCCAGTGCTGCTGGGCATGGGCACGCAACCGCTGGGCCAGCGAGGTCTTGGTGGACTCGGGGATAGCAGGCATGCTCCTCCTTACCGATCTCAGCGTGCTGTCGAACACGCCAGGACACATCCTCGTGTGGTGTCGGTGATCACCTCAAGATCACTATGAGGAAGCCTGACCACCCGTGCCTGTTCCTCGCGCCCGCCAGATCACCCTGACCAGCGCCCAACGTCGTCGACTCACACGAGTGTCCTACTCCCATACCGCCGCCTACCAGCAGGTCATCCGGGCCCGCATCGTGCTGGACGCGGCCCGTGGCCACTCCAACGCGGCCATCTCCCGCCGCCACGGTGTCACCACGGACACCGTCCGCCTGTGGCGCGACCGCTACGCCCAGGCGGGCATGACAGGACTGGCCGACCGACCGCGATCCGGGCGCCCACCCCGGTTCACCCCGCTGCAGCTGGCCCAGGTCAAGGCGCTGGCCTGCCAGCTCCCAGTCGAGACTGGGGTCCCGCTGTCACGATGGAGTTGCCCGGATCTGGGCGGCGAGCTCATCAGCCGGGGTATCACGGCGGCGATCTCGGCCTCCACCGTGCGGCGGATCCTGGCCGCCGACGCGATCAAACCCTGGCAACACCAGTCCTGGATCTTCATCCGCGACCCACACTTCGCCACCACAGCCAGTCGGGTACTGGACCTCTACGCCCGCGTCTGGGACGGCACCGCGCTCGGCGATGACGAGTATGTGATCTCCAGCGACGAAAAGACCTCCATCCAGGCCCGCTGCCGCTGTCATCCCACTCTGCCGCCCGGCGCCGCGCGCATGATGCGGGTCAACCACGAGTACGACCGCGGTGGCGCACTGGCCTACCTGGCCGCCTACGACGTGCACCGCGCCCACGTGTTCGGGCACTGCGCCCCCACGACCGGGATCGTCCCGTTCATGACCCTGGTCGAGCAGGTCATGACCACCCAACCCTATGCCTCAGCCAAGCGGGTGTTCTGGGTCGTGGACAACGGTTCCTCCCATCGCGGCCAGGCCGCGATCAACCGATTAGCCAAGCGTTTCCCCAACGCGGTCATGGTGCACACCCCGGTGCACGCGTCCTGGCTCAACCAGATCGAGATCTTCTTCTCCATTGTCCAGCGCAAGGTCGTCACTCCCAACGATTTCACCGGTCTCGACCAGGTCGAAGACCGGCTCGTCGCCTTCGAGCAGCGTTACAACGCGACCGCCCGGCCCTTCAGATGGAAGTTCACCCTCGCCGACCTCGAGGACCTGTTGACCCGAATCGAGCGGCACGAGCAGAAAGAGCGAGCCCTCCAGCACAAACACCACGACAAGCCTGCCCTGCCGGAGGCCGCTCGATAACCCCCGAAGGACTTCCGGCACTGACCACTAAGCCATCGGTACGGCTCCCTCGAGCGACTTACTATCTGGTCAGTGCACCGGAGGCCCAGGAGTGTCCCCTGCCCGCCACTCCGCGATTCGCTGGGCGCGGCCGATCACACCGGGCTCCGGTGACACGAACCGGGCACCCGGAATTACCAGGCGGCCCGTTTCCCTCACCACCTCTAGATCGCTACGAAGAGTAATGGGATCTTGACATGTTCGGGGGGATCTCGCACACTGACGATTAAATTGCTGCTGCATGAATATGGCAATAGTAGCCGGAGGTGCTGTGACCACCACTGCGGTAGCCGCGGATGGCACAGCGCAGGTGGACTACGTCGACGATCTCAACCGGACTGATCGGCGGCGGCACACGCTGATCTGGGTGGGTGGCCTCGGAGCCTTGCTCCTGGTCACGCCGCCGGTCGCAGCCAGCATCGGACCCGTCCCAATTTCCCCGGTCACGGCCTGGCGGATCGTCGGCCACCACGTGGTGGAGGGGCTGGAGATGATGGCCGACGAGCTGGCGAGCTACCGGTGATCTCGGTCGACGATGTCTCAGTCGCCTACGACCGCACCATTGTCGTCTCCGGGGTCAGCCTCACCGCCCAGCCGGGCCAGGTGGTGGGGCTGATCGGCCCGAACGGCAGCGGCAAGACGACCCTGCTGCGCACGGTCTACGCCGCGCTTGCGCCCCGTACCGGGCTGGTTCACATTGACGACACGCCGGTGCAGTCGCTGGCGCCGCGCCAGCTCGCCCGACGTATCGGCGTCGTCGCCCAGGAGGGAGCCGCCGAGCTGCCGGTGACGGTGGCCGAGATGGTCCTGCTGGGCCGCTCACCGCACCGGAGCTCCCTGCAGGGCTACGCGCTCGAGGATCACCAGATCGCCGCCGCAGCGCTGCGGCGGGTCGGCGCGCGGCATCTCGCCGACCGCGTCTTCGCGACCCTGTCCGGGGGCGAGAAGCAACGCGTGCTGGTGGCCCGCACCCTCGCGCAGCAAGCCGATCACCTGCTGCTGGACGAACCCGACCAACCACCTCGACATCGGCTACCAGCACGAGATCCTGCTACTCGTGCGCACGCTGGAGGTCACCACCCTGGTCGTGCTGCACGATCTCAACCTCGCCGCCCGGTACTGCGACCGGCTCGTCCTCCTCAACCGGGGCGCGGTCGTGTGCGCGGGGCCACCCGAGGAAGTGCTGAGACCAGAGGTGCTCGAGCCCGTCTACCGGATCAGCGTCCGCATCCTACCCGAGCCCGACTGCGTGCAGCTGCTGTTCGCCCCGCTCGCGACCGAGGTCGCTGCCGGAGTCCCGTGAGGACCTGGTGACCGAACAGATCGACATCGACGACTCAGGACCGGACCGTCAGGCCGACCTTCTGGAACTCCTTGAGTTCTGAGTACCCGGTCTTGGCCATCGCGCGGCGCAGCGCGCCGAACAGGTTCACGCGACCACTGGCGTCCGAGGATGGACCGAAAAGCAGGGTGTCGATGCTGATCGAACCCGCTGCCACGTCGATCACGTGGCTGCGCGGCAGCGAGGGGTGCGCCGCTGCGGCTGTCCAGTACAACCCGTTGCCGGGCGCCTCCGCAGCGACGGCCAGCGGCTCGCCGAGCATCACCGCGTCCGCCCCGCAGCCGATCGCCTTGGCGATGTCGCCGCTGGTGCGCACCCCGCCATCGGCGATCACGTGCACATAGCGCCCACCGGTCTCGTCCAGGTAGTCCCGCCGGGCCGCCGCCGCGTCGGCCACCGCGGTGGCCATCGGCACTCCGATGCCGAGCACGTCCGCAGTCGAGCTGCTCGCACCCGCCCCATAGCCGACGATCACACCCGCTGCTCCGGTACGCATCAGGTGCATCGCGGTGCGGTAGTCGCCCACCCCGCCCACGATCACCGGGACGTCCATCGACGCGATGAACTCCTCGAGGTTCAGCGGCTCGGCACCGCTCCCTCGTGTCTGGGGGCCTCGAGACACATGCTCGGCCGAGACGATCGTGCCCTGCACGACAAGGATCTCGACGCCGGCGGCGAGCAGGTCCGGGGTGAGGTCGCGGGCGTGCTGCGGGCTGACCCGGGCGGCCACCGTCACGCCCGACTCGGCCACCTGCCCGATCGCTTCGGCGAGCAGCTCACCCCGGATGGGGGCGGCATGCCACTGCTGCAACAGGCGCATCGCGGCCGCGTCATCGGCCTCGGCCATCGCGGAGGCGAGCCGGAACAGCAGTTTGTCGACGTCTCCATGGCGGGTCCACAGACCCTCCGCGTTGAGCACACCGAGCCCACCGAGCCCACCGAGCCGGACCGCCATCGCCGGGGACACGATCGCATCGGTGGGATGGGTGATCAGCGGGATGTCGAAGCGGTAGGCGTCGATCTGCCATTCCGTGGAGACAACCCGGGAGCTGCGGGTGCGCCGGGACGGCACGATCTCCACATCGTCGAAGCTGTAGGACCGCCGCGCGGAACGACCCATACCGATCTCCACCAGGTCCCGCACAGGAACCATCCCTTCCGCGCAGGACTCAACGCAGCGTGTAGTTCGGGGCCTCGACCGTCATCGTGATGTCATGGGGATGGCTCTCCTTCAGCCCCGCCGCAGTAATCCGCACTAATTGCGCATGCTGCAGCGCCAGGATTGTGGCAGCGCCCGCGTATCCCATTGCCGCCCGCAAACCACCCACCAACTGGTGGGTCACCTGCGACAGCGGCCCTCGGTAAGGTACCCGTCCTTCGATGCCTTCGGGTATCAGCTTGTCGTCGGAGAGCACGTCGTCGGCGAAATAGCGGTCCTTGGAATACGATCGGCCCTGACCACGAGAGGCCATCGCACCCACCGAGCCCATTCCCCGATAGGTCTTGTACTGGTTGCCGTCGACCAGGATCAGATCGCCAGGCGCCTCAGCGGTACCCCCGAGCAGACTTCCCAACATCACGCTGCTGGCGCCCGCCACGATCGCCTTGGCGATGTCCCCGGAGTACTGGATGCCCCCGTCACCAATCACCGGAACACCGGCCGGACGGCAGGCCCGATCCGCCTCATGGATGGCGCTGATCTGGGGCACGCCCACCCCGGCCACCACCCTGGTGGTGCAGACCGAACCGGGTCCCACCCCGACCTTCACCGCGTCCGCGCCCGCGTCGAGCAGCGCTTGAGCTCCCGCGCGGGTAGCCACATTGCCACCGATCACGTCGACGGCACTGCCCACCTCAGCCTTGAACCAGCTGACCATCTCCAGCACCATGCGGGAGTGCCCGTGGGCGGTATCCACCACGAGCACGTCGACACCGGCGTCGACCAGCGAAGCGGCCCGCTGCTTGGCGTCGTCACCGACTCCGATCGCGGCCCCGACGAGCAGCCGTCCATCCGGATCCTTGGTAGCCAGCGGGTACTTCTCGGTCTTGACGAAGTCCTTGACGGTGATCAGGCCACGCAACCTGCCATGCCCATCGACGATCGGCAGCTTCTCGATCTTGTGCCTACGCAGCAAACCCAACGCCGCCTCGGCGGTGACGCCCACCTGCGCGGTGATCAGCGGCAGCTTGGTCATCACCACACTCACCCGCTTGGCGTGGTCCAGCTCGAAGCGCATGTCCCGATTGGTGATGATGCCGACCAGCACACCGTCGTCGTCGGTTACCGGAACCCCGGAGATGCGATAGCGAGCACACAGCCCGTCCACGTCGGCCAGGGTGTCGTCGGGCGAACAGGTCACCGGATCGGTCACCATGCCCGCCTCGGACCGCTTCACCAATTCCACCTGCGCGGCCTGCTCCTCGGCGGGCAGGTTGCGGTGCAACACCCCCATCCCACCTTGCCGGGCCATCGCGATCGCCATCCGCGCCTCGGTGACGGTGTCCATCGCGGAGGAGACCAGCGGTACCCGCAGAGTGATGTTGCGCGAGAGCCTGGTCGAGGTATCGACCTCGGCGGGCACCACATCGGACTCGGCAGGCAGCAGCAGAACATCGTCGAAGGTCAGACCGAGCAACGCGAACTTCGGAGGGAAGCCGGATACGGTTGGCTCGCTGCTCATGATGCGACCATCATATCCGGCACTGCGTAAGTCCCGCCCCACCCCACCTCAGCGGCTCGATGCCGTCACGGTCGGCGGTGGGGACTCCCCGCTGTCCACCGGCCCGGCCCCACCGGACGACCTTGTCTCCACCGGAGGTGGCTCTGACACGGACGACTCTGTGGCACTCGGCGACGGGCTCGGAGCCGTGGTCGGTGGTGTGCTTTCGCTGGGGACTTCGACGGGCGTGGTGGTGGGGGCAGCGGATTCCGAAGTGGGCACCGGCTTCACCGGAACCGCTGATGCGGGAGGCGGCGGAGGCGGCTGCGGCGAAACCGGCTCAGTCGGGCCCGGGGTCTCCTGCAGGATTTCCTTGAGCTTGCGATGCTCGGTGGCAAGCCTGTCGTGGCCCTGTTCCTCGGCGATCACCGCGAGGTGCTCCTGGACCCGCTCCAGAGACTGTCTGGCCTGCGAGGTGTCGCCCTCCTTAAGCGCGGTCTGTGCCTGGTCCAGCTCGGTTTCGACCACCTTTGCAGCCTCGATCGACCGAGCATACTTGCTGTAAAGGACCTTGGTCAGGGGGAACAAATTGTCACCGGGATGGGCGGACTTGGCGCCCATCCCGACTCCGGCGAACGCCACCACCAGTACAGCGGCGGCCGCTGCGACCGCGCCGAGCATCGAGTGCCGTCGCGAAGCCGGCTTGCGGGCGGTGCTGATAGCTGTCACCGCGGTATCAATGTCCACCAGCGGGCCGATCGACTCGGTGTCGACTTCACGGCGCCATGCCATCAAAACCCGAGCCAACTCGGCGTCGGTGTCGGTCCGCGCCACATCAGTGCGGCCAAGGCTGTTCAGCAGGGCCTCGTCGGCCTGCACTGCGGCTAGATCGACCGGGGTCATATCGGATGCGCCAGCTAGATCCTCGGCGTCGCCGTTGCGCCGCCGAAAGAAATGGCTCATCGGGTTTCCGACATGTTTGTCATCGTTACGCCTCGGCATGTCAGACCACCTCCTCCGATGCCAACACCTTGCGGAGCCGACCCAACGCTCGATGCTGCGCGACACGGACCGCACCTGCCGTCGAGCCCACCGCATCCGCTGTCTCTTCAGCGGATAGTCCTACCACGACCCTCAGGATGAGGATCTCGCGCTGCTTGTCCGGCAGCGTCCGTAACAAAGTGTCCATCCTCCCAGCCAGCTCACCCTGCATCGCCCGCTGCTCCGGACCGTCGGCCAGAGATGGTGAATCAGGGATCTCCGCCACCGGCTCGGCACGGTTACGCGCAACCGACCGATGTGCATCGGCCACCTTATGCGCCGCGATGCCGTACACGAACGCGAGAAACGGTCGCCCCTGGTCGCGGTAACTAGGCAAGGCCGTGAGCACCGCGAGACACACCTCCTGGGCAACGTCGTCCGCCGATGCGAACGTCTTCTCCTGTCGTCCGACACGGGCACGGCAGTACCGCACCACGAGGGGACGGACCCAGCGAAGAACACCATCGATGGCAGTCCGGTCACCATCTACAGCGGAACTCACCAGGACGTCGAAGTCGTCCCCTACTGAAGTCATCGCAGAGTGCTGCCTTGGCGTTACGGGGGGACCGATCGGGCAGGGTGCCTGTCGGCGGTGTTGTTCCGCAGTCCCGGCCCTCTCTCACCATCGGGGGAACCACGACACCTCGGCAGCACCGTACTGGGCCTTAGGTCCGATGGGAAATGCGCACCGCGCTGTCGTTCGCAAGAACTTTCGTAAGAACTACAGAAAGCGGGGGCCGATGGCATGCCATCGGCCCCCGCAGCGAGAATGATCAGGCGACCAGACCTCGTCGGAAACCGTGTGCCACGGCCTGAGCTCGATCCCGCACACCCAGCTTGCGGAACAGCCTGCGGGCGTGGGTTTTCACGGTGTCCTCGGAGAGGTAGAGCTCACGGCCGATCTGTCCGTTGCTCTTGCCTTGACTCATCCCTCGCAGTACCTGCAACTCGCGCTCGGTGAGTTGGACCCCGGGATCGGACGGCGGGCGCGGAGCAGGCACTGACGTGCTGGCGAGGGTGTGCGCCAGCGCCGCGACGAGCTCGGGACGTGATGCATCCCAACGCAGATAGCCCCGGGCACCGCCCGCGATCGCTGCGGCAATGCTGCCCGCGTCGTCTGGCGCACCGAACACGATGACGTTGGCCTGCGGGTGGGCCGAGACCAGCCTGCGGGTGGCCTCCACACCGGTGGGTACCGCGCGCTGGGTGCCCACCAGGACGACGTCCACGGGTTGTCGCGAGTAGCGGGCTAAGAGCTCGTCCCCATGCGCCACGCAGTCAATCCGGGCGACGCCCGGAACGGCCGACATGACGCGAGTGAGTCCCTCACGGACACTTCGCCGGTCATCGCAGATTAGAACCGCGGTCACGGGAGGGCTCCTTTCGTGCAGCCGAGTGATTTCCCCACCTCCCCTATCGGTCGTGCGGGGCTGGACCTTGACACGATCTGATGGAAATT
>JBOHHE010000246.1:0-2998 GCA_050700355.1 Pseudonocardiaceae bacterium
CGATCGAACCACTCCGGTCCGATGATCCCGGCCAACCACTCGGGGGCCACGGCCGCGACCATGTTCAGGGCCGCCCGTAGCGTCTCGGTGAGAAACTCCAATCGATTCAGGTCTCGAACCGCGGCCAGCACATGAGTCGAGTCGCTGCGCTGCCGCCCACCCTCCTTCACCAACCCCGCAGCCACGAGCGCTTCCAGCACCGCGTCCAGGACACGCTGCTCCATCCCGCCAGCCACCAACCGTGCCCGGAACTCGCACAACACCGATGATCGAAGCCCGTGTCATCAAGCTCCAGGCCCAACGCGTACTTCCAATCGATCCGAGCCCTCACCGCGTGAGCCGCCTGCCGATCGGTAAGCCCCTCGCCGAACTGCAACACAGAAACGAACGCCAGTAGCGCCGAGGAGATAGCGGGCCTACCCCGCGACGGGAACACCGCCGCGAACTCGTCATCAGTAAAGACCGCACCCAAGACGTCCCGCATCCGCATCGCCAGACAGCCGTTGGGAAAGACCCACGGGAATCCGTGCGGTCCCCTCGGGCACCTCACCTACACGGCTCGGTCGCAACGACACCTGCCACGCCTCCAACGTCTGCTCCGGCACAATCATGTTGATCATGCCGGAGCCATCGAGCCCTCTCGGGCGCGGCCGAGACGATCATGTCGGGCGGGAGGCCACCCGTTCGACGGGAATGAGAGTGGCGCAAAGAGTGTTAACCGTGAACATGCCAGACGAGACCGTAGAACTCAGCCCCATGGATTGGATACGAGACCAAACGAGGCAGATCCTCGAGACCGGGACCACCGAGGGCGTCGAGGTCCTCGGGTCGCCGGTCGTGCTGCTAACGCTGCGCGGCGCGAAGACCGGCAAACTGCGCTACACCCCGGTAATGCGGGTGGAGCACGACGGCAGATACGCGGTCGTAGCGTCCAAGGCCGGCGCCCCTGCGCACCCCACCTGGTACTACAACATCAAGGCGCATCCCGAGTTCCCGCTGCAGGACGGGACCCTGACAAAGGACTACGTCGCACGCGAGGTCGAGGGCGCTGAGCGGGCCGAGTGGTGGGAACGGGCCGTCGCGGCCTACCCGTCCTACGCCGAGTACCAGGATAAAACCGACAGGCAGATCCCGGTGTTCGTGCTCGACCCGAAATGACGGGCGAGTCGGCGGCGCATTTTATCGCCGGCCCAACCCCTTGAGCCCGTGCTCGCGCCGAGAAGACGCGGGTGCGCCGATGGCCGCGGGGAGGGCCGGGCGACCGGCAATCTATCCAGCCACCATCAACGTCGCCACGACTCGGCTCTGGCTTAACGATCCCGTTCCATGATCCAAAGGACAGGCCCTAGCACCAACCCGCCTCTCCCCACTTCGCCGCCCTCCGCCCCGCCGCCTTAGCGACGGGGCGGATTCGCCAACAGCGTCAGCCTGACCGCCGGGGCACGGGTGAGGCCGTTACGCAGCGGGGGAGGCCCGCCGTATGCCTCTCTCGCGGAGAATCTGCTTAACGCTGCTCTTGCTGATCTTGAACTGTTCGGCCAGCTCCTGCGCCGTCGTCCCGGCGCGGTAGCTAGAGGCAAGGCCACGTATGTCCGCCTCGGTCAGTCGATCGCTGATCCGCCAAACGCGCGGAGCATGCTTAGAGCGGACGCTACGCCACGTATCGGCCGTTCGGACATCCTTGATCTGTAGGTGCTTGGTGTCAAGTCGTGAGTGCACCACCAGCTTCAACCAGCCTCGACCAGGAATTTGTTGAGGACTTCGGTCGGTTTCTTCCAGTTGAGCGTCTCTCGTGGACGGTTGTTGAGCTTGTCAGCGACGGCGTCGAGTTCGGCCTGTGTGTAGCCCGACAGGTCGGTTCCTTTAGGAAAGTACTGACGCAGGAGCCCATTGGTGTTCTCGTTGCTACCCCGTTGCCAGGGTGAATGCGGGTCGCAGAAATAGACATCGATTCCGGTCTTGACGGTGAAGCTCGCGTGCTCGGCCATCTCTTTGCCCTGGTCCCAGGTCACACTCTTGCGGAGAAATTCGGGAAGGTGCTCCATTTTCTGAGCCAGGAGAATCGAGACACGCTGAGCGGTCCGATCATAGGGAATCCGCACGAGCATCGTGAATCGGCTGGCACGCTCGACCAGGGTGGCGACCTGAGACTTGCCACCCTTGCCGATGATCAGATCTCCCTCCCAAAAGCCGGGAACCGCGCGGTCCTCAGCCTCGACCGGGCGCTCGCTAATGTTGATCATATCCCGGATCTTTCCCCTGGCCACAGCCGTTCGTGACCTGCTCACCCGGCACGTGCGGCCCTGCCGCAGAGCGATCTTGAGCTGGGTGCGCAACTCACCACGCGCCTGCAGGTACAGGCACTCGTAAATCGTCTCGTGCGACACACGCATAGTGTCGTCGTCAGGATAGTCCTCGCGCAACCGCTTACTGATCTGTTTGGGTGACCAATCCTGCTTCAACCCGGCGTTCACTACGTCATGCAACACCGTGTTCGCTTCCAGCAGGCGCGGCTTCGGACGCGCACGCTGCTCGTCGGCTCGCTGCTGGGCAGGTATCACTCGATACGCCGATCGACCACCGTTCCGCTCAACCTCACGCGACACCACAGAATGGTCCCTGTTCAGTAACTTCCCGATAGCCCGAAAAGAATCTCCGGCAGCAATCCCCCGAGAGATGCTCTCCCGCTCCTCGGCAACAAGCACTGTACCCCGCACTGACGATGACTCCTTCTCCTTGCTGACTGGGCGGGCGATAAGGTATCATTCCTGGTGGTGCACTCACCCTATGACATCAAGGTGTTCCACCGCTCTGACCAGCTCAAGCAAGAGGTCAGAACGTTTCGAGTAAGCTCTCAGAAGGTCCACCGGAAACAGTCTAATCTCGCTCCTGCCAACGGCCACGGGTGGCTAGTAGCCATGCTCGAAGCCGCGTCGTACACTGTCATACGTGTGCTAACGGATCGAGTGGGACGATGGCGCGGCACACCACATCCGCA
>JBOHHE010000247.1:0-1723 GCA_050700355.1 Pseudonocardiaceae bacterium
CGTTGCGGGCCGGATCGTCGAAACCCGGCCCGCTCCAGGTGCCCCGCAGCGCAGTGACCGCACCCAGCGCATTGTTCGCCCCGAGGAACACCACGAACGTCTCGATTCCGTGATCGGGGTCCGCGCCCGACTCATTACTCAGCGCCACCGCGGCATCGAGCGCTGAGCTGCGGCGATCCGCCTCGGTGGTACCCGGCAGCACCCGCAGCGCAGCGCGGGCGGCGTTGTTCTGCACGATCTGCTGCACCAGATCGTCGGTGGGCTGCCCGATCTCCTCGGCGTAGCGTTCGGCGGTGCGGATCAGGACATCGCGCAGGCGCCAGCCGTACATGCCGAGTACGTGATTGGTAGCGGTCTGCGCAGGGGGCTGGGCGCCATGACCGCGCTCCCAGTAATCCTCCACCTGGTCCATGAACTGCCTGGCCCGAAACAACGCCAGAGGCAGCTCCCACCAGTCCAGCTCGGCACCGAAGGCACGCTCGAGCTCCCGCAGCAGCAGCTCAAGGTTCAACGGCAGGCCACCGTAGCCCGGATAGCGTGGATAGCGCAGTCCGCCCCAGCCCAGCTCGTGGGCGATGATCGCTGAGTAGGACAGGTCGGTCTGGAACACCGCGCCGCTGGCGAACCCCTGGGTCAGCGAGTCACCGATACTGACCAGTCGATGCCGAGGAACGCCCTGCCAGTTCCTCGGCACAGCGATACCCAGCGTGGGATCCCGCACCGGCTCCCGGGCCGTCGGCATGATCTGGACATCGTCAGGTACATCCCCCATGGCCACCTCCGGTGTCGAAACCCACCGAAAGTATGCGTACGAGCGTAGGAAGGCGATACTCGACGAATCTAGCGCCCCGGGACGAGTCAGTCGGTGGCCGAAGCGGGAGCGGTGCGCTCGGTCTGAGCCAGCGTGTCGAGCACCATCTCCAGCCAGCGCAGGCTGGCGCGGTAGTTCTCGGCATCCTCGGCGGAGGGCCGGGGAGGCAGCACACGGCCGGGGCGAGCGGGGATGTTCACCCGGCCGGAGACGTCCAGCACCACGTGCAGGGTCTCCAGCATCCAGCCCCACTCAGCGGTCGGATGGCTCTGGGCGGGCAAAACCACCACCCCGCCATGACGGGGCAGCGTATCGAGCGCCCTGGTCAGAGCCTGGTGGAGGTCGTGCAGCACCCAGCCCTCCCATACCGGGCGGACGGGGCCGGTCTCCTCGGTGCCACACCAGTAATCCACGACGTAGGCCAGACGGCCATCGATCGGACCGGTGGGCACGGGTAAGCCGGTCAGCTCGGCCAGCGGGTCGGTGGTGCAATTGCCGAGCTGCCAACGCACCAGTTCACGCAGCCATGTCCATTGCTCACAGAGGAATCGGACACCTTCTGGTGACACCGAAAGCAACAGATCCTCGCCCTGACGGTCCCACCTGATCATTTCCTTACTCCGCCTCCAGTACGGTCCTCCACCCCCTGATCGCTCGGGGAGGCTATCGCGTTACCAATTGTCGGGAAGCACCACCTCGCCGCGAGTCGCTCGCAGTCCGATGTCGGTTCGGTAGTGCGCTCCGGTCAGGTGCACGTGGTCGATCCGCTGATATGCCTGGACCCGCGCGGCGACGAGGTCGGCGCCGGTCCCGACGACCGAGAGCACCCGCCCGCCCGCCGAGACGACCGCGCCGTCGTCCCGGCGGCGGGTGCCCGCGTGCAGGACGCCCGCGCCGTCCGCACCGGTGATG
>JBOHHE010000248.1:0-2451 GCA_050700355.1 Pseudonocardiaceae bacterium
GCCCTTTCTTCTTCACGGCTTATGAACAAGCTCCCTGATGGCGGATTACTCCGAGCATCACGAGATGGGGATACTTCGGATGCGCTACGACTTCGATGTCGGCAGCGAAGCAAGCACTGGCCAGGACGTGACGGGCCTTGACGAAGTTCTCGGCTGTGACCCCTATTGGACACCAGAGCAGGACCTGCTCCCCGTACGGCCGAGGGGCGCACTGCACTACTACGGGTAGTCGCCCCCGACGGTTGTGGATCCATGCCTGCGCACAGCCGGCGCGGAGCCGGTGCTGGATCACGACGCACCACGCCCGCGCGGTGATTCGACGACGCGCGGCCGGCCAGCGGACGAGCACGGTCGGGACCACGGTGACGATGAGCATCGCCCAGTTCGCGCCGACGGCCCCGATCAACGCCATGATGGCGAGTGGCAGCCATACGAGTAGTGTTATCTCGTAGCGCCAGTTCCATGTCAGAGGGTTTAGGCGGGAAGGCCGCTCAATCGATGAAAATTTGTGTACACGCTTCAGGCGGTGAGTGCGTCGGTAAGCTCTCCAGCGCAGCGTCGGTACGCTCCACAGTAGAAGCCCGCAGGCCCATGTGAGCTTCGTAAGCCTTCCAGGGACGTGCTCAAGGTTGGCGGCCCATTCTTCTGAATAACGTTCGGTCGCCTCGGCGGATTCGAGGCGGCGTGCGCTCCATTGAACCAACCTGACTGCCAGCCAAGGCGCCAGTTCACCAGCCTCATTGAGAACCAGCGGCAGCAGTGCTAGAAGCAAGAAGCCAACTAATACGTTATTGCTCATTGCTTGCCTAAGAAACCGAAGAACTTGGTCACCGGCTTCCCGAGCCTCTCGGCGTTCCTTTCGGCTGTGCGCTGTCGCGCCACACCACGCCGTTCGATCAGTGCTGCGCGGGCGGCTCCGCGCCCGTCAGGACTCAGGCGGTAAAAGCGGCGCCGTGGGCCTCGCCGACTAGGTGCGTCATGCTCCCACCAACTCTCGACCCATCCAGCACGCTCAAGCCGGTCCAAGATCGAGACGACCACCCCGGTCTTACGCTCAGCGTTCTGGGCAATTCGGTACGCGTAGAGTTCGCTATCCGGACCCAGCAGTACCTCAAGTACGTCAAGAGTTGCGGGAGTAAAACGGGATAACGGTTCCACCCATCAAGTCTAGCTAGCTAGATATAGAAGAGCAAGGCTTGAGGATCCTGACAACGGCCCCGGCAGAGCGGCCCGTCGTCGTGACACTGCCCGGTCGGTAAGTTGGCTGGCACTTCGGGTCAGCTTCGGGAGTGCTGGGGCTCTCAGCGGACGGCGAGGACCTCCAGAGCCCAGTCGGTGGCGGCATCCCGCTCGCTGCGGCCGAGTTCGTGGTTGGCATACGGCGGCGTCCACCGCCAGGAGCGTTACCTGCGGCCCGGCCGCAGCACCCTCGGCCTTCCCGCCGCAGGGTGGCCCGGCGCCGGTATCCGCATGCAGGTCAGGCATCGCCCAGACGCTTGCCGGCACGGCCGCCCAGCCCCGCGGGTAGGCTCGCACCCGCGCCAGGCGGCCGACCGATGCGCAGGCGTAGCGGCGGGGCCACGCCGCGTGCCAGAGCACCGATGCCACCCACCTGATACGACGTTCGACTGGTCCCGGGGATCGTGTCGCTGGTCGGGTACCTGCGGCTCACCACCGGTCCCAGCGGCGACCAACGGGAGCAGGGCACCCAGCACACGACGAACAGTCATGGCATGCACGCTAACGGTCACCACCGACACCGTTCGTCCGCGCCATATCGTCGACCTCCCAAGGGCTACCACGCCCGCTCATGGAAGGCGAACTCACGAGGTACCGGCCCGGTCTGGATCTCACACTGGTAGCCGAGACCGTGCGCCGCTAAGGTGGCGCCGCCCGCGCAGGCGAGCCCCCCGAGGGTGACGCCTGCTTCGCTGGCCAGTCGGCCGCCCTTACACGTAACGCCGACCCGCCCGCGGAGCGCCGTTGACCGCTACCAATCGATGCCACGGATCTGGTTCGCACACTCGGAGACATGGCCGAGGTTCACAGTGCACCTCTGGCCGCAGCGGAGATCGCCTCGGTCAATTGACAGGCCTCCTGATCCACCATGACAACGGTGGTTTTATAAGCGCCGTCGAAGGTGAGCCACACGGCGGATTTTCTCCGCGTGACGATCACGGTGGCGTCCTGACCCTCTGGAGTGTGGAGGATCAGGACCCGCCGATAAGACTCAATTTCGCTGTGCAGTTCCACCGCGCCCCTCTCTCGTGCCCGGATCGCCAGGTTGTTTGTGTCGCTTACCCTTGCCGTGACCGTACGACTACAGAGAAGACTGTTTGGGTGGCTCGGTGCCACCGAAGAGTTTGCCGATGTCGCGTTGAGGGTTAGTCTGCGGTCTGCCATGTACTCAGCATCACCAGTGGTGGATTGGTTGTGAATGGGTTCGGTGTT
>JBOHHE010000249.1:0-3616 GCA_050700355.1 Pseudonocardiaceae bacterium
GACTGGGAGCTGCTGGCTCAGGTGCACGAGTCCCGCGACAAGGTGGGCGAGGACCACGGGGTCTGGAACGAGCTGCTGCGAGATCGGTTCGTGCTGGCCTACGAGGACGAGGGTGGTCACTGGTACGACCGCCATCCGCTGCTGGAACTGGTCGAGCCGGGTCGATGAGCGAGGCGGCGCCGACACCGGCGGAGGAGAACCGCCACGAGCTGGCGGCGCTGTGCCGGATGCTGACCCGGGCCAGCGGTTTCCGGCTGGGGTTCGTCGTCGCGAACCATCCGTCGCTGCGCCGCCGGATCGCCCAGGACTGTGCCCGGACCTGCGGGGTGCATCCTCGGGAGATCACGCTGGACGGCCAGGCTCCGGACGGGATCGTGGCGCAGCTGGAGCGGACGATCGGTGACGATCAGCCGGGCCCACTGTTCGTGTACGGGCTGGAGTCCCTGCTCGACCTGCGGCTGCGGCAGTCCCCGGCGATGGATCTGCTCAACCTCAACCGGGACTACTGTTGGGGGCGCTTCCCGTGGCCGGTGGTGTTCGTGGCGCCGCTGTTCGCCGTGCGCGAGTTCGCCCGGCAGGCGCCCGATTTCTGGTCGGGCCGGACGGGGGTGTATCGCTTCACCGGTGATCGGAACGACATCACCGAAACCCTGGCCGGGCTGGGGATCGACTACGACTGGTCGCTGGCGGCGGGCTCCAAGCTGGCGCGACGGGACATCCTCGAACACCTCCAGGCCGAACTCGACAACCGGCCGGACGAAGACCCCGAGCTCACCGTGGAGTTGCTGGCCCTGTTGGCCCGAGCTGCCGCCTTCGAGTCCGACTGGCTCACGCAGCAGCGGCTGCTGACGCGAGCGCTGCCGATCTACCGCCGGATCGGCGCTCGGCTGGGCGAGGCGAATGCGATCAAGGCGCTGGGCGATGTGGCGATGGCGCAGGATCGTTATGAGGATGCCGCCGAGCACTATGGGCAGGCGCTGCCGATCTACCGCCAGATCGGCGCTCGGGTCGGTGAGGCGAATACTCTTCTCTCGCGCGCCCGGCTGGCCAACGCCACTGGCGAGCGTGGGCTCGCTGGGGTGGAGATGGCGGAGGCGATCCGCATCTACATTGCCATCGGCCTCACGGAGTGGGCCGAGACGTTCCGGGCCGAGGCGGCCGGTTGGGAGAGCACTGGTGTGGGGACACCGGACGCTAGCCGGCCCGGATAGTGGCGACCTGGCGGGCCATCCGGGTCAGCTCGGCAGCGTCGGATCCGGGCCGGGCCGCCAGTGCGTTCGCCAGCGGTATGAGCTGTTTGCGGGTGCGGACTGAGCTGAGCTGGGCCATCGTGGTGATGGTGTGGTGGGCTAGCTGCAGGCTGTTGCGTTCCCCGCCCTTGACGTGGATGGTGGCCAGTACGGCACCGGACAGGGCGCGGCTGATCTTCTTGCCCTCCAGCCAGCGGCGCAGCGACGCGGTGGCCAGTGCCTCGGCGGCATCGAGGTGTCCCCGGGCCAGCTCCAGCCGCGCGGCGGGGCGGTCCATGTCGCCGAAGGGGTCGGCGGGGGTGGGTGTCCACAGCTCCCGGCCTTTGGCCAGGTGAGTGGCGGCGGCAGGAAAGTTCCCGAGACGGGTCAGGGCGTTCGCAGAGTCCGCGAGTGTGCAGGCCTCAGCGGCCGCGCTTCCGCTTGCCCCGATCACCACCGCGCGTTGATCGTCTGAAGGGATGTCCCATGCCTTGGCCTGCGCGCATTGCAGCATCTTCAGCCCGTCGTCGGGGTGGCCGTGCTCCACGCTAGCCAGCCCGGCATAATTCAGAGCGGTGGCCTGCAAATAGGTATCCCCGGTCGCTGTGGCCAATTCCAGGGCGCGGGCGTAGTGGTACAGAGCGCGGCGGTAAAGCCCGGCCTCGAACGCCGACCACCCGGCTTCGATGTGCAGCTCGGCTACTGCCACCCGCAGTGCTCGCTGTACCGGCTCGGGGCCGGGCACGTCCAGCAGCCGACCGGCCCACCCGGCGGCTGCGCTGACCACCTCTGGGGCGGGGTCGTGGGTGTCGCCTGCGCCGAGCCGCTGGGTCAGGTCCCGCACCTGGATCACGTGGGCACCGCTGAGCCGGGACGGCAACGGTACCGGGGGCGGGCCGGGTAGCTGGGCGAGCAGTGCACCCAGCTTCGCGACCGGGGTGCCCACCATGGCGGCTCCACCCAGCGCGATCAGGTGCCTGCGGAGCATCTCCGCGCTCGCCTCCTTCGAGGTGTCGGCGACCGGGCACCTCTCAGGGTAGGTGCCTTCGGGCCCGTGGTAGCTGCCGTCGGGGCCCCACCACGACAGCCCCATCAGCTCCCGAGGAATCCCGAACCCCTCGGCGACGCGGGCCAGCACGTCATAGGAGATCACCGTCCGGCCGGCGAGGATCTCGCAGACCTCGGATTGGGACTGTCCGGTGCGTCCGGCGATCTGTCGCTGAGTGAGCCCGGCGTCGTCGCGCAGCGCCCGGTAGAGCCCCCCGACATCGCGGGCGGCCAGGCTGGGGCGAACAGGGGGCCGCTGGTACCACTCGGGTCCGACCGGAGGACCGACGCCGGGTTCGGGGGCATCCTGCCGCTTGCCGTCCCCAGAGCCAGCGATCTTGCCGTCATACCCCTCGTTCACTGGTCCTACCCCCATCCCCTCGGTGTCCGTGACGAGGCGCACCGTAGCGCCTTCCCCCGGAGAGTGATGAGCGACTCACCCGTAGCGTGAAATCTGGCGTCGAGTGCACCTCGCTGCGGATGTCCGTTCCGCATGGCCGGCGGATAGCCGCACTCGTCGGGTTTATGATCGTGGATGCAGTGGAGGATGCTGAGGCGACTTCGGACGACGAGCTGGAGTGGACACGGCACCAGGAGCCGGTGAAAAGCCCTACGGCGGTTTATAACATTCGTATTCCGGTTGATCGGATCGAGGAACTGCGGCAGTTGGCGGCTGACCGTGGTGTTCAGTCCACCGCGCTGATTCGGGCGTGGGTGCTCGCTCAACTCGATGCGGCGCGGAACCCCGATGATTACGCGCAGCGCTGGGAACGGGATGTCCGGGCCACGGCGGAGCAGCTACGTAAGTTGCTCGATGAGCGCGTTGGAGCTTTATGGGCTGACATGTCCTGACGCTGGCCTGCGTCGGCTTCCCGAGGATGCTTCCAACCTCGATATCAAAGCCGCAGACCCGCAGAGCTCGCGCTTACCGAGTTGCGGTGTGGGGACTCAGGACGCTAGCCGGCCCGGGTAGTGGCGACCTGGCGGGCACTCCGGGCCAGCTCGGCCGCGTCGGAACCGGGTCGAGTCGCCAGTGCGTCCGCTAGCGGGATGAGCTGGTTGCGGACTCGGACTGAGCTGAGTCGGGTCGCGGCGGTGATGGCCTGGTGGGCCAGCTGCAGGCCGCTGCGTTCCCCGGCCTTGACGTGAATGGTGGCCAGCACGATGCCCGAGGTGGTGTGGCCGACCTGGCTGACGCCCTTCCACCGGCGGGCCGGAGCCTGTCACGTTTTCCGTGTAAGCCACGGAATGGCTAATACAATTAGTCTATCACAGGGGGAGTCGTCCTGGGAAGAGGACAGCCAGAGTATTCAAGGCTTTTTTCCACCCATACGCGCCCG
>JBOHHE010000250.1:0-36373 GCA_050700355.1 Pseudonocardiaceae bacterium
ACCCACTACAACAAAGACTGTCAGCCATTCAACTGGACCAAGCCCGCCGAAGTCATCATCAGCAAGGCAACCAGCAAACGCCGGACCACCTTCATAAAAAAAGGAACTTCAATTACGCGATACTAGCGTGCGGATGCTTTCCCGCTGTTCGGCTGGGGAAGCTGGTCAGGGACATAGGCGGGGAGCCTTCCCCGCTTTCCCGGTGTTCCCCCTTGCCGCTTCCCCAGGCTTCGCTGGTCATCAATGGTGACCGAATGCGGTGCGGCAGGGAGGGAGCCTTGGCCGGGTGGGTGTGGCCAGGGCTCCGAGAACAGGTGTTTCACGGGCTGCGGCGGGCTGGGCGGTTACCTCCCTTTCGGGTGTCTGCGCAGCTCGGAGCGGTGAGACAGGCCAGGGAGGCCAGGAAGAACTCCCTGGCTGGGAGAGGAGAGGTCAGAGGCAGCAGTCCACAGCGTCGCTAGGATGTGCTCGGATGGGCACCGAGGAAGCGCACGGTCAGCTTGATATAAGGAGTGTCGTCTCCAACCCTGAGGAGCACCGAGGCCAGGTCATGGTCGTCTCGTTAACAGGAAGGTATCCGATAGGTGAGCCGTACCGATATCTTGAATGCTTTCTCGCCAGCCCAAGAGGTGGTACAGCCAAGGCTGTTTGCTGGTCGTCACGATCAGGTAAGAGAACTGTCGGACGCGCTACGGACGGTGGGCTCGTGCCCGGTGATCTACGGTGATCGTGGCCTAGGAAAGACGAGTCTTGCTGTTCAATCTCAATTAATCGCCATGGGCGACGGTGAGCTTCTGTGTCAGCTAGGATTGCAGGATTATATCCTTTCCAATGATGAGACATTCCTGACATTCTTTGTGACTTGCTCCGATGATGTGATTGACTTTAAGAACTTACAGCAGCGTATACTAAACGCTTTTCGTGACTTCTCCACCCAAGCCGTGGAGACAGGGTCAGAGACAAAAAGGGTTTTGGTCGACCAGCAGTCGCGAAGAAAGATCAGCTTCAAGTTTTTTGAAGCTGAACAAACCAATCATTACAAGCAGCGACTAAAGGAGTTGAACTTAGACGATCTTAGCCTGACCGAGCAGATCAAGCGAGAGGCGGATTTGTTATTGAACTGCTACGGACAGCGCGCACTGGTCATATTGGACGAATTGGATCGTATTGGCGACACCAAAGGCTTGGCGTCTTTTCTCAAGACAATGAGCGGAGAGCAACTAAAGTTCGCGCTCGTTGGGATCGCTCAGTCTTTGTCTGATCTTGGCTTGGATCACAAATCCGTGGGTCGGAACCTTTGGCCGGTGCGAGTGCCTCGTATGACCCCGGCGGAACTGGGGGAGATCGTGGACCGTGCACTCGGCGGTCTCCAAGAACATGGCTATAACTACTCGTTCACCGATTCTGCTCGAAGCAATCTCGTAAAGGCGGCGGGCGGATTTCCGTGGTTCGTCCATGTTATTGGTCAAAGCGCGTTGATAGCAGCCCTCAGTGCCCAGAAGTCAGAGGTTACGAGCGAACTCCTTAAAGGTGCTATCAAGGGTTTGGCCATGAACCGCTTCGCCCAAAACTTCAAAGACTCATACCAGGTCGCCGTTAGAGACTCATTTAATCGAGAGATCGTTTTGCGTTCCTTCGCTCATTGGGGTTTCACTGACATGCCTACGCGTGATGTATACGCTATCGCGCGCAAGCTGGGGGTGAAAAATCCAGCGGTTTACAAGGGGCACCTGACGTCGGAGCACTACGGCGCCCCACTCGTTGCCCCGGGTTTCCAAGAACAAGGCATTCTGAGATTCCGTGACGAAATGTTTAAGCAGTACGTTAAACTGGCCCCGTCTTTCTATAAGGATGTCGACTCGGACGTGCGCCAAGCCTATGAGTCTTATTAGAAATCCTAATTTAGGGTTGAAAACTAGTGTCGCCCTGAACTTCCCCGTCGGCTTCCGTGAACTGGAATCTGCACTGTAGGGAGTGGATCTTGGTGGTCAGCTATGGGAGCGGACCCACTCCTCCAGCTGCCTCGCCTCGTCGTCACGACCCAGGGCGCGTAGGTCGGTGACGAGCTTGTCGGCCGAGGCCAGAGTGTCGGGGTGGTTCTCGCCCAGTACCGTTCCATACCTGCCTAGGGCTCGCTCGACAAGTGGCCGGGCGGATATAGGTTCCCCTCGCGCCAGCAAGTAGAGCCCGGCGCGATCGAGTAACCAGGCGACGTCCTCCCCGGTCGGCTCGAAGGTGCGGCTGGCGTCGGTGATCGCGCGGACGTGCGGGAGCAGCTGTCGCCAGACCGGCCGCGTAGACGTGTCACCCCAGGGATCGGGCGGAACAGCGGCGCGAAGCAGGCGGACTGCGAGGGTCGGCATGTCCTGCTGGACCGGCTGGTTGCGCAGGATGGCCTGGATGAGCCGGTGCAGCTGCAGACTGCCGGGTTCGACCCGGGCCAGTGCATGGCGGCGTAGCAGCCGGATTAAGTCGGCAAAGGCCAGTGAATCGCGGCTCGCGATGCCGAGCCGCTCGGGGTGGGCGGTGAACAGGGTAAGGGGGATCGGTTCAGGGGCCAGGTGGGCGGCCAGGGTGAGCAGATCGAGCGCGGCCGGGTGCTTGCGCGGCGAGCCGGTCGAAGGCGATCTGGTAGCTGGCGGCCAGCGATACCGGGTAGGTAGCGGGCGTGCCGTGGGTCAGTAGTTCTGTGGTGCGCTTGTCGAGCAGGGATAGGTATTCGTCGGTGGGGATGCCAGTCTCGACCAGGTAGGCGGCAGCCTGGCTGAGCGCCAAGGGCAGGTCGCCCAGTGCGTCGGCAAGCCGGGCGGCGGCGTCGGCGGTGAGTCGCGGGACGCGGCGCAGCAGCGTGATCGATTCGTTGCGGTCGAAGACGTCGACCCCGAGCGGAGTAGCCAGGTCGTGCCAGGCGGGGTTGCGGGAGGTGATTAGTACCTGCCCGCCACCGCCGGTGGCCAGATGGGGGGCCAGCGCCGCAGGGTCTTCGGCGTTGTCGTAGATCAGCAGCCAGCGGTCCCGTTCCTGCAGCGCTCCCAGCAGCCGCGCTACCGCTGAGGCGATGGGGTCGGTGGCCTCGGCCAGGCCGAGGGCGTGCGCGAGTTGGGCCAGCCGGTCGGGGATCAGAGTGGGTACTTCGAGGGGATCCACCAGACCAGGTCGTAGTCGGTTTCGTGGCGGTGGGCGTACTCGATGGCCAGCGCAGTCTTGCCGATCCCGCCCATGCCGTGCAAGGCATGCACCACCGTGGTGCGGTCGGTTCGCAACGACGTGCGCAGCCCGGTGAGCAGATCTTCGCGTCCGGTGAAGGTGGCGTTGCGCGCGGGCACGTTCCACACCCGCCCCGCCCGGGGCAGCTCGGCCAGCGCCTGAAACAGCGCCTTGCTCAACCCCTCCGGGGTGGTGACCGTAGCGATGGTGAGCCCGCTGTCGCCGAGCCGGGCGCGGAACGCGTCCTGCCGGATACCGTGCTTCTGGTCGCGGAATAGATCTGCGGGGCCTTCGGCCTCGGCACCCAACAGGAACACCAGCCGGGGGAGCCCACGCTCACCCGCGACTTCGAACTCCAGCTCCGTGTAGGACAACTCCGGACGGTCGCGCACCGGGGAGCCGTACCGGAATCCGACGATGGCCACATAGATGTCGGCGCCCAGCACCGCATCCCGACACACCTGCTCTGGGCACTGATCCCGGGCGGTGAAATAGGCCATGTCCCCGATGGCGTCCCCGACCCGACTGATCGCCTGCTCCGCCGCGTCGACGAACGACCGGCGAGCAGGAAACCGCCGCAGCTCCGAGGTATGACTCAGAAACACCCTCCGTGGCCGTGGTGACACGCCTCGTAGCATTCCACTGATCGCTTCCGGGCGGGCGCGGTTTGTGAGCGGCCTGTCATGCCGTTGTGGTCGAGACCGATACGTCAGGATGGGACAGGGATGATCGGTGAGCGCGGGAAGGGGTATCCGATGAGCAGGCGCGATGAGCGGACCGACATGCTGGACCGCTTCGGCACTCCGCTTTATACGGTTCCCGAGACTGCCCGCTACCTGGATGTACCCGCGAGCACGTTGACGATCTGGATGCACGGCTATCGTCGGCGGTCCGCCAACCGCCGCCAGGTTGTCGGCGTGCCGGTTTTGACCGCCCTACCCAAGACTGGCCGCCGCAGCCCCAGCATCCCGTTCATCGGGCTTGCTGAGGGCCTGGTGCTCACGGCTATGCGGCGTAGCGGTGTCCCGCTGCAGCGTATCCGCCCGGCCCTGGCCCGCCTTGAAGAGCAGTTCGGCTTACGGCACGCTCTCGCCAGTAAGCGCTTATACACTGATGGAGCCGAGATCCTGTTCGACTACGCCGAAACCGGGAGCGACTCCACTGCGGCACGTGCCGCGCGTGACTTGGTCGTCGTCCGTAATGACCAGCGCGTATTCAACGAAATCGTCGAGGCGTACTTACGGCGGATCGATTTCGGCGCTGACGGCTACGCCCGGCTCATCCAGCTGCCGGCATACGAGATCGCTGAGGTGGTCGTCGACCCTGCACGCGGTTTTGGACAGCCAATCTTTGCGCGTGGAGGCGTTCGGTTGGAAGACGCGCTTGCGCTGTTCCGCGCTGGCGAATCCTTAGATGTCGTCGCTGAGGAGTACGGCATCCCACGCGAGCACCTCGAGGATGCCGTCCGTATCGCTACCCGCCCCGCTGCCTGACATGACACCGGGGCACCCCGATGGGTTGTCAGAGCTGTTTCTGGACCGTAGCCTGGGCCGCCGCCAGGTTCCCGATCTACTCCGTGCCGCTGGACTGCGGCTGCACACGCTCGCCGAGGTCTATGGAATTCCTGCGGATGAGAACGTCGAGGACGTGGACTGGCTGACTCGAGCCGGCCAGGAGGGCTGGGTCGTCTTGATGAAAGACGAACGCATCCGCTACCGCGCAGTCGAGCGCGTGGCTGTCATCACTCATAATGTTCAGGCGTTTTGTCTCACCAGCGGAAACCTTCGCGCGGCTGCTATGGCGCACCAATACCTTGCCGTTCTCCACGGCATCGCCGAGGTCTGCCGGCAGCCAGGCCCGTTTCTCTACGCAGTGTCCAGCACCGGGCTCCGTCGGGTCGACTTGACATAAGGAGGTTTGATGACCTCGGACGGCCGGTTGGTCTCGGAGCGGTTTCCCCGCTCGTCGATGTACCACCCCGAGTGGGTGGACGCTCGCTGGGCGGAATCCCCTGTGCCAGGCAGTGACCACCATGCACCGGCCCGGATGGCGCCAGGTCGCGACGCTGCGCCTCGCTTGGTTCCGGACCCGGTCATACCATGTCTGCGCAGGTGAACAGCCGTACCGTGTCCTCTCTGGAGATCGAGGCGTCCGCACCCCCTTGGCTCCAGAACGCGAGCTCGAGGTCGCGATGGGGCTCGGGGAGGTAGCGGAGTTTGGCCCGCAGCTCCCGCAGGTCACGCTTGCTCAGCGGACGGCTCTGCCACCTGGCTTCTCCGACGAGCCGGGTGCGCTCGTCGAGTAGCCCGAGCACGTCGATCTCGGCCAGCTCGCCGCGCTACCACCGGCCGACGGTCAGCTGAGCCGGGAGTTCGCCGGACTGGACGAGCTGGACGGCATGCTCCCGCGCCGCCTCCTCGAACACCCGGCCCAGGTGCGCCTGCCAGCGTTGGTGGACCCGCTGTTGCGCGGCCCGGTCCTGGCCACCCTCGACGAGGTCGGCGTCCTCGCGCAGCACCGCGGACCAAAACGCCAGGTACGGGTCCGTGATCTCATACAGCGGATCCGCGGCGGCGGGTGCCCGCGCCGAGAGCGCCCAGAACTCGCTCGTAGCCACCCCGCCAGTCCAGATCCTCGCTGAGGATGTCCAGCGCGTCGCGCAGCAGCAACTCACCGGGGGTGAACGCGTGCTCGCGCAGGTTCTCCTCGGGGGACGCACCCGGATCCCACCGCTGCAGGTGCAATGGGTAACCGCCGCATGCGGCGAATGCCTCGACGTACTCGGCCGCGTCCAGTCCCGGCAAGAACGCCCGCGCGTCGGTGAAGGAGAACGGGTCGAGCCGACGCTCCAGCCCAGCCCTGCGGTGCAGCCCGCCCTGGGGGCCGAGCATTTGCTCCATGACGGACACGGCCGAGCCGCTCAGCGCGAGCAGCAGCCGGGTCCCGGCTGATCGTGATTCCCACACCGCGGAGAGGAGATCGGCGAAATCAGCGCGACCGGCGAGCAGCCGGGGTGCCTCGTCGAGCACGACCAGCAGAGGCTGCTCCGCGGCCATCCGGAGGGTGAATCTTCAGCGCCGCCTCCCAGTCCGAGAAGCCGCCACCGATGAGGTCTGCGACATCCTCGCCGAGCTGCTCGCGTAGCGACAGAGCGTAGCGCTCGACCTGCCGCCGCTCGCTGTCCTGCCGGGTGGCCGTGAAGTAGACGTGCCGCTTTCCCTCGGCGAAGCGCGTCAGCAGGAAGGTCTTACCCACCCTTCGGCGACCCCACAGCACGACGAGCTGAGGCTCTGCTCGTTGGGCGGCCTGCTCGGACTTCCCGGTCCTCGCGTCGTTCGGCTGGCCAGGGCAGCAGCCGTGACGCGACGTCTGAAGACCAAGGCGGCGTGGACCACGCTGCCGCTTCCTTACCCGCTGCTCACCAGCTCCGCGCACGTCCCACAGAAGATCGAATGGCTGTGCAATCAGTCGACGAATCCGCCGTCCAGCAGAAAGAGAATCAGGATGGCAACAGTATAGAAAGCGGTCGCGAGAATCGCGCCGATCACGTACGCCCAACGCTGGCCACGATAATCGCCAACCGTGCCGCCAAGCTGCCACTGCCACGCCGCCAGCGCGGCCGAGGGAATCACAGCGGGCGAGAGCAGCACCGTGAGCCAGGAGGAGTGGTCGATGCCTTGCTTGGGTGCGAATAGCAGGCTACTGACGGCGAAGAGGGTCAGTCCGAGCAAGCCCATGCCGACCGCTACCGCCAACCGCCGTGTGTCCGCTCGCGGACGGGTACGCCCGCCCCACGGGTAGGCCAGCACGCCCATGAGAGGGGGAAGCACACCGAACAGCACCAGGGTGGCGAGCGGAACTCCGTTGTCGGTCCGCCACCAGGGCACAGCGTCACGCAGGCGGGTCAGTTCTGGCTCTGTCACGCCGAGCTGGTCGTCGATTCCTACCGAGTTGGAGGCGTGCCCATAAAAACCCATTCTGGGCCCGCAGAGCACTGGGCGGTCGCCGTGACGGGCCGTGCAAGGGTTGGGTGGTATCGGCGAGCGTGGGTCGAAATACTTGAAATCGACCGTAAGCTGTTGCCCGGCGACGGGTGCCGTGCAGGTGACGATGTCGCCGCTCCGGCTACAGGCCAGGGACTCCGGGGGAAGGATGAACATCGCTGTGCCCTCCCCGACGATCACCTGGTAGACCCCGCTGGTCACTCGGCTGGGGGCGACCTGGGCGAGGAACACCGCGACCCCGAACATAATGATGATCAAAGCGAGGGGCAGGAAAGGGCGCAGATCGGAAAAGGTTCTGGCTAGACGGCTATCCGTTGATGCCACGGGATCTCCCTGGATGGAGCCTGATGAGGTCCAATGTCCCTGACATCGCGGTTAATGTCGGTTCGTTACCCGTGGAGTGCCCGTGATGGCGGCGGCGGGAGCGGTCAATCCTGCGCGCGCTGAGCTGGAGACCGTGTCGGTAGCGACCAGCGGCCTGGAGTCGATGCAGCTGACGGGCATGCTGGCGTGTCCCACTCGGTTGTGGCTGTCGGGGATGTCTCTGCTGAGAGATACAGGCAGACCGTCGCCCGGGGCTGCTCGCGCGTCTTCGCAGCGACAAGGCAAGCCCTGGGCTGATCACCTATGGTTTTCTGTGCTGGCGAGGAAGCGGCGCACCGCCGGAGGTGCCTGCTTGGGCATGCGTGTTTCGCTACCTTTGCGGCCATGACCTCCGCCGCGCGCGACTATGAGACGGTGATCCCGCTCGACCAGGCCCCACCCGTGGCTGAGCTGGCGCAGCGGGCCGGTCGGCACGAGCGGATCCGGTTGGTCGCTGCTGGCGGGGACGCTGTGGTTGTCCTGTCCGCCGACGAGCACCAGGCCAACATCGACGACATCGACGACATCGTGATGCTTGTCGAAGCCCTTCGAGCTAACTCCGGTGGTGGAATCATGATAGCTGAACAGTGCGACCTCGATGATGTTGCGGACGCGATGGACGTCGTGGGCAGTGCGGTCGTGGAAGCGGTCGATGCGGCTGTCCTGCGATGCTCAATCCCGGTCCCAGCGCAGGAGTACGTTGCCGCGCTGCACACCGAAGCGGCTCGACGTGCCACGACCCGGTGACCTACGCGATCGTTATTCAGCCCGGCGCCCGAGTGGCCTACCAACGGATCCGTCAGGCCGACCGCATGCGGCCCGTGCCGTGAAGAAATCGATTGACGCTCTGGCTGCCGATTCGCGCCCGGCTGACGTACATCGCTACGGCGGTGCCGATGTCTACCGCCTGGACATCCCGCTGGGCCTGAGCATTCTCTACGAAGTCGATGACTGAACCAGGTCCGTCGGAATCAATTTAATTAGCTCGCACACCACCTAGCCGGTGCCCTCGAGGGCACCGATGATGAGGGTGAAGACGAGGAGCACCTCGACGCGAGTATGACGAAGAATCCGGCCCTCGACACCGAACGCTTGTCCACGAGGACCCTGCGTAGGACCGCATAGTTCCGCGGAACATGTAGTCGCGTTTGTCGTAGCGAGTAGCTACCGCTCGGCGGCCCTTGAGCTTATTGATGGCGCGTTCGACGACGTTGCGCAGCTTGTAGCTCTCGGGGTCGAACTTCGGTGGCCGCCCGCTCCTGCTGCCGCGGCGGAGCCGGTTGGCGCGCTGATCAGCCGGCTCGGGGATGGTCGCCTTGATCCGACGTCGCCGCAGGTGAGACCGGATGGTACGGCTGGAGTAGGCCTTGTCACCCAGCATCTGGGCCGGTCGGGTCCGCGGCCGGCCACGACCACGGCGGCGGATTCGGATCCCGGCCATGACAGCCTCGAAGGCCAACGAGTCGTGGCGGTGACCGGCGCTGGTGTCGGGCACCGGCGGTGTGCTGATGGGCGCGGACCACCCCGGCGTCGACCCTGACCATCCACCCTGTGCCCTCGTGCCCGTCGGCGTCCCGACGTAACCCGTTGAGAATCTCTACCCCGGTGCCATCACCTGAACAGCGACGATGCCGGTTGTAGACCGTCTTCCAGTTCCCGTACTCCCCCGGTAGGTCACGCCACGGTGTCCAGACGTTCGCTTATGTACCTAGAAGGTCCCGCTATAGCACACACGGTTGATCCACGTCCACAGGAGGCCCCCCGCGTCGGGCTGAGTCACCCGGCCATGGCGCTCGGCTACTATGGGCAGATGAGCTGGTGATCAATCGGCACATGCACACCTCGTCCCGCCTGGGCCATATCCTGCACGACGTTGTATGCCTCGGGACAGCCGATCCTTCCTGTTCGGTAGGCCAAGGACAGCACGTTCATCGTCAGCCATACCTCGATCCCTCGCTTCGCAGCCAGATCTCCGGCGGCACGGTCGTCGGTGAGCAAGACCGCATCCTTGAACTCCGGATGGTTCTGAATCAGGTAAATAGCCTCGGCCTCAGCCAAGTGTTTGCGCGGTTCCCTTCTTGTCCCGCCGAGTTGGCGCTGGAGCTGGAAAACGGCCCGCTCGTCCCCGGCATATCAGGGGCCAGCGGAGCACCGAGCCAATCGGCCAGATCGACAGACCACAACCACGGCCATTCCTCGGCTGCGTTACCCATCTCTCGGGCTGCGGCTTCGGTCCATCGACCGCCACCGTCGAGAGTGGCCGCAAGCAGATCGAGACGCGCGACAGCGACGAAGTTGAGGAGGGTACAGGTATCGACTAGGACCAGGCTGGGCATGAGTCAGGGGACAAACACCAGGTCGTCGAGGCCGTTGCTGCGCTGAGCGGGCGGCGCCGGGGGCAGCAGAGTTTCAGGCGGGATGTCGAGCACTCGCGCGGCGACCCGGGCACTGACATCGCCGTCCTCAAAGGCCTGAAGCACGTCCCTGCTCAGCAGGCCCGGACGGCGCACCTCCGACTGGTTCCGGGTCAGTTCCCGGTAGCGCTCCAGCCAGCCTCCCCGCTGCGCGCACTCCCAGAGGGCGAGCGCACCAAGCCGACGGCGCTGCCGGTCATCGATCCGGCCAAGGTTGAGCAAGCGCCACGACAGAGCCGACGGCGAGACGCCGAACCGGCCGACCAGACACGCGAAGGCATCGTCATCCATGCTGTCGGCCGCCGCGTTGATCGCTTCCATCGGCATCAACAGGGCCGCCGCAAACGCGTTCGCGCGCCGCTCGGTGTCCGCATGCTCGGCCGATGCAGTCATGACGTCGATGTCGATCCGTAGATCTTGCGCGTCTCCCGCGAGCACATGACCGAGCTCGTGGGCGAGACTGAAGCGTTGCCGGGTCCACGACGTGGCGTTGCTGAGCAGGATCAGCCGGAAGCCGTCGCGGCACCACGCCAAACCGTCGAACCCAGGGCGAAGATCCTCGATCACGACGTTGATGCCGAACACCCGCTCGATGACCTCAGGCAGGGCACCGGAATCCTCCATACCCTGCCCGGCACCGGCTGCGGCGAGGAACTTGAGTGCCTCGGCCGCCAAAGCCTCACCCTGATTGATCAACAGACCGTGAGGCCGGAAACACGGCAGGACCGGAGCCGGACCACACCGCCCGAGGTCAGCCAACGTCTGGTAAATCTCGTCCAGATCCTCGGCCTTCGCACAGACGTCCTGTACTGCATCGCAGACGGTGGCGTGATTAGTCCGGGCGGCGAGGGTCGGACGCGCCGAGGATCCGTTCAGCAGCCAATCCGTCGAAGTCTTCCCCTGCTCCGCGATCAACGCGAGTTCGAGCGGAGTGAACCGCCGCGTCCCGGCCAACGCCTTCGACAACTTGGTCGGCTCCAGTTCGATGGCATGCGCGAACGCGGTCTGCGTCAGGCCGGACGACGCGATCACCTGCCGTACCCGCGCCCGAAGACCCTCATCCCCATTCATCCACCCAGCGTGCAGCAATGTTGCGATTTTCGCAAGGGTCGCCCGCGCCCATCGCGGTTCTCCGAGACAACCAGCTCCCACACCGCACGTCCTCTCACACCAAGTAAAGTCGACCCACCAACACCTCCGTGCGGTGGAGTCATGGTCCCCGAACCCCCTCGGTAATGCGCCGAGGCCGATCTGGCCGGCTACGCCCGGCGAGCATCTGGGCGAGAACGAAGCGGGTTCCGAGAACCTTGTCCGCCTCCTCGTCGCCCGCAGCGCCGGCGTGGTGCACATAGAACCGTAGCTGCGGCAAGGCCTTGTCCGGTTCGCCGATCTCGGCGTAGGCGTGCCCCGCGTCGTAGAAGCTATCGAGGACGAAGGCGTCCGATGGCGCCAGGTGCTCGCGGTAGTCGCGTCCGACGACGTCGAACAACGGCGCCGCGCGCGTGTACTCCCCGGCGTAGTACAGCGCGGCCGCCAGGAAGTGGCGCAACCGCAGCTGGACGAAGGGGTCGTGGCCGGCGCGTTCGACGCCGTCCTTGAGGAGTCTGATCGCCTCAGCCGGCTGGTCGTTGTCGAGCAGCGCCTTGACATTGGCCTGCAGCTGCGCTGCCTCGGCCTCGGTGATCGGACCGCGCCGTCCGGGTTGCCACAGCTGCATGCTGCCGTCGGGGGCGGTCTCCACGCCGGTGTCGTAGACGGCCGGCGTGCCGGGGTACTCCAGCTGGGCGGTGGTGCGGATCTCGCGCAGGAACCGCTTGCGGTCGCGCTCCAGCGCGTCGAGGATCTCGACGGCCTCGGGGCTGTCCGGGCCGGCCGGGATCGATGCCGCCGGCGGGCGGAGCAGCTTGATCGCTACCCGCCGGTCCAGACGCTCGTCGTAACCGTGGAAGACCTCGCTCATGCCGCCCCGGCCGAGCGAGCCGTCCAGCCGGTAACGCCCGGCGAGTCTCCGTCGTCCGTCACCGCTGCGCCCTCACCCGCTCGTCGATTCTCACGGCCATCCCATCACCACAACACGGAAAGAGGAAGGGTCCACAAGCGCCCGCCCAGGTGCCGGGGTTGGGTAGCGGTGCACAATACGACGCCCGCAGCGAAGTCGGCGCCGAGTCGTTGCTCCAGCAACCGCAGCCCGCGCAGATCCTCGGCACGCACGGTGGCGCCCGCTTTCACCTCGACCCCGACCACCCGGCCGTCACCCGACTCCAGGACGAGATCCACCTCGATGCCGTCCCGGTCACGGAAATGGAACAGGCCCGGTCGGGTCTGCGACCACTCGGTCTGCGCGCGCAGCTCACCCGCGACGAACGTCTCGATCAGCTGGCCGGCCAGGTCGGAGTCGGAGTGCAGGCGCCCGCCGAGCAGCCTGGCAGCGAGGCCGGTGTCGGTGACGGTGATCTTGGGCCTGCGGACGACCCGGGCGGTGAGGTTCGTCGACCACGCCGGGATGGTCTGGATGAGGAAGACGGCTTCTAGGTGCGCGAGGTAACTGTCGGTGGCCGGACGGGAAAGACCGAGGTCACGAGCCAGGTCGGTGATGTTGAGCTCGCCTGAGGTGCGCGACGCGACCAGCCTCAGGAGCCGGGGCAGCTCGCGCAGGTAGAGGGCGTCGGTGACGGCCCGCACCTCCCGATCTATGACGCCCGAGACGTAGCTGTCGAACCAGGTGGAACGGCGCCGACCGGTCCGGGGCAGGGCAGGCAGGAACCCCCCCGCCCCGGCTCGGTCGAGCACCTCCGCCCTGGTCACCGCCGAAGGTCGGAGCCCGGCCAGATCGTCGTCGAAGGCCCGGTCGATGAACCCCGCCGCCGCGACCCCGTCACCCAGCTCGGCCTGGGTGAACGGCCAGAGCGTGAGCGCCTCCATCCGGCCGGCCAGCGAGTCTGCGAGCTTCGGCGCGCCGAGCAATCTGGTCGATCCGGTGAGCAGGAAACGACCCGGGCGCCGCTCGCGGTCGACCTCTGCCTTGACGGCCAGCAGCAACTCGGGCACTCGCTGTGCCTCGTCGATGCCGACGAGCCCGCTGCGCCCGCTGACGAACCCCACCGGATCGGTCCTGGCGGTATCGAGGATCGTGGCGTCATCGAGGCTGAGCCAGGTCCCCGCACGGTCGGCCACCACGTGCTCGGCCAGAGTGCTCTTGCCTGCTTGGCGGGGACCGGCCACGACCACCACCGGGGTGTCCGCGAGCGCCTCAGCAAGAGGACCGGCCAGCATCCGATGCCGATACATGCCCGAAGGCTAGCCGAGGGCGTGCGATCCGCGCATACGAGACCTGTGAAACGCGGCCATATACCCTGCGAAACGCGGAGCCAGTCACTGCAATTCGCGGACAGACGACACGGCGCCACCCTGCTGCTTGAGCTCAACGAACCGGCTGGATGGTGCCTGATCATGACAGACCCCGAGGGCAACGAGTTCTGCCTGCACTGACGCGCGGAGAGCTCTCCCTGCCCACCCGCTGGACGGCAGATCGAACGCCATCTCTGGTGCTCAGGTGAGCCTTGCCTAAGGTCGTCGCTTTGCTTAGGTTGGGCTAACTAACCAGTAAGCCCGGAATGTCCTATTACCTGATCTCAGCTGCGCGTTCGCTACTCCCGAGCTGCGGGTCCAGTTCCGGCCGGGATGACTCCGGGCCGGCGACGGGGGAGACGGTGCATCCCCGGTCATGATCAATCACAAGCTCGGCACCACCGAGATCCCCGCGGAGCCCGGGCGCGTGCCGTCGATCGGCTACCAGGACCATGACGCGATCTTCGCGCTCGGCGTGACGCCGATCGCGGTCCGCTACTGGTTCGGCGACGAGTCCGACGTCATCTACCCCTGGGCCGAAGACGAGGCCCGCAATGCCGACCCGGAAATCCTCAACATGCCCGACGGCATCAACTTTGAGGGGATCGCCGCGCTGAATCCCGACCTGATCCTTGGCGTGGGAAGCCCCCTCATTGTGTGCCAGGGGGCGCGTGCGCGACGTGGTCGCCCACCTGCTCAGCTACGCTCGACGCGCGCAAACTGGTCAGCCGGTTCGTCAAGGGCCGGTTCCTGCCTGACCGCGCCAACGCGGTCGGGGCGGCCGAATACAGCACCCGCGACCCGGAACAACTGCTGGCGCTGTTACACGAGCACCTGCAGCCGAGCGGGCTCACCGCCGGGTTCGGTGGTCGCATCGCGCTGGTCGATGGCCTCATCCACCACCAGGACATCCGGCGCCCCCTGGGGATGCCCCGTGACGTCCCCGCAGACCGGCTCCGTCCGGGCCTTGCGGTTCGCGCTCCGCGCACCCACCCTCGGCGCGTTCTGGCGGGTCCGCGGCCCGCGTCTGGTCGCGACCGATCTCGACTGGGCCGCAGGCAAAGGACACCTCGTCCAGGGTCCGGCAGAATCCCTCCTGATGGCCATCGCCGGCCGCCGCGGAGTCGTCGGCGAGCTCACCGGCCCAGGCCAACCCACCCTTGCCACCCGGATCGAAACCTGAGCGTGGCACGACGAGCGCTGCACCACATGCCGGGGCGGCGTGCCCCGCGTGGGGAGCTCACGAAAACATGCCGTTGCGCGGAGCGCCGTGGCGGTCTACGGGGTCTCACACCACAAATTGCACGCATCACCGCAGGTGAACGATCTTGCGAGATGCGCTCGGTGATCAACTTGGCGAGTTTCGCTTGACATTTCGCCAGACTCTTATAGGAGACTTCTGCGAAACGGTTTCTGCAGGTCAGCCCCGCGCCCCGGGGGCCTTGGTGGGGTTTGCCCCCACGGATGATCTATGTTTACCCCAGTGGTATCCGCGGTGATCCCGAGCGGGTGATGTGTGACTTGACGAACTCACCCGGTGTGGCACGATCACGGCAGTCGTTCGGGGGTCCGCCGCATCCTGCCCGGTCAAGGCGCAGGTGGGCGGATAGCTGCACTCCATGCTCGATCACCCACCGAGGGAAGCGGTGACCACCATGAGCGACGCGGATACCGGAGACCCTAACAAGGCCCCCGCCTCGATCGACCCCGCGCTGTATGACCGTGACGACGTGCGCCAAGTCCTGGCCGCGCTGGACATCGGTGCCCTGTACCGGGTGTTGCAAAGCATCGGGGTCAGTCAACGGCAGATCGCCGAGTTGACCGGGCAGTCCCAGTCTGAGGTGTGCGACATCGTGGCGGGTCGCCGGAGAGTGGAGAACTATCACCTGCTGCGGCGGATCACTGAGGGTCTGGGTATACCCCGGGAACGGATGGGCCTGTCCTGGTGGGGTGCTGATGGCACCTACGCTGGTGAGGTCACCGACGCCGAAACCCCCGAGGGGGTGAGCGCGGAAATGCTGCGCAGACACATTCTCGCGCTGGGGTCGACCGCCGCGTTCGGTGCTGCGGTCAAGGGGCTCGGTGAACTCCGGGACCTGCCCGGTCTGGTGACGATGTCGCTTCCGCTACCGTCCCGTGTCTGCGCTGTGCATGTGGCGCAGGTGCGTGATCTTACCCAGCTACTCGGGCAGCTCGGGAAAATGCACGGTCCGGACCCGTCGGTGAGCAGCGCGGCTGCCGCCTCGGTCACCCGGCTCCTGAAGGTCCCCGGTGCTGAGCCGATCAAGCAGGAGCTGATGGCGGCCGTGGCCGAGTTGCACATCCATGCCGGGTGGGCAGCCTCGGACGCCGGTCTGTACCGCCGCGCGATGATGCACTATGCGCGGGCGCTGGAACTGGCAACCGACGCTGGCGACGCCTACCTGCAAGCCCACGCCCTGACCCTCGCCGGGTTCGCCACCGTGGAACACGGCCACCCCAACGACGGGCTGAAGATGCAGCAGCTCGCGCAGATCAAAGCCTGGCAGATTCCCTCAGATGATCCCCGGGGGGTGGCTGTGCAGGCATGGGCGAAGGCCGACTCGGCGACCGCGTACGCCGCCCTCGGAGACCCCCAGACCGCCTATCGGGAGCTGAGCACCGCACGGGAGATATGGCACCCCGGCCGCACGGACCCCACCGGAGACCTCGACGGGGTGGCGGCACTGCTCGAACTCGAACGCGGGCGCCTGGACCTCGCCGAGTCGTTCGCCGTGTCTTCGGTGCGGCGCTGGGAAGGGCTCAGCCGCCTCGGCAACACCCGGTCGGGCGTCACGCTGGCCACTATCCACGTCCGGGCCGGTGAGGGTGACGGCTTACAGATGGCCCACAACGCCATCACCGCAGTCAGCAAGCTCAGCTCCATGCGCGCCCGGAAACGACTCGAACCGCTGGCTAGCGCACTGGACATCCGACGCGGCAGCGCCGCCGGGGGGTTGGCCCGGATGGCCCGGCAGGTAGCCACCACACGATTGTAGCCGCAGCACGTCTTCGGGTCACGCCCGATGAGGGGCGCCCGTTCGTCACGGTTGTGCTCCGCGCGGCTGCGAAACGCGGAGCCGGTCACTGCAATTCGCGGTTGACCGGCTCTCCCCATCAGGGCAGATGAGCATCGTCGTCCCGCCCGGGATCGGCACGTCGATTCTCGATCGCCGCCAAGGTCCGAAGGTCCTCCAGCTCGTCGGCCTCGGCGCGTTCGGCCTCCACTGCTTTACGGCGCTCATCGAACTCGGCGTAGCGCTCGGCCACGACCGTCTTCATCCTGGACGCGGAGACACTGCCCGAGTCTGCCAACAGGCTTCTCTCGTTGAACGCGAGAAACCGATCGGTCTGGGCCACCCACTCCGTCATCAGGGTCGTCTGGCGACGATGGGCGCGGTCCTCGGCGAAGTCGAGGAACATGGCGGTGAGTCGGTTGAGCTCGGTGATCTCGCGCTCGGTCAGGTAGTTCTTTGCGATCACGACGTCGCTCTTGTGGATGCGGTCGCCCGTCCAGGTGGTCAGTCCCATGCTCGGGGAACGTGCGTCCGATCTCCGCATGACGAGCTCAGCCGCAGTGCTACCGGTGACGGCGAAGATGAGCTTGTTCTGGATCGTGGCGAAGAAGGTTTTGGCAGTGTCGGAGTTGCCGTCGTAGTCAGCGCTGGTGGTGGCGAACAGATCCCGGACCTTCTGATAAAAGCGTTTCTCGGAGGCCCGGATGTCCCGGATCCGCTGTAGCAGCTCATCGAAGTAGTCGGTACCGGCCGAATCCTTGAGGCGGGGGTCGTCGAGCGCGAAGCCCTTGACGAGGTACTCGCGCAACACGGTGGTGGCCCACTGCCGAAACTGGACCGCGCGCGGGGTGGTCACGCGGTAGCCGACGGCGAGCACCATGTCGAGGTTGTAGATCTTGACCTCTCGCCGGACCTGGCGGGTGCCCTCGGTCTGAACCCTTAACTCTGAATTAATAGTTGCCGTGCTCACCTCGCCGTCCTCCAGTATCCGCCGGATGACCTGGGCGATGTTGGGCACCGACGTGTCGTACAGCGCGGCGATCTGGGCCTGCGCGAGCCACACCGTCCCAGCGACGGCTCGTAGCTGGACGACCGACTGTCCGTCGGGGCTCCGGTAAACGATCACCTCGCCACCGGGCTCACTCATCGCGCGTCCCGGTCTCGCGCCGCATCTCGGCCCGCAGGCGTGCCAGCGCCTCGTCCCGCGCCGGCTCGGTGATGATCCGGTACGCGCGCTTGCGCGCCGCTTCCTTGATAGCTTTCTGGAACTCGTCGTTGTCGAAGTACAGCTTCATGAAGTCGGTGTTGCGCTCGGCGTTCTCAGGGACGATGTCGTCGAGCCGGTCGTCAGCGACCTGCCCGAAGCGGGACTCGTCGTTCATCAGCGCGATCTGCTGCATCGAGGTGTCCTCGACCAGGCCGACGACCTGCTGGTAGACCAGGATCTCGTCAGCGGTGCCCAGGCCCAGCCCGAACCGGTCGTTGAGCTCGGCGATCACCTCCGAGAGCGGTGTCATCTCCGGTTCCCGCCTGCCCCCGCCGTCGGCCGCGTGACCACGGACGTCGCGGTCACCGACGGCCGAGAGCGACACGTTGTGCCGCCCGGTGAATTCCAGCCGGAAGTGGCTCAGGTCGGCGTCGCCGATGTCGACCGACGCCGACGCGGCATGATCGGACGCGGGGTAGGGACGCTGGAGGACCCACAGATACCTGTCCGTGTCCGGAGCCGACCCCATCCCTTTCGGCAGCGCGATCACGTCCCGCAGCACGCCGGAACGGACCAGTGCCGCACGGACGGACCGCCCCGATGGCTGGACGCCGGTCCGCGGCGACACGGCCACCCCCCTTGGCCGTAGGTGGGCGTAGCAGTGCTGCACCCAGGCCAGCTCCGCGCCACCGGCTTCCGGCACGCCGAACCGCCAGCGCGGATCGTCGACGAGCTCCGCCGACGGCCACTGCCGCGCATCGAGGGGCGGCTCGCAGACGACCGCGGCGGCAGCCCCCAAGTATCGGCTGAGCTGGTTGTTAATCAAGGAGTCTCCCGTCTGGATGTCGTACGGCGCGCCGAGCGGATGGCCGCGCATGTTCACAGCGGCGAGCGCCGCGGCCTTCTCGTCGATCTCCTGCCCGACGAGCATCACGTGATCGCCGAACCGGTCGGCGACGGCCAGCAGCAACGTCCCCTCGGAGCACGCTGGGTCGAGAACGGCAGGCGGCTCACCTTCCTCATCGTCGTCCGACTCGTCGGCATTGCTCGGCGACGCACGCGTGTCCGGCGGCGGGAGCAGTGACGCCATCACCCTGGCCAACAACTGCCCCGAGGGCAGATCCGCGACGGCACGCTCCTGCGGAACCGTCCTGAGGTCGTTGTACCCACCGTTCAATGTCATGACGTTGTGTCAGGTGCATGATCTCACCGCGGCCGACCTCACCCTCGGGCTCCGCTTGTTCCGGATCTCTGACCGCTTGAACGCTCGTGATGTGTTGCATGCCGCCACCGCGATCAATCGCGGCATTCCGACAATTGTCAGCCCAGACCAGGCGTTCGACGACGTGCCCCAACTCGAACGCCTCGATCCCGTGCAGGCCACGGCGCAGCTGTGATCCGCGACAGACCCCATCGGCGCGATTGTGCTCAGCCATGAGGGTCTCCTCTCCTCACCCGAGGCTATCGGCATGCCAGTGGCCTCGGCGATGAATCCCCACTGCCCATTGGGATTACATTCCAGTCCGGGTGGTTCAGGTTGCGTTTTGACTCAGCGGCCATCGGTGGTCGCTGTCCGGGTTGTCGAACCACACGTGTTGTTCGGACGGCGTCGCCGTGAGGCCGAAGCGTTCGTAGCTCGGCCGACCGGCTTTCTCCCAGAAGGCGTGTGCCTCGACGACGCGGTCCCATAGCCGTCGGGGTCCGCCTTGGGTGACCTCGAATCCGCCGTCGTCCCGGCTGGTCGCCAGCTCGGCGTAGGACCCGTCCGGCGTCATGAGGCTCAGGGTCGGACGACCATTCTGGGTGCCGATACCACGGGACGCGTCGGGGAGGAACCACTGCGCGACGAATCCGAACAAGCCATCCTCCAGGAGGAGTGCGGGATCAACGTCGGTCGTCGAACGAGCTGGTTCGTGGTCGTACCGGGGCAGCCGCGAGGTGCTCGGCTCGACGGTCCGGCGCATCCACATGAACCCGGCCGAGTAGGGCACGAACCGTCCGGTGGCGACGCCCTCGGCATTGACGGTGAGGCGCGCAAGCGTTCCGCCGAGCTGGCGCCGTACGTCGGTCAAGATGACCGCTCCTGGGGTGACCTGCTTCAACCAGGGACTCGGGATCGAGGGCACCGCACAGGTGGAGATGATGCGGTCATACGGCGCGCCCTGGGGGTAGCCTTCCGCGCCGTCCACCGCCTCCAGGGTCGGGGTATGGCCGTTGGCCGCCAGCCGCTCGCGGGCCAAGTCGATCAGCTCCGGATCGATGTCCACGCTCGTCACGCGGTCGGATCCGACACGTTCGCAGAGCAGCGCGCAGTTGTAGCCGGTCCCGGTGCCGATCTCCAGGACCCGGTGGCCGGTCTCGACGTCGAGTGTCTCCAGCATCCGCAACACGAGCGAAGGCAGGGTGGAAGAGCTGGTGTACATCGGGCTCGTCGCCGGCTGGAACGCGCGGGACATCGGCAACTGAACGACCTTCGTCACGAGGGTCTGGTTGCTGTATACCGCCTCCAACCAGGCGCTGCGCTGCGCCTCCTCGCCGATGCACAGCACGGGCGGACGGTCCAGAGCCGGATAATAGGCTGGCACGTACGGGTGGCGCCAGGTGCGCAGGAAGACATCGCGCCATTGCGGGCTGACCAGCGTGCCGTCATGGTGGAACGTCATGGCCAGTTCCGCCAGTCGGCTTCGAGCGAACGCCATTTCCTGCTCGGTGAGGTTGGTAGCGTAGCTCACGCCTCTCCTTTCGTCAGTAGCTCGGCCAGCGACTGGGTGATCGGGAAGCCTAGTTCGTTCTCTAGCCAGCCGTACTGGCCGAACGGATTGCATTCGAACATGACCCACTCGTCATCTGGGGTGATCACGAAGTCGAAAGCACCGAAAATTAACCCGAATGACGTCATGAACGCGCGAATCCCCGCCTTCACGTGTTCGGGCGGCTCAAGTTGGTGGCGATGATGTTGTAGTAAGGGCTGGTCGTCGGGATACCGCGCGCGATCAGTTCGTGGGCTGCGGTGACGTATTCGTCGGCTCGGTCCGCGTTGCCGCTGCGGGCATGGGAGCTGTTTCTCTTGCGCCCTCGGGTCGTCCGGAGAAGCCATCTACTCTGTTCTATCTGCTCCACTTCGCCTCTGTCGGCTCACCCGGCCTCGGCTGCGGAGCTGAGCGGATCCAGAACGATGCTCTGGCCGTGTGGGGTGACGGTGAATCGCCAGTCCCGCGCGGTTGGGCGGCCGGTTTCGGTCCACCAGTGGTGGGCGGCTTCGACTTCGTCCCAGAGTCGCCGGGGGCCGAACTGGAGGACTGGGAATTCGGTTTCGCCAGCGTCGTTGCTGGTGTGGCTTAGTTTGGCCCAGGAGCGTGACCGGGTGTCGATCAGCCAGAGCACCCCCACCGGATCGTGGGGTTCCCAGGGCCAGTAGCGCCATTGGCATCCCGCGACCCGCTCGCCGATCGCGATCCGCGCGCCGTGGGGTCCGGTGACCGAGTACGGGTGGAGGCTGGTGACGCAGGCGTCAGCGCGGTGTTCGTCATCGCCGACGACGGCTTCGATGGTGCCGCGTCGATGGCGTTGCTCGCGCAGCCACATGAAGCTGCTCTCGCCGATGACCGTGCCGGTGGCTGTGCCGTCCTCGGCGACCGTCAACGTTACCAGTGCCCCGGTGTAGGTGTTCGCCCACGGCAACAGCACCCGTCCGCCGGGGCGGGTCTGCTCCACCCAGGGGTAGGGGATCTGGTTGCAGGCCGCTGTGGCGATCACCCGGTCGTACTCGGCCCCAGGCGCGTACCCGAGTGCGCCGTCGCCGGTCACCACGGTCACGTCGGCCAAGCCGATGCCCGCCAGTGCTGTGCGTGCCCGGCCCGCGAGGTCAGGATCAACCTCGATACTGGTCACCTGACCGGCGCCGAGCCAATGTGCCAGCAGGGCGGCGTTATAGCCGGTGCCGGTGCCGATCTCCAGCACCCGATGCCCTTCATGGGCGTCCAGCGCGGCCAGCATCATCGCGACGGTGATCGGGCACGACGCCGAGCTGGTCGGCACCGACCCACCCAGCTCCGCCCACTCCGGACGCCCATGGTCAACCTGAGTAACCACGGCCTCACCAGCGTCGTAGGCCAGCTCCAGCCACCGATCCGGGTCCCGCTCTCGAGACAAGGGCACCAGCGTCGGCGGGCCGTCCCCGTCATGCTCGACCCACACGGTGTCGCCGATGAACCGATGCCGGGGCACCGCCGCCACCGCCTCGCGCCACGGTAGGAACGCCGACCACCACGCCCGCACGTGCTCATCAACCACCACCGCATCAACCATCCGCCGCCGCAGCCCCACCGGATCGGCAGCCACGGACAATCACCTGTCGTGCTTGTTGGGATCGGGCGGGGGTGGAATCGGGCTCGGTTTTGGGTTCGGGGGCTGCTGCGGAGGAATGGGCTGACCGTCCTTGGTGAAGTCCTCTTTACCATGCCTGCCCATGGGTTTGATTCCCTTCTGGTCGTTGCAGCGTTTGGTGCTCAGAGTGTCAGGCCGGCCCAGCGGGCGAAGCCGGCCAGGGTGTCGTTGGCCCGCCGCTCACGCTCAGCCAGCAGATGTACGGTCTCGCGGACGCTGGGGTGGTAGCGGGTCTGCTGTGGGGTGATTTGGCGGGCTTGGTGCAGCGCGTCGAGGGCCTTGTCCCGGTCGCCGTGCAGCATCCAGGCTCGGGCCACGTCGATCCAGTGATGGCCCACCCGTGAGGGTTCCGCATCGGCGGGGAGCTGAACTTGCTCGGCCCGGCCGACAGCGGTGGTGCCGTCGGCGAGTTCGACTGGTACCGCCACCCAGTGGATCTCGACATTGGCTGTGCTGGCGTTGATGTTGTAGAAGGGATGGGCGGGCACGGTGCCGTTGTTGATCAGCCTTCTTGCCTCGGCGATGTGTTCGTCGGCTCGATCGAGCGCGGTCAGGCGGGCCTGGGCTATCGCTTGCCGCAGGTGCAGTTGTGCCTGTACCGCACGGGCCACTGGCGAGCCATCGCCGTCGATCAGTGCATGACCACGGTCGATGATGCGAAGGACTTCTGCCCAATCACCTTGATGCAAACTCATGTGTGTCGCGCGGAATGCGGCTACGGCGGCACGTATCGGATCTCCCGCCTGCGCGGCGGCCTCACGGGAGCACCTGACCGCCAGCGCCGCGAGGTCGAAGTAGCCGAATCGATAGCTGACAGCTTGGGCGAGTTCATAGGCGTCGTCGAGCAGTGCCCACACGGTCTCAGCTTTCGATCCTGGTCGTGCCTCAGCCAGGATCGCGTAAGCGTGATTGAGCAGTTCCGGGAGGGCCGTGGCGACTGCGGCGTACCGGGACTTCTCCCGATGGGCCTCGCATTCATCGAGTCGGGTGCGCAGGTCGGCGGCCGACATCGGCTGGCCATCCAACTGGGAGACGTCATCGGAGTACAGCACCGCCCGCAGCGCAGGGATCCCGGCGTGCTCGGCTCTCGGATCGGTGAGGAGTGGGCCGTAAGGCTCACCGGTCAGCGCCTCGACATCAACACCCAGGGCGCGGGCGATGGTGGCGGTGAAGGCGGGTGTGGCCGGTGCGACACCGCGTTCGACTTTCTGGATGAGGCTTGTGCTGACGTGTGCCCGGTCGGCGAGCTGGTATTGGGTGAGCCCGGCCAGCTTGCGTTGCACAGCGACCCGCTGCCCGACCGCACCCTCGGGCGCTGATTCTTCGTCCTGGGTTTGCATGGCGGTGGCCTCCGGTTCGGGTAGGGCAGTCAGGCGCCGGATCCGGTTTCTCCCCGGGTGGCCCTCGTCCACGTACGGAGACAGTGTGCGACATCCAGCACCAAAGTGAGATGCCCCGCAATAGTTTTGCGGCTCTCTTGCGCCTGGGGCATCCGGGAAGCCGCCATGACCTCTGGCGCGCTACGTCACGTTTCCGCCTCATTTGCGTCTTGCCTGTCTGGTATGTCGCGATAGTACTAAGCACGCGCTCGGGTGCGGTGTCGAGGTCGGGAGCCCCCTACCTCACTGGACAGGGCATCCGGGCGTGGCCGGTCGGGGCCGCGCGGTTTCTTTCCCCATTCCGCGTGGCCCCGGCTGGTGTCGACCCAGGGGTGTGCGGCGCGGGCGGTCGAGGAGTCCGGTCGGCCAAGACGACCAAGAAGTAGGTGAGGGAATGACCTATCAGTCGCAGTGTTGGGTGGACTACTCCGACAGTGCCGGGGTGGCCCGCAAGTTGCTGGTCACGTCGGCCCGGGAGGGGTTGCTGGTGCGGCTGCCCGATGGTGAAGCGATGACGTTCGACCCGGCCCAGGCCGAGCAGTTGCACTGGGCGGTGGTCCATGGCATCGACGAGGCCGCGGGACGGTCGACACCGCTGCCCATCGCGATCAGTGGCCGAGACCGAGTAGGGAGTGATGGTGGATCGTGAGGTCAGCCAGACTGCGGCGCCGTGGGCGCACCGGGCGTGGTGCGCGCCGGAGTGCGACTTCCCGGTCGGGATCGCCGAGGGCACGCACCGGGGTCCGGTGTGGACGCTGCGCCCCGCCGATGCGCAGACCAGCCAGGTGCGGGTACGCCTGTACGAGTGGGTCGGGCAGGACACCACCGGCCAGATCGGGGTGCTTGCCTCGGTCACCGAACGCAGGCTGGCCGACGACCTCGATCCTCTTGGTGAGGGCTCGGGTGCGGAACCCGGGTACGGGCTGGTGGACATCACCTCCTCGGTGGGCCTGACCGTCGAGGAGGTCGAACGGCTGTTCCTGCACCTGGAAGCGTCGCGGACTGCGGCGCAGACGCACGGGGCTGACCGTGGCGACGACCGCTCCGGTTAGGTCTCTCCTTCACCTCTGACCAGTAGCCGCACCACCGGCCCGCGCTTACCGCAGGGAGGTCCGCGACGTGAGAATCCCACCCACCCCCACCGACCGGGGCCTCAGCGTCGCCCAGCTCAGCCACCAGCACCTGTGCGCCACACTGCGGGCGATCTTGGTGGAGACGGTGCAGGCCGGGCGCCGCGCAGCCGAAGGGATCAGCACCGTCCCCTGCCAGGCCGTGGCCACCCTCTACCTGCTACTGATGAGCCATCCCCTGGACCGGCGCGGCCGCTGCCGATCCTGCCGCCATCCCAGGGCGGTACTCCGCCGACGCCGAGGATGCCAAATTCACCGAGAGGCCAACGTCTGGCTACGCCAACCACCCGAGTTCCTACGTACCCAACTCGCCGGTGAGCTAGGACTGGCCATCAGGCAGCATCCCGACGCCGACCCCGGGGCACCGCCCACCCATGGCGGCGCTCGATGACACGCCCCACGACGGAAGAAGTGGCGCGCTCACGCACAAATCGCGACCAATTAAGAGAGCCGGAGGGCTAATTTTCCGGTTGTCTTTGCCGGACGGCTGGGGCCTGAATTGCCCGCAAAGACATCTATTCGATGATCGCTCCGACAGGGACGCTTCCGATCAGGCTACTCGCGCCAGCAGATCGTCATCGGGTTCGGGCTCGGCGTAGTATCAGCTCGCCGGCAGCACACCCTGACCGATCCGCGCCCTCCGCGGGAGGACACGATGAACGCATTGCGGGCTTTTTCACTGCTGGCTGCCACGGTGTCGATGGGACTCGTGGCCGGGGTGTTCGGCCTCTACGCGCACACGATCATGCCCGGTCTCGGGAGGACCGATGACCGAACCTTTGTCGGCGCGTTCCAGTCCATCGATCGCGCGATCATCAACCCATGGTTCATGGGGGGCGGCTTCCTCGGCGCCTTGGTGTTCACCCTCGTGGCCACGATCGCTCATATCGGCCGGCACGGCCTACCCTGGATCGCCGCCGCGCTCGTCCTGTACCTGGTCGCGTTCGTCATCACGGTCACGATCAACGTGCCACTCAACGACGCAATCAAGGCGGCCGGGGATCCTGAGCGCATCGCCGACCTCGCCGCGGTCCGGGAAAGGTTCAACGAGGCACGATGGGCGAGCTGGAACCTCGTCCGCGCGATCACGTCCACCGTTGCTTTCGGCCTGCTCGCCTGGGCGCTCGTCCTGTCCGGCCGGTCGAGTACATAAGGAACCCCTGCTTCGCGGCTAGCGACAGACTGCGTCCGCCCCGGTTTGATCTAGTCGCCCTCGACCGGGCTGGCGTGGGCGGCGATGATCCGCCAGCCGTGGTCGTCGTTGTAGATCCAGGTGCGGGTGTACCGCAGCCGTGCCGCGAATGGCGCGCCGTCGAGCGTGGCCTCCACTGCACCGAGGAACCAGGTGACACCGGTGCACCCCTCGACGAACACGGTCAGATCCTCTTCTTCGACCTTCGTCACGACCTGTTGCCCGGAGCGGTGCACCTGCAGATCATCCTGCTTTGTGTAGCACTTGCCGTCCGACCCGAAGGTGAAGATGAGCCGATCGTCGAGCAACCGGTCCAACTCCGCGACGTCGCTGGCGAGCTGGGCCGCCTGGAGACGACGTTCGGCCGCGCGCAGCTCATCGGCGCGATTGTGCTCAGCCATGCTGATCTCCTCTCCCCACGACGGCGTCCTGATCGGTATGTATTGAGCGGGATGCAGATACTCCCTGGTAGCAATTCACATCTCGATGGATCCAGTATCGCGCAGCCTTCTCGACCTGGTCCAGCGCGGCAGGTGATCAACGGCGGCTGTCAGTTGCGGTCAGGGTGCCGCAGTCATTTTCCGCTGACGGACTCGCCAGGCGCGCATGCGGTAACGGTTGTGCATCCTTCAACTTTTCATGCCCAGAGCAACGCTGATCCAGCCCCATGCCCCCGATGTCCATCATTGACCGTCTAGGGTACTCACCGCGCCATGCTTACCCACCAACCTGAGGTCTTCTTCCCGGGTGGCTGCTCGTGTGCGCGCACCTGGAGTATTCTGGCCTGGATGTGGCCGTCGGGGAGCTTGAACTCAGGAAGGTAGTCAACCTAGGGCGGTTTTGATGTCAGTAGAGGTAGTGGCATTAGGGGGTGGCATTCTCTTCTTGCTGGTTGCCATAGTGGGAGGGGGCTTCGCTATACGAGAGATAGCGTTACCCCAGGTACCCAATTGGGCTCGGGTGGCATCTGGCCTTTTTGGCATTATGCTGTTGTTACCGTTCATACTGACCATTCTTCGAGGAGGGATGACCGGAAGTACACCTTCACCGGCTGACAACAGTCTTGGCCGCCAATCGCCAGAGCAGGCAAAAAGTGGGATCGAGATTGACGCGGAGCCTGAAACTACCGGCGATCAAATTAGACTGATGGGACTCGCGGTTTCGGTGCGGAACGATCCACCGCGAGTGGGGGACACGATAACCGTGAGCTATTCACTGACCAACGTGGGGGAGGAGCGCATTCAGATGGAGTACACTTTCGTCGGCGCGCGCAATCCGGCCGACGATCACAGAGACTCTGAAGATGCAAATGAAGGTCGAGTTCTCGAACCTGGGGAAACCGTCCAAGCCGAGGGAAAAATCTTTCTTGATAGCACCGGAGCTTGGATATTGTGGCCCTGTTACGTGCTTTCGGGTGACCGGTTCTGCCCTGATGAATGGAAGGCGTTCAACTTCATCGTAGAATAAATTACGAGGCAGTCTCAAGTGATCCCTGGTATCCTTATCGATCAAAGCAATGGGGTTGGGATGAGCGCTGAGATGCCGGACGACGCGTCCTGGCGGGTCGTTGTAGTCGGGGCGAGCATGGCGGGGTTATTCGCCGCTACCGCGGCAGCGGGCAGGAGGAACTCGGTCACGGTACTCGAGCGCGATGTCTTGCCCGGTGGCTCGACGCCCCGAGCCGGAGTGCCCCAAGGACAGCAGCCACACGTGTTCCTTTTCCGTGGTCTGCTCGCGCTGGAGGAGCTGTTGCCCGGTTCACGGCAGGAGCTGCTCGGTCTGGGCGCGGTGCCCTTTGACACCGGTGAGCTGCCGTGGCTCGCCGAGCAGGGGTGGCTGCCGGTCGGCCGCCCCGCGTTCGAGGTGTTGTCCATGACCCGTCCGCTGTTCGAGCACGTGGTCCGGCGCAGGGTGCAAGGCCTGCCCGGGGTGCAGATCCGCCCCGGTTCAAAGGTGACCGGCCTACGGCGTGGGAATCGACACTGGGAGGTTGAGCTGGCGGACGGATCCACGGTGCCGGCCGATCTCGTGATCGACGCATCCGGTCGCGGCTCACGGCTACCCGTCTGGCTGGCACACGTCGGTGTGGGGGTCGCACCGGTGTCAGAGGTCGATGCAGGGGTGGGCTATGCCACCCGCATATACGCTGACGCCTCGGCCAAGGTCGGTGCCGCGGGGGTCGTCATTCAGCAGACGCCGGCAACGTTGGCCGGCGGTATGGCGCTCCAGGTCGAGGGTGGCCGCTGGCTGGTGAGTGCCATCGGCTGTGCGGAGAACCGGCCTCCGCGCGACGCCGCCGGATTCGTGTCCTTCCTCGATCGTTTGCCCGATCCGGCGCTGGCGGATTTGGTGCGCCACGCCGAGCCGATCGGCGACGTCGCCGTGCATCGCCAGACCGGCAACCACCGTCATCACTACGAGCGGGTCCCGGACTGGCCTGACGGGTTGCTCGTCGTCGGTGATTCACTCTGCGCGTTCAACCCGATCTACGGCCAGGGGATCACGGTGGCGGCCTGCGAAGCCCTGCTCTTGCGCCGGGCGATGGACGCCGGGCTGCGCCCGGGGTACGCCCGCCGGCTGCTCCGGAAGTTCGCCGGCGTCGTGTCGCTGCCGTGGGCCGTCGCTACCAGTGAGGATCTACGCTACCCGACCAGCACCGGCCGCCAGTCCCTTCCGCAGGCGCTGCTCGGCCGGTGGACTCGGCAGCTCGGGCGCCTGGCCATCCACGGGAACCTGCGCGCGCACGCGGTCTTGGCCCGGGTTTATCATCTCATGGGCTCGCCGGTGCTGTTGTTCCATCCGGTCCTCGGCGCCGCAGCACTCCGGGCACTGCTGACCGGCTACGGACCTCCCGCCCCGCGTCCCATCGTCCTGGCCTCTTTCGCCGGGCCATTACCACCTGCGAAGTAGGTTCGGACATGCCACCTCGCCCCTAGAGAACTACCGCTCTTTTCAGATCTTCACCCAAAAGCGTGACACCTGTTCGGGAATCTTCTGCTAGGGACCATTTCCCATCCAGTGATCTGATGCCGTACTCGTAGGGAACCAAGCCAACTCTCACCCAGTTCCCCACCTTTCTCCTAGAGGGCGCCACCTGCATTAACAGTAGCTCAGTGAAAATGGAGTCCTTGTCCAGGCGCTTGAACGAACTCGCTTCATGCGGTCGGCGTGTGAGCGGGGCGTGTCGGTAGTCGCAAAGATTGGTGACTCACTGCGACGAGCTGCTACTTGTGTGTGTGACACCCGGACGAGTACCGTGCGCAACCGTGCGGAGCGTCGATGATCATCTGCGAGTCCGGGTCGAACGCGGTGTGCGGTGGGTTGTGGAGCAATACCGTAGCCAGGGTGCCCGAGGGCTGGTGAACAAGGCGCGGTCGGCGGCTGCGCAACTGCTGGCTCCGCCGGACACCGAGCAGGGCTCGGGACTGCTGCCCGAGCCCACCCCCCGGATCAACCGGGAAGACGGCTCGCGCGACGTGTTGGCCAGCATGTGCGCCGGTGTCGCGCTGCGCGATCTCAACCTGGTGGACTCCTTGCTGGCTCAGCTGGAGGACATGGAGGCGAAGGAGAGCGATCCGGACGGGATAGCCCGGCTGTACCAGCTGGACCACCTCGCCGCCCGGCTGCGCCGCAACGCGGAGAACTTACGGGTTCTCGCCGGACATGATGCCGGCAGTTCAGCCAGGGTGGCGTCACCTTTCGTCGACGTGATCCGAGCGGCGATGTCGTCCATCGAGCAGTATCCCCGGATCGAGATCGGGCACATGGTGGCCCTGGCCGTGGTGGACTTCGCAGCTGATGACCTGGGACGGCTGCTCGCGGAGTTGCTGGACAACGCCACGTTGCACTCACCACCGACATCCAAGGTCACGGTGAGCGCGCATCTCACCGAGCAGGGCAGTGTGCTGCTTCGTGTCGAGGACGCCGGAATCGGTCTGCCGGCGGATCGGCTGCGGGTGCTCAACGCCCGGCTCTCCGGTCCTACCAGGCTGGACAAAGGGGCCATCGAGCACATGGGGCTGGCCGTCGTCAGTCGTCTGGCCGGCAAACACGGTATTCGCGTCCGATTGGACAACCGGGCCACCCGAGGCACTACGGCCGCTGTGCTCCTGCCCGCCGACCTGGTATGTGAAGCTCCGGCCACACCCTGGTTCGCGGATACGCCGACGGTGCAGCTTCCCCGGTCAGCTCCGATTCGCGTACCGGCGAGTCCGCCGCCCTCACCTCGGTTGTCCGCCGAGTGGACTGAACCGGAAAATGCCCCTCACCCACCCCCGACGACACGCAACGGATTGCCCAGGCGTGTTCCCCAGAGTCTGCGTGAATTCGCGGGCTCTTCCTCGACCGCAGTGCTCAGCCCCCCGGCCGATCCCGACCCCGGCGAAGGGCGTGAGCAGTTGATGACTGATCTCGGGAACTTCTCCGACGGCGAACGGGCCGCTCGGCAGATGCGTGGCGCCGATCCGCAGCTACCGACCGAGTCGAAGGATCACCCCGATGACCACTGACAATGCCATCAAGAACCCGGCCGACCTCGCCTGGCTGCTGAACGGATTTGTCGAACGCGTGCACGGGGTGACCCATGCTCTGGTGCTGTCCACCGATGGGTTTCCGCTGACTGCATCCGAGTCGGTCGACAACGATAACGCCGAGCAACTCGCGGCGATCGCCAGTGGCCTGCTGGGTCTGGCGCGCAGCAGCGCGGTGCTGTTCGGTAAGGGCAGCTGCGAGCTGATCATGATTCGGCTCTCGTACGGATATTTTCTCTTCATGGGGATAGGAGATGCTGCCGGACTGGCGGTGCTGACCTCCTCGGGCAGTGACATGAAAGTGGTCGCATACGAGATGACCCAGTTCGTGGACAAGGCCGGACATGCATTGACTCCGGAGATCCGAGCCGATTTGCGGCGTGTGATCACCGCCCGACGAGCCGACTGATCGCCGGAAGAAGGACCACGGTGGATAACATTGCGATGCGCAGCAAGAGGATCCGGCTTTATGCGCTCACCGGGGGGCGCACCAGGCCGCGACATCATCTCCTGGTGGAGACGCTGATTTCCGTTCCGCACCACGACCCGCAATTCAGTGCGACACTGCTGCCGGAGTCGCGAGCGCTCTACGAGCTTGCCCGCAAGGCGATCTCCATCGCGGAACTTTCTGCTCATCTCACCATTCCGCTCGGGGTGATTCGCATGCTGATCAGCGATCTGGCGGCGCAGGAGAGGGTGTTAATCCACCCGACCGGCTTCGCATACCAGTACGATCACATCATCTTGGAGAGGATCCTCGATGGACTTAAGAAACTACCCGCTTAACACCTCTTCGTTGACCATCTCGGCGAAGATCGTGGTCGCTGGTGGTTTCGGAGTGGGTAAGACCACCTTCGTGGGTTCGGTCTCCGAGATCGAACCGATCGACACCGAGGTGTGGATGACAACGGCCGGCGAGGGCGTCGACGCCCTCGCCGGTCAGGGAAAGACCACCACTACGGTGGCGATGGATTTCGGACGTATCACGCTGTATCCGGATCTGGTGTTGTATCTGTTCGGCACGCCGGGTCAGCCCCGGTTCTGGTTTCTTTGGGATGATCTGTGTCGGGGTGCGCTTGGTGCTGTCGTCATGGTGGACACCCGGCGGATCCAGGAGTCCTTCGCGGCCATCAACTACTTCGAGAACGATTCCGATATTCCGTTCATCGTGGCCGTCAACATGTTCGACGGTGAGCTCGCCTACGACCTCGACGAGGTGCGTGAAGCGCTCGCGCTGGGCCCCGACGTGCCGATGACGACCTGTGACGCCCGGGATCCTGCAGCAACCGCGAAAGCACTACAGGAATTGGTTTCCTACACCATGAGCCTCACCGTTTCCTACGGTCCGACGGGACCTGAGAGCGTCGCGCACCATTGAACCGTACTGAATCGCTGCGCAGCGGTAAGAGGAAGGTTGACAGGATGCGCAAGGTGTTGATCGTCGGTGCCGGCCAGGCCGGCTTGCAGCTGGCTTTGAGCCTGCGCAGCCACGACTACGACGTCACCGTCATGTCGGCCCGTACTCCTGATGAGATCCGCAGTGGACGGGTGATGTCCACCCAATGCATGTTCGGCCCCGCACTGCAACATGAACGCGATCATGACCTCAATCTGTGGGAGCAGCAGACGCCGAAAATCGAGGGGCTCGGTTTGTCCATCGCCGATCCTGCACATGGACGCGCGCTGGACTGGCTCGGCAGACTCGATGACTACGCCCAGTCGGTAGATCAGCGGGTCAAGATGGCCGCATGGCTCGAGCTGTTCGAAGATCGGGGCGGCAAGGTCGTCTACCACGGCGTCACCACCTCTGATGTTGATTCGTTGACCGTCTTGTACGATCTCGTGATCATCGCGGCCGGTAAAGGCGAACTCGTAGAGTTGTTCGACCGGGATCCGAGTCGTTCGCCCTACACCAGCACACAACGCATACTGTCCGTGGTGTATGTGCACGGTATGACGCCCCGTCCGGAGCACCCCACCACGCAGGCCGTGCGTTTCAATGCCGTTCCCGGCGTTGGTGAGCTGTTCATCATGCCGTGTCTCACCGTCAGCGGTCCCTGTGACATCCTGTTCTTCGAGGGAATTCCCGGTGGTCCGCTGGACTGCTGGCAGGATCGTCCGCGTCCGGCCGAGCATCTGTGGCGCGTGCTCGACCTCATGCGCCAGTATGTGCCCTGGGAATATGAGCGGTGCACCGATGTCGAACTGACCGACGGCAGAGCGACCCTGGTCGGTGGTTACCCGCCGGTGGTGCGGCAACCGGTGGGTGAGCTGCCTTCCGGCGGGCGGGTGCTGGGCATGGCCGATGTGGTGGTCGCCAACGATCCGATCACCGGGCAGGGTTCCAACAGCGCCAGCAAATGTGCCGCCTCGTATCTGGTCAGTATTCTGGAGCATGGTGATGAGCCTTTCGACGCTCCATGGCAGCAGCAGACCTTCGACCGGTACTGGTCCGATGCGCAGCACACGACCAGGTGGACGAATGCCATGCTCGCGCCGCCGCCCGCGCATGTGATGAACCTCCTCGGAGCCGCAGGTACTTATCAGGAAGTCGCTCATCGGTTTGTCAATGGTTTCGCCGATCCCGCTGATTTTCAGCATTGGTTTCTCGATCCGGTCAAGGCCGAGGATTACCTCGCTGCGGTGGCCACCCGCCAGAGCGCCTGAGCAACAGATCGAGGTGACGGCCGGTCCCCGGTGAGCGAGACCGATCAAGTCGACCCGGCTGATCGCCGGCCGGGCGGCGGGGAGTTCAGTGTGGGTGGCACGCCGATCTTCGACGAGCTCAGGGGTCTCTTTGAGCAGCCACCGGACTGGCTTGGGACCTCTGGAACATCCGAGACCGGGGAACCACCCGCGAGGATTCTCGTCACCGGTGGCCGTGGGGCGGGCAAGACCAGCTTCGTGGGCGCGGTCTCGGAGACCGATCCTCTCCACGTCGAGTCGGCCACCGATGTGGGCCGGATCACCCTGCATCCGGACCTGGTGCTGCACCTGTTCGGTACGTCGGAGCCGGCGCAGTCCGACTTTCGAGGTGTGCTCGGGGTAGTAGTGCTGGTGGACGTCCGACAGATCGAAGCCGCATTTACCACGATCAGCTACTTCGAGACCGCCTCCGATCTCCTCTTCGTCGTGGCTGTCAACATGTTCGACGGTGAGCTCTGCCACGAACTCGATGAGGTGCGTGAAGCGCTCGCGTTGGGTCCGGATGTGCCGCTGATGACCTGTGATGCCCGCGATTCGGCGTCGGTTGCCATGGTGCTGCAGGAATTGGTGTCCCACACCATGAAAGCCGGGCCTGCCCCGGACGGAGCGGGGACCACCCCGTAAGGAGGGCAGGCTCACCCCCCGCCTGTCCCTCAGGCTCGGCAAGCACGCTCTCCCGGCTCCCATGTATGTGAGAGAAACATCTCCAGTTTCTGGATGAGCGCTTCGATGTCGTGCTCCCGCAACATCTTGGCCAATATGGCGACCCAGGCGCACGAGCTCGGCGACGCCACTGCGGCGCTGGAGCTGGCCACCGCCGCCACGTGATGTTCACGACTGCTCTCGCGGCTTCCTACTGCCCGCCGAGGGCAACCCTCGCCATGACGTCGACCGGGCCTGCGAGCTGCTCGGCCAGGTGCTCCCTTCGCTGGGCTCAGGGCACAACGCGCTGTGCCTGGAACGCTTCAACGCCGTGCGCCGAAAGCTGGCCGCTCACGCTAACCGGCCCAGCGTGCAGGAGTTCGAGGACCGTTTCCGGACCACCATCATGGCGGTCGGTATGTCGGCGTGAGCCACCAGGCCACCGCTGATCCTGATCGATCCCTACGAAAGCCGACGCGGGCCGACGATCCTAAACCGCAGCTCAGGTGATCAAAATTATGGTTAAGCACCTCTCCGGGGGCATGTGGGGCTCTCCTGGCGCTGACGGTGCTGGTCTGCTACGACTTTTCCCGGGACGCCGCGCGGAGCGGATTCCCTGCCTCCCGCAGCAGTGGGGTGACTGGATCCAACGCAACGTTTACGTCTGCGCGCGCTCAAGGCTGTGGACGAAGTAGTCAGCAAGGTCGAGGAAATGAATGATCCCGTACCGATGCCGTGCACCTATGTGGCGACCTGCGTCGAGATCGGCTGGCGCATCAGCAGCCACAGCTCCAACAGCGGCACCTACATCGAGGTCGCGCCCGCACCGGAGGGAGTTCTGATCCGCGACTCCGAGGGTCGCATCGGTCCCGCCCTGCACTTTCTTACCCCCACCTGACAAGCCTTCATCGTCACTTTCTCCCCCTGATCTCCCCGCCCAGGTACCGCAGCCGTTACGATTCGCTTCGTCTGGGTGACTGTTCACCGAGTATTTCCCGTCTTGGCCGAGGGGAGGGCTTGAATGGCTGCGCCTGGTCGAAGCAGCGAGCTGCTCACCCCGCTAACCGAGCGCGGTGAGCTGCCGACGCTCCAGATGGCAAATATCGTGGTCCAGGTCGCCAGCACTGTGGACGCCACCCCCGCTCACGGCCCGGTGCGCCGCGACGTCAAACCCTCCAACATCCTCCCCACCGCCATCGCGGGCAGGGCAAACCCCGCCTATCGAACGAGGCTGCGCATCTTATTGTGCGAGCATGCCTGGATCGGGTGGGCCAGCGGTGTTACGTGATAAGACGATTGCCGCTGCATTGATTGGAGCGGTGGGCGCCGTTATCGCTGCCATTGTTGGGGTAGCGGCGTTGGGATGGTTTGCAGGGCCGGATCCCTCTCAAGGGCCGGGTCTTCCGCCGCTGACAACCACCACACGGACTGCGCCCGCCCTTTCGAAGATCATCGATATCCCCGTCGGCCCCTATCCCGATGGTGTGGCGGTCTCCCCGAACGGAAGTCGTGTCTACGTCGCCATCGACAACTCGAATACCGTGCAGGTGATCGGTACCGGAGGTAACGCTGTCGTCGACACCATCACCGTTGGTGAGCACCCCGAAGGTGTGGCGGTCTCCCCGGACGGGCGCCGCCTTTACGTGACCAACCACGACTCCGACAACGTGTCCGTGATCGATACTGGCGACAACACCGTCACCGCCACGGTCCCCGTCGGCGACAATCCTCGGGATGTGGCGGTCTCCCCGGACGGGCGCCACGCCTATATCACCAACTCTGGTTCTGACACGGTGTCGGTGATCGACCCAGGTGGCAAGAACGTCGTCGGCCCTATCCCCAGCCTCGGCTACGGCCCTATCGGGGTGGCGTTCTCCCCGAACAGGCATCGGGCTTACGTGAGCAACCGTCACTCCGATACTGTGTCAGCGATCGATACTGACAATAACATTGTCACCGACACCGTCGACGTCGGCAAGCACCCCGAAGATGTGGCGGTGTCCCCCGATGGGAGCCGCGTTTACGTGACCAATTACGACTCCGGTACCGTGTCCGTGATCGATATTAACGACGATATCGTCATCGATGTTCCCGTAGGCGACCACCCCGAAGATGTGGCGGTCTCCCCCGACGGGAGCCGCGTTTACGTAACCAATTATGACTCCGACACCGTGTCCGTGATTGATACTGGCGACAACACCGTCACCGCCACCGTCGATGTCGGCAAGCATCCCGGAGCCATAGCGGTCTCTCTGGACGGTCGCCGCGTTTACGTGACCAATTACGACTCCGGTAACGTGTCAGTGATCGATACTGGTATAGGTTGAGAATCCTTGCCGCATGATCTTCAGAGTGTGGCGCGCTGGCCGACTGGGGTAATGTTCGCGTGCGGCGGCGTGATGGCGCGGTCTGTCGCGGGCCGTCGCGCCCCCGGGCGCTCGGTGACGATTTGCCGCACCAGGGTCGACTTGCCGGCCTGCCGCGGCCCCACCACCGCGACAACCCGAGTGTCGAGCAGCGCTGCGGTGACGTTGTGGTGCAGGTGGCGCGGAAGAATTGAGGGGTCTCCCGGAGTTGATTGCAGGGACTTCACCTGCCCATTCTGGCACGGCGCAGCTCTGCTGGTGGACAATCCGCGGTTGCTCTTTGGACGATCCGCCATCCTGAAGCGGACGATCTGCACGATTGTCCCGGAGGGGCGCTACCAGGGCCAATTCAAGTTCACTCGATGTCTTGATTTTGTCACGCTAGGTAGCAAGGAAGGGAAGTGCTCGGTTTCGATCCCGGCAGATACGCTCCGTCGTTTCTTTAATGCACTCCACTCCGTTCAA
>JBOHHE010000251.1:0-10547 GCA_050700355.1 Pseudonocardiaceae bacterium
GTATCCGGCCGAGCTGGACCACCGCCAATGTCATCGACGACACCGTGGTGGCGGTCCGCGAGCGGACCCAGGGCGGCAAGCTGATCTGCGGGCTGTCCGGCGGGGTGGACTCCGCAGTCGCCGCCGCGCTGGTGCACCGGGCCGTAGGCGACGACCTGACCTGCGTGTTCGTCGACCACGGCCTGCTGCGGACCGGGGAGCGTGCCCAGGTGGAGCGAGACTACGTGGCCGCGACCGGCGTCCGGCTGGTCACCGTCGACGCCCGGGAGCAGTTCCTTGACGCGCTGGCGGGGGTAGTCGACCCGGAAGACAAGCGCAAGATCATCGGACGGGAGTTCATCCGGGTCTTCGAGGGTGCGGCGCGGGATCTGCAGGTCGAGGCCGGCCGGTCCGGTGAACAGATCCGGTTTCTCGTGCAGGGCACCCTGTACCCGGACGTGGTGGAGTCCGGCGGTGGCGCGGGTGCCGCGAACATCAAGAGCCATCACAACGTCGGTGGGTTGCCCGAGGACCTGAAGTTCGAGCTGATCGAGCCGCTGCGGGCGCTGTTCAAGGACGAGGTGCGCCGGGTGGGCCTGGAACTCGGGCTGCCGGAGACGATCGTGCACCGCCAGCCGTTCCCGGGGCCGGGCCTGGCGATCCGGATCATCGGCGAGGTCACCGGGGTGCGCCTGGAGACGCTGCGCGCTGCCGACGCGATCGCCCGCGAGGAGCTGACCGCCGCCGGGATGGATCGCGATATCTGGCAGTGCCCGGTGGTGCTGCTGGCCGACGTGCGCAGCGTCGGCGTGCAGGGTGATGGGCGCACCTATGGCCATCCGGTGGTGCTGCGCCCGGTGTCCAGCGAGGACGCCATGACCGCGGACTGGTCCCGGCTGCCCTATGAGGTGCTGGCCCGCATCTCCGGCCGGATCACCAATGAGGTACCCGAGATCAACCGCGTGGTCCTCGATGTGACCAGCAAACCCCCCGGCACCATCGAGTGGGAATAAGACTGTATTCGTAGCACTGGTTCAACGTCACTGACGGGTCAGCCAGTAGTCATGACTGGCCTGGGCGTCCTTGAGCGCGGTGGTATCACTTGTCATCGCACCCGATAGATTGGCGATGACCTCATGCAAGAGTTCGACAGCCTTGGCGGGGTCTCCGGCCGTCCCGAGGGACGAGGCGTGGGCATGCCGATAGCGCAGCGTTTTGGCGTCGGTTCTGGAGTACTCGTCCGATGAATCGGCCACAATATCGGCCCAAAGTCGGGCGGCATGCGCGAATCTCCCGCTTCCGGCGACCTGTTGAGCAAATAGCGCGCGGGAGTGCAACCCTTCCACGGAACGGGCCGAGCCGTAGGCGACGTTGCGGGACAGGGCGAGTTCGCCACTCGAATTAATGGCGCATTGGGACGGTATCGGCAGCCCGGCGGCGCGTAGCACGACGGTGATGTGCCGGTATGCCAAACCAAGATCGATGTACTCAGGACCGTCCGGTATGCCATCACGTAACAAGCGCAACAACGCGCCGGTGAACTCGGTGTTGCGGCCCTCTTCGGTTTCGGGAAAACGTGCTTTCTCTACTTTATTGGTAGCTGCCAGTAGGTGGGCGCCGGCGGCGGCGGCGCTGTCGATAGCCATACCGGAACGGCAGCAGTCGATGATGACCACACGTTTCTTTGCCGCCGAGTGCTTCAGTACATTGAAAACATCGTCGATCGGGAGCGAGGTCCGCCGTGCGTCGGTGTGGTTATCTATTGAACCCGGCAGGCCCAGGCACAGCTTGTCGGTTCTGTCCAGCACGCCATGTCCGACAAAATAGAACAGCAGAAGATCGGCTTTGTCTGCCGCGAGTGCGGCGAGCCTGTTCAGGACTATCGATGCGCTGGGCGGATCAACCAAGGGGGCCATCACACCGCTGGGATCGAGGATCCCCGCGGGGCCGGTGAGCGCATCGGATATGTCGACGAGGTTGGCATGTGCGCAAGGTATCTGGGGAAGGCCTTGCGTATAACTGCCGGTGCCGATGAGCAAGGCTCGCGATGTCAGCCGATCGGGTATGGCAGGCGGCCAGAGCATTTAACTGGTTTCGCTGTCCTGGTCGATGAATTCGGCCACCCGGCGGAAAAGCCTCTCGCTGTCACCTGCGCCTGCCAACTCCACCCGAAGCGACTCACCTCCCGAGTCTGACTTGGTGATGCGCACGCTGACCCTTCGGCTCTTGGCTCGTTCGGTCAGCCAGCCGAAGAATGGACGAGCCATGGGGGCAGCCGCGGCCAGTATCAGGACTGCATCGGCGGCTCCCCCCAGTTCTCCGTGTTCCGGCCCGGCCATCCGGACTCGTGTCGCGCCACGCAATTCATCGTCATTGTTCAGCCAGGCGACCAGATCACGGGCAAGCTGATCCTTTTCAACTGTTGTTCCTTCAAACTCGAAGATGAACTCTTGCACGAAGGATCCCTTCCGCGGGGGCGGGCTGGTCTTATTCGAATATAGGGGTCCCGGGGTCCTGGATTCGGGATCGTGGAGTGCGCAGGTCGGGCACGGGTGCTGACGGTCGGCTCGGAGTGGTGAACAAGGGCTTGTGTCCTGGAATTTCGTATGGCAGCCTGAAGGCTGCCCCTGCTTCGGCGGAATCGACCAGGTCGCACAGAATCTGCTCTGTACCACTTAAGAAGCCGGCCGGTGCATCCTGGCGGTATGTTTCGTCAAGCCAGTCTCGATTGAGTGCGGCGAGGTTGCTCCACGCTGCTTCCAACTCAGTAGGTGGAGGCTGTCGGACCGCTGCCGTGCCGCCTTCGAACGCTGCTTCAAGGACCCGTGTCGAGACAGTGGCCGCCACCAGTTGTGGGAAGTCTGCGTGCAATGGCCCGGCGCTGGCAATGGAGATCCGTATCCGGTATGCCCGATCTGTGTACCGGCGTGTCGCGTCGGTGTAGAGCGGTGCGGCAATCAAGGCGAATGGATCCGGTAGCGCCGACTGACTCCAGACAGGGTGTACCGGTCCGTATCCTGAGAGTAGCTTGTATTCCTGAGCGAGCGATCCGATCTGGGCACGTAGATGGTAGCTTACTGCATAAGGTTCCAGATGTATGCTCACCACCGTTGGCAGCGTAAGTCGAGCCAGTTTGTCCCATAACGGCTCCCATGACCAGCAGGTGGCCGTGAGGGGGGACACGGCAAAACAGACCCTGCGGTTGGTGTCGACGCGGGTACACCACGCCCAGCTCAGCCGTTTGCGTACTTCGAATGATCCGTTCTGGTGTGGCCTGAACAGCGAGAGCCAACGATAGACATCTGCTGCGTTGTGGGTCGGGGCGGCTTGGACATGCCCTGGAGTCACAGCCAGGCGATCTCGTAAGGCGACTGCGGCTGCGATGCAGAGGGCTTCATCGGAAGCATGCACGCGGCCCAGCAGGATGCATGACACGCGCTGCGACTGCGGAACGTTGAGATAGCGCACTTCGAAGCTGGTCCGATCGGCGGTGGTCCATAATCCGGCGAGCCATGCCTGTTCCTGGACCAATGCTTCGGACCGCCGCTGCGGCTCCGGCACATCCGTGTAGGCGCGGTTCTCGCCGAGCGTCGGCACGGGCCATAACTGGAGTCCGATCCATCCCCAGATCCCATCCTGTCCGGCTTGGACGAGCACGCCATCCGATGCGGCCTCGCCGGAGGTCATGGTTGTTGTGGTGATCTGCCGTCGGCTTCCCACCGCGGGTGGCCCGGTGGGGACTGATGCCAGTCCTGGGGTTGCTGTGGAGCGGTCGGTACCGGGGCGCTGAACCGAGGCGTCGTGGGAACCGGAGCGGCGTGCGTGGCGTTCTGGCCTTCGACCGGCGGCATTCCCTGGGGAAACCCGTAATGCTCAGGGACGTCGATGCCCTCGATCGCAACGAACAGCCCCTCGCGGCACGCTGAGTGCACCGCCTCACGCATGGCTCTCGGCCGTTCTGTCCGCAGCATGCGCCGTTCGGGGTCGTTCCACCCGAACATGCTACCGATGAGGTCCGCAAGGAACTGCCTGATCAACTCTGTCCCCCGCCGAGTGCGCCACATCACCCACCCCAGGTACAGGCTGGTACCGTAACCGAATACGGATACGTATGCGACATAGTTGCCGTTCGCCAGTATCAACCGATTGCTGACATCCTGTTCATTCAGGCCAGTGCGAATTCTATGGCAGGATCCCCTGATGGGGATCTGCCTGCGAGCGAGCGCACCGGAGATCTGGCTGTAGACAGATTCTGCCTTGTCCGTGCGGTCGTGGAGCAGCACGCGCCACTCAGCGATCGGCTCGGGTAGTTTCGAGAACAGTAAAACTATCCAGAATGCTATGGACGAGAGGAGGGTGCCGATGCTGAGCATTGTAGTGGCACCGGTGAAGCTTACCGTGGCGATGAGAGCCGTCAGAAAAGCGAATCCAAACCAAATGAGGAAGGCGGCGATGAAAGCGTACAGGAACAGTTGGAGTATGACTCTCCAGTTGACGCTCTCATCGAGTGAGACCTCGACGTCCTGATAGCGGAGCGTCTTGTCCAGATATGCGGCGTCGCCATCACCGCCGTGCCATCCGGGGATCTGCATGGCTTGCTTACTGATCATGTTGCCCCTCCACGTCACGTTGCGCCGACGTCGTGCTGCACCGTTGGGTATCACTGCGAAATAGTCCACGCTGTGCACTGTGGTGGCACCGGACGTGTTCCAGCGACAGCGCAGACGACGGTACTACTGAGGGTGTCGATCTGTGGCGCCGTTCTGTTACGCGCTGCCTTACTGATCGTCAGTCGGGCCGGTTGGCCCACGCACATCTCGGGACATCAGCAGGCGCTTCCCGCGCCGGCTCAGAGCGACATGACGCTTTCCTGGGCGCTTCAGGTGTCGGTGGACACGACGTTGACCAGCTTGGGGGCACGGACGATGACGCGCACGATGGACCGGTCGGCCAAGGCTTTGCGCACCTTGCCCGAGGCCAGGGCGAGTTCGCGCAGGGTGTCGTCGCCGGCCGTTGTCGCCACCTGGAGACGATCGCGCAGCTTCCCGTCGACCTGGACGATGCAGGTCGTGGTGTCGTAGGCGATCAGATTCGGATCCGCCTGTGGCCAGCCTGCGTCGGAGACCGATGCCTGGCGGCCGAGACGTTGCCAGGCCTCCTCCGCGGTGAACGGCGCAAAGCAGGACAGCATGCGCACCAACGCTTCAGCGCCTTCCCGGACGACGGGGTCGCCCGGGCCCGCGGATCCGTCGACAGCCTTGCGCACGATGCTGGTCAGCTCCATGAGCCGGGAAATGGCGACGTTGAGGCGTTTGCCCTCCATGAGCGAGGTCGCTTCGTCCACCAAACGGTGCACCGAGCGCCGTAGTTCGAGCGAATCCGCGGCCACCGCCGCCTGCGTAGCCGGGATCGATCCGATGTCGCGGCTCAGCCGCCACACACGGGACAGCCACTTGACTGCTCCGGCCGGGGAGACGTCGGACCAATCGATGTCATCCTCAGGAGGGCCGGCGAACACCATCGTGACCCGGACCGCATCGGGACCGTAGCGCCTGATCTGCTCCTGCAGGTTGACCAGATTCCCCAGGCTCTTGCTCATCGCCCTGCCATCCATGATCACTTGACCTTGGTTGGTCAGGCGGGTGAAAGGCTCGGTGAAGTGCACAAGACCTGCGTCGAAGAGAGCTTTGGTCAGGAACCGGGCGTACATGAGGTGCCCCGTGGCGTGTTCCTTGCCGCCGATGTACTCGTCCACCGGGAGCCACTGCCTGACCCCGGCGGGGTCGAAGGGGCCGTCGGTGTAGCCGGGGTTGGGGTAGCGCAGGAAGTACCAGGAAGAGTCGACGAAGGTGTCCATGGTGTCGGTGTCCCGGCGGGCCGCCCCGCCGCACCGCGGGCAGCGGACCGCTACCCAGTCCGCACAGCTTTCCAGCGGTGACCTGCCGCCCTCGCGGCGCAGTTCGTAGCCGCTCTCGGGCAGGCGGACCGGCAGTTGGTCATCGGGGACCGGTACCTCGCCACAGGCCGGGCAGTGGATGATCGGGATCGGGGTTCCCCAGTAGCGCTGCCGCGACAGTAACCAGTCCCGCAGCCGGTAGGTCACTGCGGTCCCGCCGGTTCCCCGGCGTTCCAGTTCGGCGGTCACGGCCGGGATGGCGGCAGCCTTGACCAGGCCGTCGAAGGAACCAGAATTGATCAGTGCACCGTCACCGCTGGTCGCGTGACCCGTCTGGTTCGGATCGGGCTCGCCGGTGTCGACGACGACGCGAACCGCGAGGCCCATGGCCTTGGCGAAATCCAGATCGCGTTGGTCGTGGGCCGGCACCGCCATGATGGCGCCGGTGCCGTAGTCGGCGAGCACGTAGTCCGCGGCGTAGACGGGAATCCGCTCGCCATTGATCGGATTGATCGCGTGCCGCCCCAGGAACACGCCCGTCTTCGGCCGGTCCGTCGCCAGGCGTTCGATGTCGGTGGCCGTCGCGGCTGATTGCCGGTAGGCGTTGAACCGCTCGCGGCACTCCGGCGCGCACAGTTCGTCGGCCAGGGGCGCATCCATTGCCACGACGAAGAAAGTGGCTCCGAACAGGGTGTCCGGCCGGGTGGTGAACACCCGGACCGGATCGGTGCGGGATTCGACCGTGAAATCGACGTAGGCACCCTCGGAACGCCCGATCCAGTTGCGTTGCATGGCCAGAACGTCGTCGGGCCACTGGCCTTCGAGCTGTGCCATGTCATCGAGTAGTCGCTGTGCGTAGGCGGTGGTCCGGAAGAACCACTGGGTCAGGGCACGCTGGACGACCAGACTGCCACAGCGCTCGCAGCGCCCCTGGATGACCTGTTCATTGGCCAGCACCGTCTGGTCCTTGGGGCACCAGTTGACCGCGGCGGAGCGGCGAAACGCCAGGCCACGCTCGAACAGCCGCAGGAAAAGCCACTGGTTCCAGCGGTAGTACTCGGGGTCGGAGGTGTGGAACCGGGTGCGCCAGTCGAAGGAGATACCGAGCTGTCGGAACGACTCGGCCTGTACCTCGATGTTGGCGTAGGTCCACTCGCGGGGATCGAGATTGCGCGTGAGTGCGGCATTCTCCGCCGGCAGTCCGAAAGAATCCCAGCCGATCGGGAAGAGTGTGTCGACGCCGCGCATGCGGGTGTACCGCGCGATCGCATCGCTGATGGCATACACCTCGGCATGTCCCATGTGCAGGTCACCCGAAGGATAGGAAAACATGCTGACAACGTAGCTGCGCTTCGCTGCGTCGAGGTACTCGGCGAGCCCGTCGGCTTCGAAGGTGCGTTGTTCTTCCCACACCTTCATCCACTTGTCGACTATCGCGTTGGGGTCGTAGGTCTCGGTCGAGACATTGTCGGCAATGGTCATCTGTTTAGCTCACTAGGGTCGTCGTTACCGGGCACAGTCTGCCACAGTCGTACTGTGCGGACGAGCGTGCTCACACCATGTGACACGGGAACGCTCACGGGCGGGCCGGCGACATCCCCCGCCGACGCTGCCTGCCGAGGTGTACTCGGGCACAGGTACTTCTACAGCGGGCAGCCGCGGCATGCCGGGCAGTGAGCTCCTCAGGACACGCGCTGTGGTGAGTGTAGGTCGATACGCACCGTCACCAGATATGTACCGTCATGCTTAAGTCTGGCAACCCAGTCTAGCTACTTGCTGACTGTCTGTCGAGTAGAACGTCTGTGTTCGTATCGGAAGAGCAGATTTTTCGTATGATCGGGTGAGAGCCTGCGTGCGGTGCGTCAGGCGACCGGCGTCCGGCAACCGGCTCGGAGGAGCGAGATGACCACGCTCGACTTCGAGCTGGAGATCGGCCCCAGAGTGGCGGGTGGTTATCCGGTAGTGGCGCGGGCCCCGGGTGGTGAAGCTGCCGGCGTCCTTCAGTGGTCGTGGACCACGGCCGAGCTCGACCGTCAACTCTCGGTGGTCGAGGACAAGGTGTTGGTGTCCTCGGCGGTGCTGCGCCGGGCGCCCACCGGGGATGAGCAGCCGGTGCGGGAGTTGGGGCAGCGGTTGTTCGAGGCGGTGATCGCCGACGAGGTGCGGGCGCTGTATGTGGCCAGCCGGCAGCGCGCTCGGGGCAGCGGCAGGGTGCTGCGGCTGGTGCTGCGGGTACGGGCGCCGGAGCTGGCCCGGCTGCCCTGGGAGTTCCTGTTCGATCCGGCCCGGCAGGACTATCTGGGGTTGACCGTTCCCCTGGTGCGTTACCTGCAGGTCCTGGCTCCCCGCCAGCTGCTGCGGGTCGCGGCGCCACTGCGAATTCTGGGTATGGTCGCCCACCCGGGTGATCAACACACCCTGGATGCCGGGGCTGAGCAGGCGCGGCTGGCGGCGGCGCTGGCGGATCTGGTCCACGCGGGGCTGGTGGAGCTGGGGTGGGTGGCCGGGCAGACCTACAGTGACCTGGAAGACGCCTTGGACGATGGTCCGTGGCACGTCTTCCATTTCGTCGGCCACGGTGGGTACGACCAGTTGGCTGACGAGGGCATCCTGGCCCTGGCCGATGAGACGGGCCGTACCCAGCCGGTCGGTGCCGACGACATCAGCCGGCTGCTCGCCGAGCACCACGCCATGCGGTTGGTGGTACTCAATGCCTGTGACACCGGGCGGGGCAGCGCCACCGATGCGTTCTCCAGCACCGCTGCCGCGTTGATCCGCCGGGAGATCCCGGCGGTGGTGGCCATGCAGTTCGAGATCACCGACTGGGCCGCGATCCGCTTCGCCCAGACCTTTTACCACCACGTGGCCAGACGCCGCCCGGTGGATGACAGTGTCATGCGCGCCCGGCGGGCGCTGCGCCTGGCCAAGAAGGACACTCTGGAATGGGGTACGCCCGTGCTGTACCTGCGGGCGCCCGATGGCCGCATCTTCGACACCACCCTCACCTTCCCGGACCCGGCGCCTGCGGCGACGGTACCGGTGGTCCGGCCGCCTCCCGCCGCCCGGCCGCTGCACGATCCGCCAGTACCGTCTCCGGCCCCTTCCGGGGTCTTTCACCACCCCACCGCAGAGCTGACCCTGTGGCATGATCTGGCGGTCAACGCGGTGGCGTTCAGCCCGGACGGGCGCCGGCTGGCCACGGCCAGCGACGACCGGACCGCGGGAGTCTGGGATGCCACCAGTGGGCGGCAACTGGCCACGGCCACCCATCACGGCGTGGTGTGGGGGGTGGTGTTCAGCCCGGACGGGCGCCGGCTGGCCACGGCCAGTATCGATCGGACGGCCCGGGTCCGGGATGCCACCAGTGGGCGGCAACTGGCCACGGTCACCCATCACGGCTGGGTACGGGAGGTGGTGTTCAGCCCGGATGGACGCCGGTTGGCCACGGCCAGCGACGACGAGACAGCGCGGGTCTGGGATGCCACCAGTGGGCGGCAACTGGCCATGGTCACCCACCACGGATCGGTGAAGGGAGTAGCGTTCAGCCCGGACGGGCGCCTGCTGGCCACGGCCAGTGCGGATAACACCGCGCGGGTCTGGGAGGTCACCAGCGGGCGGCCCCTGGTCACGGTCACCCACCACGACTGGGTACTGGCGGTGGTGTTCAGCCCGGACGGGCACCGGCTGGCCACCGCGGGCGAAGACAACACCGCGCGGATCTGGGACGTCACCACTGGGCAGCTACTGGTCACGGTCACCCACCACGACTGGGTACTGGCGGTGGTGTTCAGCCCGGACGGGCACCGGCTGGCCACCGCCAGCACCGACCAGACGGCGCGGATCTGGGATGCCGGCAACGGCCAGCAGCTCGACAGCCTTGCCCACGACGGCGTGGTGCGCGGGGTGGTGTTCAGCCCGGACGGGCACCGGCTGGCCACGGCCAGCGACGACATGACCGCGCGGATCTGGGTACTGCGCAACTATCTGGACTGAGACCGATCACGATTCGGCAGGGCGGGGTTGACGATGAGTTGGGCTGTGAGCCGTGCCACATCCCGATCGGCGTAACCAGCGTGGAGCTTTGTGCGATGGTCGACGCGACCCTCAGGGTCTGCCGCGCTCTCCTCGCCCCGGCGGCCGCCTGCGCCGGGGCCGGGAGGCTGTCCGACGGATCCCGATGACTCCTCTTATTCCGGTTGAGAGAATCCCCGTCGACCCCCGGCGCCGGGCGCCGAGCAAGGAGCGTGATCCCATGAGTCAGCTGGATACGGCCGAGTACCTGTTCACTTCGGAGTCGGTGACCGAGGGCCACCCGGACAAGATCGCCGACCAGATCTCCGACGCCGTCCTGGACGCGGCACTGAGCATGGACCCGAACTCCCGGGTGGCCTGCGAGACGCTGATCACCACCGGGATGGTGGTGCTCGCCGGGGAGATCACCACGCCAGGCATGCTGGACTACACCCAGATCGTGCGTGACACGATCTGCCGTATCGGCTACGACAACGGGGACTACGGCTTCGACGGGCACAGCTGTGCGGTGCTGACGGCACTGGACAAGCAGTCGCCGGACATCGCCCAGGGCGTCGACCTGGCGGCCGAGCGGCGCGGGAAGCTGTCCGTGGACGAGTTGGACAGCGCCGGCGCGGGGGATCAGGGGATGATGTTCGGG
>JBOHHE010000252.1:0-21869 GCA_050700355.1 Pseudonocardiaceae bacterium
CCCCGGCGCAAACCTCCGGAAGTACTCCGGTGTGGGTGTTTCTGACCGGGGCCGGCGTGCTCCTGGCAGCCGGTGTTGTGATGGCGCTTCGGATCGGCCGGTCCCGAACCTGATACCCGGGCTGATCAGTCGATCCAGTTCATCGCAGCCGCCCCCCAGTTTTCGCCCCCCGCAACCTGTCCAGATCGGTCACCGCCTGCTCGGCGCGACGGCGCAGCCCGCGACGGCTGATCCAGCCCAACGCATAGTGCCGGTGATCCTGCGCCAGCATCACGAGCACGGCAAGCGCCTCGGCCGGCTCGGCTCGCAGGTGCACCGGTAGCCGGCGGACGAACTCCAGCTCGGCGTCGACCAGGCGGTCCAGAAATTCGGCCTCCACCCACGCTGTCCGCCCGCGACGCACAGCCCCGAGGTACCCAGCAACCCCCCCACCAGAACGCGTACTCCGAACCGCTCCACTCACCAGAAGCCCATAACTCAAACATCGTTCTCCCACCACCCCGCGTTACCGGGTAGTGGTCATCGGGGACGGAGACGGGCGGTGTGGAGAAGGTGGGGGTCCACCTGGCGGCGACCCTTGTGGTGGACGGTGCGGGCCAGGGGGACCATCAGGAGGGGCTGCTCGGTACAGAGGTAATCCGAGTAGACGGGCAGGAAACCGCGATAATGCAGGCTCACCAGAAAGTCGGCACACAACAGTCCTCGACCGTCCAGGCAGCCCGTGCCGTGCCATGGCAGCAACGCCGAACCGCCCAGGTAGGAGAATCCGCTGCAGCCCTGCCGGGAGGCGACGGTGGCCAGCCGTACATGTGGCGGATACCGCTGAACGACCCCGGAGGCGATATCGGACAGCGACGCCGCGAGATAGTTCACCGTGGCCTCCCACGCCGACGCCAGCACCTCCCGACGGGCCGAACTGAGCTCCAGCGACAGGGCCGGGTCGGAGTACTCGTCAGGTCTGGCAAGCACCTTGCACGCCCACCGTTGTGGGTCGACCTTCGGAGGCACCGGCACCGGCACCGAGTACACCAATGAGGACAGGATGTCGTGGAAGGACGGCACGCCCGCGAGCAGCTCGGAGGGAAACACCTCGGCCAGCCGCTGATCAGCCCGCCTGGCACCGGCCTGTGAGCGGGGAGCCGAAGCCAGCGTCGAGATCACCTCGCGGAAACAACGGCGATAACGTTCCCGCTGCTCCCACCCGCGCCGCCCGAGTTGCCGGGCCACGAATCGGGACTGATCATGAAACAACACGCAGCCGCCGAGCCCGGCCAGCTTCGCGTAGCGCTGCAGCTGTCGGTGGTAGCGCTGAATCTCCGCCGAGGCGCGCGGCCGTGAATAGCCGCCGTCGTTGAGGACCACGACATGCAGGCCGGGTGAATACAGCGCGGCGAACGCCCGGTGCAGCTCCCCCAGCCGCAGGAGCGCACCGAGCTCAGCGAGGTCGGGCCAGGGGCCTGCGGCCTTCAGACCGTTGTCATGCTGTTTGAACGGAAAACCACTGGCCAGGATCGTGACCGATTGCCGAGCCTCGACGAAGGGAGTGATCTGTGCCATCGCGGTCTTCAAAGGGAAGCAGGAGCGCGAACCCTTGAGGAACCGCGACCGGGTCAGTATCCGGTGCAACGCCGCTACCACGTCCTGCGGCCGGTGCGGAGACCAGCCACCTGGCCGGTGGGTCAGATACGTCTTGGTGTTCTCGGCCACCCGCGTCGAAGCGGCCTGCGAGCCGGCCAGCAGAGTGGTCAGCAGAGTGCGAGTCTCCCCGGCGTCCAAGTGCAGCGGCGTCCGGTACATCGGCTTGGTGGTACTCAACTGCTCCAGGGGAAGCCCACGTAGCGATCGAGCATGCGAAATCGTCGAGGAGGGAGGCGCGGGATCACTACTGATCGAAATCCCCCATCCTGCCCTGGGTACCTGCGGTGTAACAGCGGCGGCCGGCCAAGCCGTTCTCGTCACGATGTCCGCACCCAACGCCCACCCCACTCCCTCACTGCACCCGACAGTAGCGGCACAGATCCCTCGGCGCACCCCTTTCCACAGGCGCAGCGATAGCCTCCGGATACGACTCAGCGCCGTACGGTCCACCACTGTTCGGACTGTCGGCCGGCCCGCAAACTGGCCATCCTGCGGTCGAACTCCGCCTGCACGGCCGGAGGGGATCCGGGCCGAGGGAAAACCCCGGCGATCAGCTTCAGGTCCCGGATACCATGCAACACCTCGAAACCCGCCCAGTCCCGCACATCGAAGCCGTATGCCTGGGTGAAATCACGCTGATGTGCCGGAGGTCTGCGGAACCGCACGTCGGCCACGGCCACGGGGGTCAAGTCCCACTCCGGCGGCCCGACGCTGCACGAGTCGAAATCGCACAACACAGGGCCGTCCGGCCCGGGAATGACGTTGCCCAGATGCGCATCACCGTGCAGCACGGCGGCAGGCAGCGGAAACCGCAGCTCCGCCACCGCGGCAGCCAACTCGGCACTGCGCTGGAGCAGGAAGTCGCAGTCCCGCAGCGCCATCGAGGTGGTGTGCCGAACCCGGTTGTCGAAGTCGGTGAGCGGAGCCCAATCCGGCAGCCCCCGCCGTGGTGGAGCCAACGCATGCACGGCTCGCAGCAGGCGGGCCAGATCCGCACCGCCCGGCCGGGGACCGGTCGGTGTCACCGCCTGCCACACGGTGGCGACGTACTCCCCGACCCGCACCGGTTGCGGAACCCCGGCCAGCAGCCGGATCGCGGGGACGCCATGGTCAGCGAACAGCGCCGCGGCCAATACGGCCAGCTCTGCCCGGCGGACGTAGGAGGGCAGCGTGACCAGCCGGACCACCACCGGGTGCTCGGCCAGCCGGAACACCGCGTTGTTGACATCGCGGAGCAACTGGGCACCAGCCGGGTTCAGCCCGAGCTGGGCGCACACCGCCGCCAGGCCGTTCGCGAGCTCCTCGTATCGAGGCGGGGGCGGCAGCACCGTTCCTGTGGGCAGCTCAGACAGAGTCGGCGCCACGGTACTGTCTGATCAGCTGGGAGAGGTCCCTGGCGTCGGAGTTGCTGGACCGCTGTGCCGCAGCGATTTGGAGCGGCTCCAGCCGGTCGGTCACCCGAGTCGATTGCACACCTCTGGCCAGCAGCAGCGCTTCCCGGCCGATTCGGACACCATGGTCGACGTCACCTTGACGCAGGTGGTTGGTGGCCAGCGCGGTGAGGGTGAACGCGCGGCTGCGGCCCATTGCATCGCCGTACCCGGTCAGGGCCTCGACCAGCGCGGGAATCGCCAGGGCGGCATGTCGCACGTCACGCGCCGAGAGCTCGGTGTAGATGGTCCCGACCATGGCGTGCATATCGGTCTGGTCGTAGAACTTGGCCCAGCCGGGTATGTCGTTGGGATCCGCCCTGGCCAGTTCGTCCCGGGATCTCATGAGCAACTTCTTCGCCTGCTCGGGGTTGTTCATCATCGCGTACGCCCACGCCTCATTGGCGCACAACACCGCGACAGCCAGCTCCGACCCGGAGTTCTGCGCGGCGATCTGCCCGAGCTGGAACCACTTGAGTGCGTCGTTGGGCTCTCTGAGGTGCAGGTAGACCCGGCCGATCCGGTACATGATGTTGGACAGCAAGCTTTGGTCGCCGGAGTCCTTGGCGAACTCCAGCGCCGCAGCGAAGTGACTCCGCGACGAGTCCAGCAGGCCCACGTCGAAAGTCGTCCAACCAGCCAGGTTCTGCAGGTCGCCCAGCGCCTGGAACAGCCGCAAGCGCACCGTCTCATGACCCGAAGCGGACACCAACCGCTGCGCCCAGGACAGCTGGGCGACGACCGCATCGCGGCACGCACCGCCGCCGAACTGATAATCCAGAGCACGCATCGCTCTGGTGGCCGCCTCCACCTGCTTGACATCCGTCATGCCGATGTGGCTCGGCGCAGGTGTCTGCGCCACCTCCGGCAACCACTCCCCCACCTCCTCCGGAAACACGGTGGTGCCGAACAACATGGCAGCACCGTGTGAGAGGAGCTTGCGTCGTTTCACCGACTCGGCCTCCTGAACTTTCGCGTCATCCGGTGGTCCGGCGACGCTCTTCGCGGTCGCCTTGTCATAGGCGAGTCCCATGTACCCCCGTGGGATGCCCAGACCATCAGAGATCCGCGCCAACACGTCGTAGGCCATGACCTGGCGGCCCTTGAGGATCTCGGAGACCTCGGACTGCGACTGCCCGGTCAGGGCGGCTATCTGCCGTTGCGAGATGCCTACTCGCCGCAACAGCCGGTAGACCGAACTTACGTCTCGGCCCACCAACGCCCGCTTCATATCCGGTTCGTCCCATGTCCCAGGAGGCACCGGATGGTCTTGCGGGCCTGTTACGTTCATTACGCCCCCTTAGGGCTGTCCGTACGGCTACAACCGAAGAGTAAGCACTCTTGTTGCCGCTGGTGAATAGCACATCGGCAGAGCCGATCGGCGCTACCGGTCACTACGCGCCGCTCACCGTCATAGCACGCCCCCTCGGCGCAGCGAAGGCCCACTACGGGCTGATTCAGCTCATTCTGTTCCCCTGTGGGCTTCCAACCAGGGCATGCTGCAAGGGACTTGCCAACTAGGTAGCCAGAACGACAGTGCCTGACAGCAGCAGCCCGGACAGCGGCAACACAGTGCAGTACCGCAAGTAACAGTGCAGTACCGCAAGTAACGCAGTGCAGTACCGCAGCAGCCCGGACAGTGACAGCGCAGAGCAGTGGGCCGGACGGTGGGAAGGAACGACGAAGTGGACCAGATCCTGGGCCAGATCCTCCGGCAGGCTGTGTGGGAACGGCTTGACATGCTCGACGAACTGGCGAGCAGGGCGGATGCGGAGTCACTGCTCTCCCTGGCGCGCACCGAACTGCCCCGGCTGACCGACGGCTGGCGAGCACTACTAGCGGCGCATGAACCAGATCCGCGCGGGCGGTGTCCAGAGTGCTCAAGCCGTTGGCGCCCGCGCCGCGGACCCTGCACAGTCTGGCGGGTCGCACACGACAATCTGGTCTCCGGTGATCCCCCACCGCAACACAGACATGTGGCGGGTCCTACCTCGTTAGCCACAACAGCGATCGCGGGACATTGACGTAGCCCGGCCCCTGCCGGGCGTTATCACCAACTTCACAGAGCCGGCGGTTCGACTGGCTCTTGCGGGAATCCCCCCCACCGTGAGAGCCGGACACCCGCCTAGTGGCCGGTGATTCGGCGACCCTTCGTGCCCCCCCGACCGCGAATTCGAAGGATCATCGGCCACACCAGTTCTTCCGGAGCCAGCGTGCTGGCCCACGGTACTTATAACTCCACAGTCAGTACCCACACCGCTCTTCACCGAGTGGCGTGCCGCGCCCGGTGGCGCCGTCCACAAAGATCGCCACCGTGACCGATGGTCCGATGACCGCCGGATCCCAGCGCCTGGTGCCCTAGGCCGAATTTCGGCTCTGGCGTAACGAGGCCGGGAGATCCTGTCCGGCGCCGGACACGTCCAGCGCAGGCACCCGAACGGGTGGGGCCGCTCGACTCGAGCGGCCCCACCCGTTCACGCCCTGTTCTCCGTTCATTTTCGCCGTTCCCGTTCCTGCACCGTCCACTTCGGTCAACGGCGACGCCGATGCGGCAAACGGGCACCCAAACAGGTGACCACAGCGCACCTCGGTTCGAACGCGTCGGTCGACGCTGACGCTCGCAAGCTGGGTCAGCGATGCCGGGCGGCGGTGTCCGCGGCGGACCGGATGAGCTCGGCGACGTCGCTGGTCAGGCGCTGCTTGTCGGTGGGCGCTAGCAGCAGCCGGTCACCACCGGAGTTCCGCTGATGGCGGATCTGGACCCGCCCGCGCTCGGTGTCCAGCACGCTCACCACGCTGGGCGCGCGGTGACGGCGTCCCAACCGGTCCCGGGCCGCTGCGCCGATCTTGAACCGGCGCAGCATCGATCCGGTGAGCAGCCGGCGGACCTGATAGGCATCGTCGGAGTGCAATCCCGCTCGCTGCAGCCGCACAAGCTCGGTGTCCGCCCGCAGCCCGTCACCTGTGGCGAGTTCAGCGGGGATCAGGACAGCATTGCCCGGCGCCCTCGGGTGCTCCGGAACGTGCGCCAACAGTGCCTCGGCGAGCCCGCTGGGCCGGGCGGGCCGCAGCTCCACCGCATCCACCCGGGGGATGGCCACGACACCTACCGAACCGGCCGCGCAGGCCAGCACCCGGACCTCCCGGCCCGGCCCGGTGATCATGCGCAGATCCGCCTCGACAGTGGGGCGGGCGAGCGCGCCGAGGGCGTCCTCAACCTCCGGCCGGGGCCGACGGGCCTCAACCACCCGCCGAGCACGGAGCTCTTCCCAGGCCTGGTTGTCCAGCCGGTCGCGCTCGTCGAGTGTGGCGCCATGGTCGGGAACGTTGAGCAGTAACGGCTTATCCCCCAGGTCCATCCAGCGCCACAGCGCGTTGAACTCCACAGTGGACAACCGCAGCACGCCGGTCCGGGTCATCGCCGGTCAGACTCGTCGTAGTCCGGTGGCTCCTCGCCGATCACCGCTGGCGCGGTCCACGGCAGTTCACCGATGAGCCGGTTGGAATCAGGCTCGATGAGGTACGAAGGACGCTGCCGCTCGCTGTCCTCATCCCCTCGTCCCCCGCCCATGCCACCGAATGGCACGCCACCGGCGTTCGCCGCCCCCCGGCCCGCGCCGGCTCCCGCCGCACCCGACCCCGCGCCCGCCGCGCGCGCCGCCGCCGATTCCGGCGAACCAGTCGGCCCGAAACCACCCCGATCCAGCCCGAAACCGCCACCTGGTCCGCCTCCCTGAGGTCGGAACCCTCCCGCCCCAGGCCCGCCACGCATCCCGGCACCACCGCCCCCGGGACCGCTCCGACCCGCACCCACTCGGCCCGATCCCGGCCCTCTGGGGCCACCAGCCGCAGGCCTAACGGGCGCGGCACCGCCGGGTACGACACCGGGCGCCGTTGGCGTGGCCGGAGCAACCGGTCGCCCTCCGCCGCGCTCCGGATCGACGAACCCACTGCCGCCCTGCGGACCGGTCGGCGCGGCGGGCAGCTGTGCAGTCCCGTCTGCCCCCACCCCGGCCAACGACGTCTGCGCGCCTGGCAGGCTGCCCCCACCCGAGCCACCACTCGCGTCACCGGGAAAACCGCCAACCTCGGACCGCCTCCCGATGGGGACGCTGAGGTCGGGCTCCCCGGTGGGGGGCGGCGCGAAGTGAGGCACGTTCACCACCCGCTCATTGGTACCGTTCTGGTACGCCTCCATCACTGCGCGCGCTTGCCGCTCCTGTTCAGCGTTAAACGCCTCATCGACCTCCTGATCGGAGGTGGTGAAGCTATCAATGCCCGGAATCTCCTTCCATCCCCCGCCGCGCGGCTCAGGAGGCACCTCCGGAATGCTGCCCCGGGCCTTGTTGAATGCGTCGATCTGGGCACCGATCCGATCGCGGGTATCGTTCGCCAGCCGCTGCGCCTCGTCTACCCACGATCCCATCGGGACCATCGCTTTGACCGCAGCATCCGCCGCCGCACCCTGCTGGGTCGCCTGTACTCCACTGATCGCAGATTCGATGTAGCGGCGGATATCGGTTAACCGCCCGGACAGCTGGTTCCAGCCCGACATCACATCACCTTGACTGTCCGGCCCCGCGCCGTTCTCCATCTGATACTTAATCGTCTCGTGCTGGTAGATCCCGTAGTTCTCACACGTCGTCGTCCTCATGGGAGTTCCCCTCAATCCAGCGACGGAAGGTTGCCCACCGCCACCTCAGCCGCCGCCCGCGCCGCCCCACACGGATCATCCGGCGGCTCGCGCAAGTCCGTGAAGATCACGTCAAGACCTTGCCGCTGGGCCAATCCTACTGTTACGTAACAGGTAGGCATCCCAGGCGCACTCTGGTGTGCCACGGCAGGCAATCCGGCTATCCACAGCGGTTCGAAGACCGGCAAGGTGGCATCGTTCAGGTAGGTCCGCTCCAAGATGTCCCAATCCGGGTATGTCGTGACGGAGAGCTCGCCATTGCGGTTACTGTCGATCCAATCGCACGTTCTGTGCCCGGAGGGCAGGGTATCCGTGCGATCAGGTGGAAGGTCGAACCCGAATCCCCTGAGCTGCTCGGAGGTAAACACCTCACACGGCCGGTCCCCATATGCCCGGACATCCCGCGGCTTCTCCACCACGGGCGATAATTGGCGGGGCACTCGCGGTGCTCCATTCCCATCAGACGACGGCGTCGCCAGCCCGCCCTCAGCCCGAGAGCACCCGGTGATCACAGCCGCCACGGCGAACGCACAGACAATCAGTGCAGTCGTGGGTTTCACTGTCGCTCCTCGAACTTAAGCTCCCGAGCTTGCGGGATACTGTAATTGTCGGCACCCAGGTGGCTCTTCAAGCTGGCCTCCAGCTTGTTCGCATCATCGTCGAGCCGACGGGCGGCGCATTCCAGCGCCATCCGCAGTGACCCGTCCGGTCCCACGGCGGCATCGACAAAGACCTGGACCGCGTTGTGGCTTACCCGATCCAGACCGGGTGGTTTCATGTACGCCAGGTTCCGTGATTTTTCGGCTTCGTCCCGTAGAGCATCCGCAGCTTTTCGCAGATCAGCAATGGCTTGCGGGGCACGCTCCACGTCGACCGAGAACCCGCCACCACCGGTCGTCGTGATCGGCTGCGGATAACCCGGCGGCTCGTAGGAGTCCCGCACCGGGGCAGGCGCTGATGCGGTCTGTGCACCCGGCATGCCCGGAAGTGGACCTGACTGACCCCCACCTGGACCGCTCATGTCCCGATACCCCTCGTAACGATCTGTCGCTAGTCGAGGGCAGCATGCCACAGTTCGGCACCACGGTGGAGCCGAACTGATGGAATCACCGGAGCAGAGCGGAGGGCAACGCCGCAGGTGTCCCGGTGTTGATCAAATAAGCCGCAGACGATCCGGCTACCCAGGCACCACCTGCCCCCGCTGCTGATCGGTCTCGGCCGTTCGGGTGTCAGCTGTACCCGGGAGCCAGGAATCGGTCAGCCGAGTCGCACGCACGCCGGCCCGGTCCGTCGAGGGGAATCGGATGGTCATCGGACGCTGCTCATGCCGAGGGACATGCAGGGACGGCGGTGCCGGATAGCTGAAATCGGGGGCATCGGGGTGCTGTGGGGGCACCAAGTTGAGCAACGCTCGCCGGGTGCATTCAGCAGTTCCCTCGTAGGCCCATACGACGACCTCGGGCGCGAATATGTCCTCGCCTTTCGGCACCCTTGCCGCAATGATCCGGTCGAAATCACGAATGGTGACGAGATCGACGTACTGTTCCCACTCATAGGAAGCGGCCAGCGCGGTCGGCCTATCCCGGCCACCGCAGCAGTACACGACGAAACCGTCGGCAACTATGTCGAGCAGCAACCGCTCCACCTCTCCGGGCAGCCTCATGTGTCCGACGCTGTGAGCCGGGCGCGCGGCCATCCGGCCTGCAACCCGATGAGGCACAGCGGCCCCGCGCCGGTGGTGGTGATGCCTGACGGCGCAAGCCGGATCCGCGGCATTTCGCGCCGATACCTGCCGGGTGGGGTGCGCACCGCACCCGGCAGTGGCCCCAACCGCTTCGGGAGTCAGGCCCGAGCCACCGCCGTCCGGGATGACATGCCGGAGCCCCCATCAGTAGTGGACCCACAGAAGCCCGCCACAACGGGAGTACTAGCCTGCTCGCGAGTTGCTGACTCCTCCACAGCATCACGCATGCAGCTCCTTAACAACTTTCACAATCTTCTAGTCCGCCAAACAGGTGACCGTGGCGCTACTTCAACGCACCCAGCAACCAGACAGGGAGACACCGTGGCTCAGCGCAAGACGATCCGGTCCCGCCGGTTGGGCAAGCAGATCCGCCGGATCCGTCTCGACGCCCAGTTCAACCAAGAGAAACTGGCCGAGTGGATGAACGCCGACCAGCCCAGCCAGCGCGGCATCTCCGCCTCGCACCTGTCCCGGGTGGAGTCCGGTATCGCTCGGATCAACACCGAGCACCTGGACCGCATCCTCGAGGTCCTCGACGTCGGCACCGAGCAGGCCCTGAAGCTCGACACACTGCGCCGCCACGCCGACGAACGAGGCTGGTGGCAGGAGTACTCGGACATCGTCGACGAGGCCATGGAGATGCTTGCCGAGATCGGCGAGGACGCCATCTCCGCGCGCAGCTATGACAACGTGTTCGTGCAGGGCCTGCTGCAGACCCGCGCCTACGCCGAAGTGGCGATCGGCAACGGCCGGGCCTTCGTCGCGCCGATCAACGTCGACCGGATGGCCGAACTGCGGCTGCGGCGCCAGCAGCGGCTGGGCGAGGACGGCTTCCACGGCCTGGTGGCTGTGCTGACCGAGGGCGTCATCCGTACCATGGTCGGCGGCCGAGACATCATGCGTGAACAGCTACGACACTTGATCGAAGTGACTCAGGAGCACCCGGTGACGATCCACATCCTGCCCTTCAGCGCTGGAGCGTTGCCCGGTGTCGACAACTTCGTCATCTTCGAGTTCCCGGATGATCTCGACGGCGACGTGGTGTACGTGGACAGCGACACGGCGCAGCGCATCTACGAGGATCGCCACCCCGTGCGGCAGTGCATGTACACCTTCGACGCGGCTCTGGCCCAGGCACTCCCCGCCCGGGAATCCCAGGACCTGATCCGCACCGTCATGGAGGAGTTGTGACCGAGTGGCCCACACACCCAACCCGTACCCCGCACTCGACGACACCCAGTACGAGGCCATAGTCAACGGCCAGTATATGAAATCAACCTTCAGCAGTGCCAGCGGTGGCTGCCTGTCCTTCACCCTGACAGACGGCCTGATCGGCTTCCAAGACGACAAACTCCCCCCACCCGAACGCAAAACCCGCACCCTCATCTTCACCCAACCCGAACTAGCCGCCTTCCTAAACGGCGCCAAAAACGGCGACTTCGACCACCTCCTCGACTAACCACCATGCCGCACCGTTGAGCGGCCGAATAGGTATCGTGCTTGCAGACTCAGAATTCTTGCACTTTTCGCCATCATCTGAATTACCAGGAGTTCAATTGACTGATATTCATTCCTCCTAGATGAATCATTCCCTCCGGATGAGATCGCAGCCAGGATCTTGCATATACCAGCGTCCCAGTCGTCGTATAGGCTCACCCATTGGAGACTACGCAGCGTCTCACCGGAGCCGATGGGAATATCGGGTATCTCGCCGTCGTCGAGTAAAATCGGAATGAACCAAGCCTGACCGAAGCGCCGCTTCCGCAATTCCTCAACAGCCAAAGCGAGTTCTTCGTGCATGTAACTACGCTCTCGTAACGCGTAGGACGTCGAGAAGCATGCAAAGAAAAATGAGCCGTTGCGGATCGCCTCGCGGATAGCTTCAGCCCAATGCGCACCCGGTTTGATCTCATCCCGGTCTAACCACACCTCAACGCCACGGTCACGCAGGACGCGAACCAACCGATCAACACTGCCCACATCCTCGCGGACATAAGAGATAAACAGATGCCACACCTGATCATTGGAAGCTTTCACGACCACTGAGCCCCCACCATCCCGAGAACCGCTCGAAGAATCCAGCCCCCAACGTCTCTCCACCTCGTCAGCGAGTACGCTGACAGCCACTGGATCAATTCGCGCCAGACTGGCAACGACCTCAATCCATGAACCGGCCTCAAGCGCCGCAGCCAGTAGGCGGCGAGCCCGAACCATGAGCGGCGAGCTGCTGCGTGCGTGTTCTGGAACGTGTGACGTTTCCTTGTCTGTCTCCACGAGTATCCTCGCGAGTCGGGCCAACGTTCCAGCCCGCCGGTCCGGGTCAATAATTCGCCTGGCGAGTGCCTCGGCCCGATCATGGTCGCCACCAGCAGCCATCACCTCCACGACTCGGCCCAACGAACTCTGCTCACCAGGACGAAGGGGTATTGTGGGAAGCGCTTCGACCTCGTCAGCCAGCCGAACAGCCCGATCATGGTCACTCACGGCGGCTGCTGCCTCTGAGATGTAGGTCAACGCTCGCCTCCGCGAGCGTGGATCGGCAATTCGCCTGGCGAGCGCCTCAGCCTCGCCGATTAGCTGAGCTCCCCGATCATAATCACTGGTAACGGCCGCCTTCACAAGCTCACCCAATGCCCCCATTCCCCAGCCGGACTCGGTGATGTATCTGGTAAGCACTTCGGCCGCGTCATCGTCACTGGCGGCGGCCAGCATCGCCGCAACACCGCGTACCGCCGAACCCCGGGTGAGCGGGCCGATCTGAGTGGTGAATGCTTTAGCCCGATCATGGTCACCAATGGTGGCCATCGCCTTCGCGACTTCGGCTAACGCTCTCGTCCTCGGCCCGTACGAGTTGATCTGTACAGAGAACGTCTCGGCCTCATCGGCCAGCCGAATGGCACGATCATGGTCACCACCAGCAGCCACTGCCGCCGCAACTTGGGCCAGCGCGTCTGCCAACTGGTACGCGTATCCGATTTCTTGATGAGCGCCTCGGCACGATCATGATCGCCGCAGGTCGCCACCGTCTTTGCGACGCCACCCAACGCCCAGCACTGCCAGTCAGGTTCAGTGATCTCACTGGCGAGCGCCTCGGCACGATCGTGGCTCCCACAGGCGGCCACCGCCGCCGCGACCTCGATCATTGCCCTCTCTTGCTGGTCTGGGTCGGTGATCTGCTCGGTGAGCACCTCGGCTTCACCGAGCAGTTGAACGGCACGCTCATGGTCGCCAACTGCTGCCGCTGCTGCCGCGACCCGGGCCAACGCAGCCGCACGGCGATCTGGGTCAGTGATCTGTCCAGTCAGCGCTTCGGCCTCGTCAGCCAGCCGAGCAATCCGATCATGGTTAGCACCCGCAGCTACCGCCTCCATGACCCGGGCCAACGCAGCCGTCCGCAGGTACGGGTCAGTGATCTGTCCGGTGAGCGCTTCGGCCCGATCATGGTCACCACCAGCCTGCGCGACCCCTACCAACAGCTCCATCCTGGAGTTTGGCTTGGTGATCTGCGCGGTGAGCTTTTTAGCCTCGCCGAGCAGGCGGGCGGCACGATCATGGTCACCACCAGCGGCCACTGCGGCCGCGACCCGGGCCAATGCATCCACCCGCAGGGACAGGCGGCGGATGCTGTTGGCGAGGGCCTCGGCGCGGTTGGGTTGGCCAAGCATGGCCCAGACAGCGGGCAGTTCGGTGGGGATGCTGCTGTTGCGATCAATGAGGTGGTCTCGCTGAACAGCGAGAAGCACGAGGCTGGCGAGATCAGGGTCGGGTTGGGCGAGGATGCGCTGTTGGGCGGTGCGGATCTCGGTGAGGGCGAGGACATCGCCGCCGGTCAGGCGACGCATCCGGTCATGACGGACCGGGTCGGTTGCGCAGGAGACGAGACGGAGCAGATCCCTGGCACCGTCCAGCAGAGGTGGGTAGCTGCGCAGCAGGTACTGCGGTGTGTCGACGGGCCAGCCCCGTTGCCGGTAGCTGTCAGCCCAAACGTGCAGCCGGTCGCGGTAGATGGCCAATTCGTTGCCGAACATCTGTTGAGCGACAGGCCGCAGCGTACCGTGCGTGAACAGGTACACCCGTTCTCCGGGATGTCCATCAACGAATGAGCTGATCCGGCTGCCGACGCTACTGCCGAACAATCCACCCAGCAAGTTTTCGATCTCATACGGTGGCCGTTGGGTGAGTTCTTCCAGGTTGTCCAGTGTTAGGCCACCGTTGGCTGCGGTGATAAACCCCAGCACCTCGCGCTGAAGCTGCGAACCAGCCAAGAGCAGAGACGACAGCTCGTTCTTGGCACGACGCTCGACGTCGCGAGCGTGCTTCGAATTGACGAGTTGCCGTGGGATGATCTTTCGAAGCGGATGGTCCCCCTTGACGTCGCCAGGTATCCCGGGATGCGGTCGGCTGGCGACCAGGACGCGCACCTCGCGTGGTGCTCTGGAGGGCGGCCGAGAGGCGATGCTGCGCCGATCGGAACCGACGCCTCCGCTGTCCTCGTTGAGACCGTCGATTACCAGCAACAGCCGACGCCCAGCCTCCCGAGCACGCTCAGCAGCGTCCTCAAGCAGTCGCGACATGATTCCCTGCCGAGCCCCGGCCGTCAGCAATCTGGGCGGAGACTCGCCGACGAGAGCGGCGAGTTGTTCGATCAGCGCGTCGGTGTAGGCGTCGCTGTCGGACTGCCTGGTCCCCCGGTCGGTGAAGAACGACACCACGTCGACCCCGTCGGGCGGGTGTAGCACGAACCAGGACATCAGCGCCGACTTGCCTGCCCACTGCCCGGCCTGCCACCAGGCGTACGGCTGGTCCCCGGCGCAGAAATCCACCAGCTCGTCGAGTTCCGCGTCGCGGTCGAGCAGAGGGGAGGGGGCGATGTCGCGGACCTGCTCCTGGTAGCCGGTGCGCACCCACTCACCCGTCGAGGGCGGGACCACGTCGGGCACTACGTCGGGCAGGCCGAGCAGGGTTCGCAGCTCTGCCCGCCGGTCCTGGTCGAGCCCGGTGAAGGCAAGGTCCAGGCGGGCGACGGCCAGCCGGTTCGGGCCGTCGGAGCGGTGGTGTCTGGCGATCACGCCGACGATGCGGTCGCCGACCCAGACCGCGGCGCCGGACATGCCCTCCCACGGCGATACATCGGGATCGGGATCGCGCTCTGGTGGCGGGATGGTGAGTTCCAGGGTGCCTTCGCGGCGGTTGGACAGCACGGCCACTGACCCGTCGGCTTGGTGTGAATCGCGGTACTGGAGCTGGGCCGCGTCGTCGTCGGTCTTCAGCTTGAAGCGGGGGAAGCCCACCGCTCGCGCGGCCAGCACCGCCGCCCGGTCACCACCGATCCGACCGAACCGGGCCACCGCCACCGCCGGCTCCGCCGCACGCGGCGCAATAGTCAGCACCGCCAAGTCTGAGCGCCGGTCGGCCCAGCACGAGATCACCTCGGCCGTCCACTCGCCGGGCAGATCGGCGTCGAAGCGCACCCGCACCGCCGCCGCACCCTCGACGACGTGCGCCGCCGTCAGCACCGACGTCGGGCCCACCCGGTACCCCGAGCCCCGCCGTCCCGGCTCACCAGCCAGAGTGACGAGAATCTCCACGACCTGACCGGGCACAACCCCGCGACCTGCCGGACTCAGCCTGTCACCCACGGTGCGGACTCTAACGCTCGCCAACCTGCTCCGACCCGGAAACCAGAGGCTTGCCCGGCGCCTCACGGAGGCGGGGATCCAGCGTCAGCGTGATTCGCTGCGTCGCCTGCGACGCCACCTTCGCGTCCGCACCCAGGTCCACCACCCAGAACCGTACCTTCGCGTTCGGCCCCGCCTCCTTACTTACCGCCACCGTCAGCTCCAACTCCACCGGGCCCAGTTCGAACCGCAGCTCCTCACCCGCACCCTCCCGCATCGCCACGCTCAGCTCCCGCCGCAGCTGGCTGATCACGTGCGCCAACTCCACCCGCTCCACCACCACACCTCCCAGACTCATATGGTCGCCCCGTTCGGGGCTGATCAGATCATGGTGAGGACATGGAAGGGTATGAGAATCGCGAAGGCCACGGGCCCATTGCCGGGCAAGAAGCCCGAACTCAAGCTCAAGCAGAAAGCCCCATCGCGTGACCTCGACATCCTCGGAAAGATCATCCGATAACCTCCCTGACCTACTGCGCGCTTTGAAGGACAACTCAACTTTCGGATCGGCATGACGGCCGAGTGCCTTGCCGAAGCCGCTTCGGACGTCCCACCGTGGCACCTGGGGCTACACCCGGAGCAACGACTCACGATTTCGGTGGCGGTACGATGGTATGTCCTTTCTACTGGACTACTGACGATCTTGACGAGAACGGTCATCTCTCATGCAAGACCGACGAGCCGCTTAGCGTCGTCGCCAAGCTGGTGAATGCGGTCGAGCAGGATCAGCTGGCTGAGCAGGCTACTACAGGATATGCGCTGATCCTCGCGCTGAGATCACCGAGCATGCTGACGATCTGCCGGGGGCTATGGTGTTGGCCGATCGAGCCGTTGCGGCATACCACGCCCACCGTAGTCCGGACTATGGCTATCCGCGAGCATTTCGCGCCGGTCTGTTAATGCGGCTTGGCCGTGAAGACGAGGCAATGGCCGAGCTGAAGTCCCTGCGCCCGTTGCTGTCCCGGAGCGCCGACGCTGTGCTCTACATCAGCGAGACGCTGGAAGAGTGCGGCGTGCCCAGATCACCGAGGAATGGCTGGCTGCGACGCTGCTTGCGGCAGGCTCGTCAAGAGATGCTGGAGTCGCAGTGAGGAGAACCGGTCGACGAGGAGCCCAAGGAGGTGATGTTCACCCTTGCCCGGCAGCGGCACCGGCTACGCCGCAGCCGTGACCTGCCGCACGATGCCCTGGATAACCTTGTCGACCTACTGATGGAGCAGTGCTCGGAGCACGATCATACCCACTTGGTCTTGCTGGCAGGCGCAGGCGACGAGTTCGCCGATTATGCTACACCTCGGCGGTGACCCAACTGATCCACAAATTCGTGAAGGCTATGCGCAACATCTGGGAAATAATCCCCACGAGACCCTCTGGTCGCCTGGCCGCAACCAAGCTTGCTGGTGCGGCTCGGGCCTGAAATACAAGAAATGCCGCTTTCCCCGTACACGTACCTGATCAGGCCCGCTGATAGCCGGAGGCGCCTGTGCCCGAAAAGTCGGGTATGGCACTCCAGATCCGGTCAGCGTCGCCCGAGCAACCGGTCGTAAACCAGTTCGTGTAACCACCGGCTGAGCGGGTTCGGCGGGGTGGCCGGGAATGAACCGATACGGGGAGTCCGCACCACGTCGACGCCGTCAGGGTCATAGCGTCCCGCGGCGGCCACGATGGTGGGTCCGTAACGGTCGGCGTACGCAAGGCATCGTATATCTCTGGCGACGTCCGGGGGCAGCAGCAGCGCAGTGGGGCACATCCCGAGAAACGGGGCCACGGCGGTCAGGCCGGTACGCCAGTGGCGGGCAGGCGCCAGGATGCCGTGTAGCCGCACGGCGGGAGGCGGTGCCACACGCGCCATCTCGGGCCATCCCCAGGTGGACACCGACACCCGGTCGGTCACCGGGCCCCAACCACAAGCCTTGCGCTGGGCATGTACCTCGGGACGCAATTCGGCAACGACCACCACCCGGCGGCCGAGTAATGCCGCCGGAGGAAGGACGGTTCCGGACCAGTCCAGTGCGCCGACAGCGGCCTGCGCCAGGTGCTCCGGTGCACACAGGACCTCGACGTCCCCAGCGAGGTCACCAGTGTTGACGAAAGCTCGGTGGTCCTGCGCAAGCGATTCCTGTGCCACGAGACGCGCTCTCCCATCGCCGTGAAGGACGATTCGCCGCAGCAGTGGACCGCGGCGTGCGATAAGGCCTACTGCCGTATGGCCTCATCTGGATGCAACGGCGCAGAGGCGACCAGCGATGCGGAGGACGCGGCCGACGGTGCTCATGACGCGGTGACTGGTCAGCCAAGTTCATTTCGGCCCATTTCAGTGGTCTGAGCACGGTTAGCAGCCACAGCGTTACCGGTGGTAACATCTACCGCAGGTAACACCCCACGGAGCCGGGAGGGCACATGAACGAGAAGACGCACCATCACGTCGTCATCATCGGCACCGGCTTCGCCGGACTGGGGATGGCGATCCGACTACGCAACCAGGGAATGACCGACTTCGTGGTGCTCGAGCGAGCCGGCGACGTCGGCGGCACCTGGCGGGACAACAGCTACCCGGGTTGCGCCTGCGACGTGCCCTCGCATCTCTACTCCTTCTCCTTCGAACTCAATCCCTCCTGGAGTCGGAGCTTCTCCAGCCGGCGGGAGATCTGGGACTACCTGAAGCACTGCGCCGACAGCTACCGAGTGCGGCCACATATCCGGTTCAACCACGAGGTACTCGATGCCTCCTGGGACCACGCCGATCGCCGCTGGCGGGTGCTCACCAGCCGTGGTGAGCTGAGCTGCGATGTGCTGGTGAGCGGGGCGGGCGCACTCTCGGAGCCGTCCATTCCGGACATTCCAGGGCTCGACTCCTTCCAGGGCACGGTATTCCACTCGGCCCGGTGGGACCACGACTACGACGTCCGGGGTCGGCGGGTGGCCGTGGTCGGTACCGGCGCTTCGGCCATCCAGTTCGTCCCGCGGATCCAGCCTGCGGTCGCGTCGCTGATGCTCCTGCAGCGCACTCCACCCTGGATCCTGCCGCACACCGACCGGAAGAACAGCGGCATCGAACGCACGCTGTATCGCGCGGCACCCAGCCTGCAGCGCCTGGTGCGGGCGGGGATCTACTGGAGCCGGGAACTGCTCGTGCCGGGCTTCACGAGCACTCCTCGGCTACTCAAAGCGGTCGAGTTGGTCGCCCGCGCGCAGCTGCGCCGCCAGGTGCCCGACCCGGTCCTGCGAGCTCGGCTCACCCCTGACTACATCCTGGGTTGCAAGCGCATCCTGCTCTCCAGCGACTACTTGCCGGCGCTGAGCAAGCCGAATGTGGACGTCGTGGCCTCGAAGCTCGCCGAAGCCGGGCCGAACTGGGTCCGGGCCGCCGATGGGACCCGCCGCGAGGTGGACGCCATCATCTTCGGCACCGGCTTCCACGTCACCGATATGCCGATCGCCTCTCGGATTCGGGGCCGCGAGGGCGCCACCCTGGCGCAGGTGTGGTCGGACGGGGCGCAGGCCCACCGCGGCACGACCGTGGCCGGGTTCCCTAACCTGTTCATCCTGGTCGGCCCGAACACCGGGCTCGGCCACAGTTCGATGATTTACATGATCGAATCCCAGCTGACCTATGCCCTGGATGCGCTGCGCTACCTGCGTCGCAGCGGTGCTGCCGCGGTGGAGGTCCGGCCGCAGGCGCAGGCCGCGTACAACCACCACATGCAGTCCCGGATGGGCCGGACGGTGTGGAGCGCAGGAGGCTGTGCCAGCTGGTATCTCGACGCCCAAGGCCATAACACCGCGCTGTGGCCGTCCTTCAGCTGGCGCTTCCGGCAGGCCACCCGCACGTTCCGGCCGGGCGAATACACGGTCTACGAGAGCATCGCCCAGTCGGTGGCCGCCTGACGGTGACTGCTCTCAGGATCCCTTGACGAGCAGCGGTAGGCACAACAACCCTCTGCGGGTGCCCTTCACCCTCCCACCCGAGATCCTCGCGAAGCTGGTCCTCCGGCTCGCGGGCGCCTGGTCCGAGCTGGAAGGCACGGACCCTGCGACACCCGTCCGCTGCGTCCCATCGTGTAATCCGCCGACCGAGCTTCACTACCGGCCGCGCAGCGGTGCGCGGCAGACGTAGGTGATGGCGGGCGGAAGATTACGCAGCACCGTCGGGGTCCGCGCGACTTGGCCGAACCGAGTGGTGAGCGCACCGCGGAAGCGCCGAGCCGACGGCAAGGCGAGCGCGTGTACGTAGGCGAACGTGGTGAAGACCCCTTCGGGCCCCAACACACCGGTGATCGCGTCCAACAGCTCGCTCTGCTCCTGGTCGGAGAAGTTGGCCCAGGGCAACCCGCACACCACCGCGTCGACCGTGCCGAGGTCGCGCTCTTCCAAGTGGACGCGCAAGTTCCGCGCATCGTCGGCAATCACCAGCGCACCAGGCACCTGGCGCCGAACCTCGTTCGCGAGCAGGGGGTTTCGCTCGAAGGCGAGCAACGTCGACGTCGACGAACGACGAGTGTCGATTCGGGTTGTCACCACCCCGGTACCCGCCCCGAGTTCCACGATGACCGCATCCTCGGTGCAGGGTACCACTATGGCGAGCTGGTCACCGAGCACGGCCGAGCTGGGAGCAATGGCGCCGACCTCATGCGGCGACCGCAGCAGCGCTCGTAGAAACAGCGCCAGATCCCGTGCGTACATCTGTACCTCTCACCGGTGGCGGGGTTGGTGGTACTTGAAGAGGTACAAACTGGGTGGGCGAGGGGGGAGTTGAACCCCCACGTCCTTACGGACACACGGACCTGAACCGTGCGCGTCTGCCATTCCGCCACTCGCCCGAGCGACCGATGGAGCCTAGCACGCAGACGACCGAGGTACGCGATGTCAGGGGGGTCTGGCGCTTCGCCCGATACGATCGAGGGAACACGATCCCGCGCACGGCCAGGTGACCGGAGCGCATCAGGGCGAGAGGAGGTCGCCGTGGGTAAGGCACAGCGGTTCGAACGTCGACTGCAAGGTATGGTCGGTGACGCTTTCGCGCGGGTCTTCGGCGGCGGTGTGGTGCCACAGGAGGTCGCTCAGGGACTGCAGCGGGAGACCGAGGACAACGTACGTCCGCTGATGGGGGGCCGAGTGCTCGCTCCGAACCGTTATACCGTGACACTCGGAGCAGCTGATCACGATCGGCTCGCTGGCGACGAGCAGAGGGTGATCGCGCTACTTCAAGACTGCATCCGGGAACACGTCGACGAACATGCGTGGGATACCTACGGAGATGTCATCGTAAACCTGGAGCGGTCTGAGACGCTGCATACTGGACAGTTCCGCACCAGCTCTTCAGTGGACCCCGACGCATCTCGTACCGCAGGAGACCGAGCCATGAGCCAGCAACCGGGTCAGTACCCCGAGGACGATCGTCGGGGCCAGGGCAATTACGGCCCCGAGGAGAACTACGGCCGACAGTACGACCACGACGCCCAGCAGAACCACTACGGCTACGACCCGAACTACCCGCAGGGCCAGCAGGCCCAGGGTCAGAACTATGGCCAGCCCTACGATGGTTACGGCCAGGCCGGCTACGGCTACGACTCCAGCTACGGACACGGCCAGCAGGCCCCTGGCCAGAACGCGGATCCGAACTACGGCGGCCAGGGCGGCAATGTCTACGGCGAACAGAACTACGCCCAGTACGGTGGTGCCCCACCGGCGTACGGCTACGACCAGGGCTCGGATCCGAACTACGGTGGCCAGGGTTACGGTGGCCAGGGCGGCAATGTCTACGGCGAGCAGCAGAATTACAACTATGGTGGCCAACAGCCAGGCTATCCGGCCGACCCGGGCGCCCGAGGCTACGCACCCCCCGCCGTGCAGACCGGCCCACGCTCGCTCACCGCATCGCTGCACCTGGACGACGGGTCGAACCGGGCCTACCAACTGATCGAGGGTAGCAACGTGGTGGGCCGGGGCCAAGACGCTCAATTCCGGCTGGCCGACACGGGGGTGTCCCGCCGCCACCTGGAGATCACCTGGGATAGCCAGGTGGCGATGCTTGCCGACCTGGGCTCCACCAACGGCACCACGGTCAACGGCACCCCGGTACAAACCTGGCAGCTCGTCGACGGCGACGTGATCCGGGTGGGACACTCTTCGCTTGTCTTCCGTGCCCAAGGCTGAGCCGGCAGGTTGAGCCGATTGACGAAGAGACCCTTACGAACCTAGAAGAGACGAACCCAGCGTGCAGGAGTTGGTGCTCCAGCTGACCAGAGCAGGATTTCTCATACTGCTCTGGATGTTTGTGGTTGCCGCACTACGCGTGCTGCGCGCCGATCTGTCCGCAGCTTCGGGACTGCGCGCCAGCTTCCCGGTGCCCCGGCGGATGCGAGCTCCGCGTGGCGGGAGCGCTCCCAGCCAACTGCTGGTGACTGCGGGCGCGCTGGCGGGTACCCGAATCTCGCTGGACGGCCGACCCATCCTCATCGGCCGCGCCGATGACTCCACCCTGGTGCTGGATGACGACTACGCGTCCACCCGGCATGCCCGTCTCGGGTTTCAGGACAACGACTGGTTTCTGGAGGACCTGGGATCCACCAACGGCACCTATCTGGACCGGGCTAAGGTCACCGGACCAACGAGGGTCCCGCCCGGGGTCCCGATCCGCATCGGCAAGACGGTGATCGAGCTGCGCTCATGACTCTGGTCCTCCG